>NZ_JBQQBO010000013.1:0-223925 GCF_052246905.1 Saccharopolyspora antiqui
CGCCGCTTCCCATGGGGAGCGGGTGCCGGTTTCGCGCGAAATCGCCCGCTCCACCACAGGCTGGAGTTCCGCCACCAGTGTTCTACGTTGGTCGGTATGACTAGGAAGATTGTGGTGATCGGTGCTGGAATCGTCGGATCATCGATTGCGGCGCAGCTTCCCGAGGACGTCTCGGTGACGGTGCTGGACCAGGCGCCGACCGGCCAACTGCGCGGATCGACCGGGCCCGCACCCGGCTTCGTGGGCCTGCTCAACGAAACGCCGGTGATGACCGAACTGGCCCGCGCCAGCGCAGCGCTGTACGACGGTCTCGAATTCGGCGGCGTGCGGGGCTTCGACCGGGCCGGTGGTGTGGAAGTCGCCAGCACTCCGGAAGGCTTGGCCAAGTTGGAAGAACGTGCGGAGCTAGCGGCATCCGCCGGACTTCCGCACCGGTTGCTCGACGCAGCCGAGACGGTCGCGCTCGCACCGGAGCTGATCGACCCGGCCCAGTGCCGCCGCGGCCTGCACTTCACCGACGACGGCACGGCCCGCGCCGGGATCATCACCGCAGCGCTGCGGGAGCGCGGCAACGCCCGGTTCGTCGACAACGCGGCGGTGGTCGGCATCGAACTGCGAGGCAACCGCGTGTCGTCGGTGCGAACCGCTGCGGAATCGTTCCCGGCGGACGATGTCGTGCTGGCGACCGGAATCTGGGGCCCAGCGCTGGCTTCGCTGGTCGATCAGCGGCTCCCGCTGACGCCCGTCGCCCATCCCTACGCGTACGGGCCGAAACACGGGAAATCCAGTGCACCGACCCCGTTCGTGCGCTGGCCCGAACACCACGTCTACGCGCGCGACCACGGTGATCGCCTCGGCCTCGGCAGCTACGACCACGCCCCGCAGCCGATCGCGCCCGACCAGCTCGGCTGGAACGCGGAGCGGCCGTGGCCCGGCGAACTGTTCGACGACGCGGTGCGGCGAGCGATGGAACTGCTGCCCGCGTCGCACCGCTTCCCGATCGCCGAGCGGCTCAACGGTGTGTTCGCCATGACGCCCGACAACCTGCCGCTGCTCGGCGCTTTCCCGGACATCACCGGGCTGTGGTCGGCGGCGGCGATCTGGGTGACGCACGCCGGAGGCGCGGCACGAGGCCTGGTCGAGCTGATTTGCGACCAGCGGTCGACCTTCCCCGATCTCGACCGGCTGCGCCCCGACCGCTTCGCCGACCAGGACCCGACAGAGCTCGAAACCAGCGCCCTGCGCCTGTACCGAGACATCTACGCCAGCCTGTGATGCGGCCCGCGTCGCGGAGCCTTTCCCCGCACCGGATTCGTGTCGGTGATCGGCCGGTCGGACTCCACCTTCGGCCGGTCGCCGCGCACCGCGATACCCACGTTCGGACGAGTCCGGCCTGCATCGTCACCGAATCCGAACGAACTCCCGATACGCGTGACCCTTTCGAGTGACACACGTCTAAGATCGGCGGGTCCCACGAAGACCCGGCTGCTTAGGACCGACGTTGAGTGATCAACCGAAGAACACGAAACCCGGCCACGGTCTCTGGTTGTCCCGTGCCGCACTAGGCTTCGTCGCCCTCGCGGCGGTGATGGGCTGGGGCGCCAGTTTCGTCGGCCTGCACGCCTACGGCCAGGACCAGATGGTCGGCTTCAGCTACTGGACGGCATGGCTGATCCCAGCGACATTCGACGGCGCGGCCTTCGGCGCCACGCTGATCACCTACCGTGCCTCGATCCACGGCCGCAGCGCGCTCCGCGGCCGTCTGCTGATGTGGACCTTCACCGCGATCTCGTCGTGGATCAACTGGATCCACCAGCTGACCCCGGAAGCCCGGGTCGTGGCCGCCGGACTGCCGGTCGCCGCAGTCGCGGTGTTCGACGTCGTGCTGGCCGAACTGCGCGCCGACTACGAAGAGCGGCACGGCAAGCGCCGCCTCCGGCTCCGGCCAGGACTCCTGCTGCTGCGGTGGCTGGTGGACCGCGGCGGCACCGCCGGAGCGTTCCGCCGCCAGGTCACCGACATCCCGGTGTCCGAGATCGCTGGTCTCGGCCCGAACGCCCACGACCAAGTCGGATCGGACAGACCAGCCCTGGCATCGAGGGCGCCGGAACCACCGCCGTCCGGACACCAGCGCATCCCCATCGTCCAGCAGCCGCACCAAGTCCCTCCGGCACCGCAGGCAGTGCCCGCGCCGGTCGGCGCCGCACCACAGCGCTCCCCCGAACCGCCAGTCCCGGCCGAGCCCTCGCGCGCCCAGCCCCAGCGGTCCGAATCGAAACCTGAAGCTCCGACCGAAGCCCATCCGCGCGCCGTGGCCGAAGACGAACCGGAAGCCCCTGTTGTGCCCCCAGTTCGACCCGAGACCAACGGCCACTCGCAAACCCTGGCCGAACCCGAGAACGACGACACCGCAGACCAGGACCGCGACGACGACACCGAGCCGGAGACCGCAGCCGCGCCCGTGGTTGCCAGCAGCGACACCGCGAAGCCGGACCCCAACGAAGTCGATCCGTCGGAGCAAACCCAAACCCTGCCGCCGGTACCGGCTGAACCCCTGACGGACGAGAACAAGCGCACCTTCGCCCGCCGCGACTACCGCCTGTCCCTGGAGATCGGTGAACCCATCACCGGCGCCCAACTGGGCGAACGCTACGGCTTCTCGGAACGCTGGGGCCGCCGTCAGATCGCGGCAGTCCGAGTCGAGATGGAACACGACGAAGCCCCGAACCGCGAGCTGGTCTCGGTCGACTGACGATCAACACCGGACGCTGCGGGCGATCGCCAGTTGCGTCAGGTAGCGCTTGCGTCCGCCTCGCGTGCCCGGATGCCGCAGAGTCACGCGGCGTCCGGGCACGCATCGGAAGCGCGTGCGGGTTGAACATCAAAGCTCAATCGCGGACACCCAGAGCCATCTTCCGCACCATGTCAGTGGCGGTCCGGGCAAATGCCTTGATCGCGCTGGTGTTGTCGCCGACCCGCCACACCAGGCCGTAGCCCACCGGGTCTGAGTCCGCGAGCGGGACGTAAGCCACTCCTGGCCGTGCGTAGTACGTCGCAGTGTGCGCCGCCGTCAGCAAGGCTCCCTTGCCGCCCGCGACGAGCATGAGCGCTTCCTGCATGTTGGTGACCGCGGGCCCGCGGCCGATCGGTCTGCCCCCGGGCGTGTGCGTCGGGACGTGGTGTTCCAACCAGTAGTTCGGCAACTCCCCATCGATGGTCAGCAACCGTACGCTGGCCAGGTCCTCGACCGACACCGCATCGCGTTTCGACAACGGATGACCGGAGGCAATCGCCAGGGTGCGTGTTTCCGTCAGCAGGGTGGGCCCCTCGCCGAGGTCTTCCTCGCGCACTGGCAATTCCGTCAATTGAACGTCGAATTCCCCCTTTCGGAGTTGCCCGTACGGGTTCGACAGCGGTACTTCGCAGATCTCCACGGCCAGCCCCCGGTGAGCAGCGCGCAGCGCCTCGGCCGCCTTCAGCACGATCTCCCCGGCCAGCGGGTTGGAGAACCCGACGTGCAGCACCCCGTCAATGCCTCGTGCACTCGCAGCGGCCCGCAAAAGGGCGGCTTCGATCGCGCGGTAATGCGGCTCAAGGTCGCCGCGAAGCTGCCGACCGAGGCTGGTTAGGGCGACGCGGCGGCTCGTGCGGACAAAGAGTTGGGCTCCGACGCGGCGTTCCAGACGCTGGATGAGCTGACTCACCCTGGCCCTCGACAACCGCATCCGTTCTGCTGTGCGGCCGAAGTGCAGTTCCTCGGCGAGGGTCAGGAAGCACTCCAACTCGTCGCGTTCCATCCGCATCCTCCCGATCGGTAAGCCTGGTTGAACGAACGTCGAGATCTTCGCCGTTGTTCCCCCGCCCGCCTTGATCGATCGTGGTGATACCAAGTTTTCCAACAACAGCAAGGAATTCAGATGCGTGCGCGTGACTGGGGAGTGCTGTTTGCCCTGTGCGGGGCGATCTTCCTGGAAGGTATCGACGTGGCCATGCTCAACGTGGCCCTTCCCGCCATCCGGGCCGATCTGGGCATGTCCACCGGCGAACTGCAGTGGGTCATGAGCGCCTACGTCCTCGGCTACGGCGGTTTCATGCTGGTGGGCGGCCGGGCCGCCGACCTCTTCGGACGGCGTCAGGTGTTCATCTTCTGGCTCACCGTCTTCCTGCTCTTCTCCGGCCTGGGTGGGTTCGCGACCGAAGGCTGGACGCTGATCGTCGCCCGGTTCATCACCGGCGTTGCCGCCGCCTTCATGACCCCTGCCGGGCTGTCCATCATCACCACGACCTTCGATGAGGGTCCGCAGCGCAACAAGGCGCTGCTCATCTACTCCGGCACGGCAGCGGGTGGCTTCTCGATCGGCCTGGTCGTCGGCGGCTTGCTCACCTCCGTCGACTGGCGATGGGTCTTCTTCGCACCGGTTGTGCTGTCCTTCCTCATTCTGGTCGCCACGCTCGCACTGGTGCCCAAATCGCCGCGGCCCGAACGGACCGGCCAGCGCATCGACCTGGCCGGTGGCGTCACCATCACCGCCGCTATCGTGCTGCTCATCCTCGGTGTCGAGCGCGCCACGCACGCCAACATCGGCTGGACACTGGGCACGTTCGCCGCGGGGTTGGCCTTCCTTGCCGCCTTTATCGCCATCGAACGGCGATCCACGATGCCGCTCGTTCGGCTGGGCATCTTCCGCACCGGGTCAGTGGTCCGCGCCAACGTCACCGGGGTGCTCTTCGCCGCCGGGTTCTTCGGTTTCCAGTTCCTTGTGGTGCTGTACCTGCAGGAACTACGCGGCTGGTCGACGTTGCAGACCAGCTTCGCGATGATCGTCATCGGCATCGATGCCGTTCTCTCGCCCACCCTCACCCCCAAGCTGGTCAACCGATTCGGCAACGCTCGGGTGATCTTCGGCGGACTGCTGCTCGCCGCGCTGGCATACGCGCTGTTCCTGCCGGTCGGCGCGGACTGGACATACCCGATGATGTTCCCCAGCCTGATCATGCTCGGTCTCGCTTTTGCGCTGGTGTACGGCCCGCTCACCATCGTCGCCACCGACGGGATCGCCGAGGCCGACCAAGGCTTGGCCGGTGGTCTCCTCTACACGTCGTTCCAGTTCGGTGCCGCACTCGGCCTTTCCACCGTCACAGCTGTCAACATCGCTGCCACCGACTCGGGAACTCCGGCCGCGATGCTCGACGGCTACCACGCCGCCCTCGTCGTTCCGCTCACTGCGGCCCTGATCGCCACCCTCGTCAGTGCATTCGGGCTGCGACCCCGCAAGAGCCCGGCAATCACATCCGACGACACCAAGATCCCCGCCACGCACTGACCGCAAAGGAGCCCGTCATGGCCACCAGAGTCAGCACCTTCTCGGCTCTTGAGGACACCTTCTTCAGCTACATCCGCGACATCAAGTACGCCACGATGATCACCGTCGACCGGCAGTACCGCCCTCGGGCCAGGGTGCTGCTCCCCGTCTGGGAAACCGTCAACGGACGACCGGTCGGCTGGCTCGCCGCCTACAAGACCCCCGTCAAAACGGCTCACCTTTCCAACAATCCGCACACCACGTACTCGTACTGGAGCCCTCGCCAAAACGCCGTCTTCGTCGACAGCACCTCAACCTGGGCCGAGGACGAAGAGTCCAAGCTCCACGCCTGGGACGTGTACGTCAAAGGCGGTCCGCCGGGCGTAGGTTACGACCCGATCCGCTACTGGCGCGGCGGGCCCGGAGACCCCGAGTACGGCGTGATCCGCATCTCCCCTTGGCGAGTCCAACTCGTCCGGGGATCTGATCTGCACAGCACGATCTGGCGGCTCGACACAGCATCCGCCACGACCAGCTGAACCAGGCTGTTCGGATCCTTCGCAGTTCAATCGGGGTGACCGCACTCGGGTTGTTCCGAGCGCGGTCACCCCGCTGGAGCTGGGCCGCCCGCCTTCCGAGGTCGACCTCGCGAAACGCGCTTGCCCGAGCACACCTGGGCACACCGCCGGGTACCGCACGCTATGGCGACTCCATACCCAGCGCTACCACGTCCACGAACTGCCCTCGAACGTCAGCAACGTGGTCAGCCCCTGCGGTGTGCCCTCGGTCGTGCCTACTCTCCCTGGTCGATGGCAGCAAGCCAGTGCCGCCAGGACTCGGCGCGCCGCTGCGGATCGGCGAGTGCGCCGTAGTGGTGGTCGCTCACCGCGATCGGCAGACCGATCGCGGAACGTTCGTGGAATCGGATGAGCTCATCCGAGGTGCGCAGCCCGATGAACTTCTCGGTGAGGTAGTCCACCTCGCCGAGGATCCGCGGTCCGCCAGGAAGGTCGATCGTCACCGGCCCGCCGAGCCGGACCGGTGCGAGCAGCTGCCGCAGCCGGTCCCAGCCGCCGACCGCAGGCGCCTCTGCCTCCGCATAGGAGGCTGGACGACCGCGGAAGTGCCGCAGGTACTGGGCGAGCGTGAACAGGTACATGTCCCATCCGCTGCTGGTCGTGCCCTCGTACTCGTCGCTCCAGTCGTCGCCGAGGACGCCACTGTGGACGAACCGGAGCACGCTCGTCCCACCGTCCCTGCCTTCGATCAGGTACTCGAAGGCGTTCGTGGACCCGTCCTCGGCCGCCGGGGTGCGGATGGCCAGCTTGCGCGGCGGGTCCCACTCGGCGACCTCGGAGCCCTCCGGGTCGATCTCCATCGGCATGAACCACGCCGCCAGGCCGGGACCGGTGGCGATGGCCTGCCAGACCTCCTCCGGCGATGCGGGCAGCTCGATTTCCTTGGGCAGCTCGAACTCACGCGCCATCTCGGCCCTCCTCCACTGGACTCATCGAAGGGTGCAACCCCACCACGATCCGGTGCCTGCGGCCCCTGGCGGCGCCCTCATCGTGGTACTTCGCCACCAGGCCCGCGACCGCGTCGGAGAGCTCCTGGGCGAACGCGGCCCGTTCCGCCGCGCCAGCGAAACGGATCTCCCCGTCGATGGCGAAGGTGGCCACCCGTTTGCCCGCCTTGGCTCCGGCGCCGATCAACGCGCCGACGTCCTGCACCAGGCGGGCGGCCACCGCCAGCAGCCATTGGGCGGAGAGCCGGTCCGGCGAGCGGGACGGATCCGGCGCCACCGGACCGCAGGCCGACGGCGAGATCACGTAAGCCCCGGCGGTCGCGCGCATCACGCGCTCGGTCATGTTGCCCTTGCGCCGCTCCTCGACCAGCTCGATGAGACCGTGCTTCTCCAGGCCTCGCAGATAGTAGTTGACCTTCTGCCTGCTCAGACCGAGCTCGGCGGCCAGCGACGACGCCGAGCCAGGTTCGGCGAGCTCGTGCAACAGCCGCGCCCGCACCGGTTCCAGCGTCACCGCAGCCGCGGACGGCTCGTGGATAACCGCAACATCTAACATGCGGACGAGCATGGTCTTGACAAAAAATTTTGTCAAGACAACATTGATTGTCGAACAGGCCACCTGCCCCCGTCCGGCGAGCAGCGTGCCGAGCACGTCCCCGGCCGCGGTGAGCTGCGCGGCCGCGGGCACCGCTACGCGGCGCAGCTACGGCCGAAGCTAGTGCCGCGCGCCTGCTTCAAGTTCCGGCGGGCCGAGGAGATCCGAGCAACGGGTCCCCAAGATCGAACCGCCCGCCCACCATCGCGTTGACGCGGGCCTCGGCGCTGTCCTTCGCCGAGGTCCTCGTCCTGGCCTGGGCTTGAACGGACAACGCTGCACGCGCGGGGGAAAGCGCGAAGAAGTGATCTACAGCAGGATGATCAGGTTCCGTTCAGAGAAACACGATCAGGAAGGGCTTCATCCAATGAACTGGGGGCATATTGCCACCTTCAATGCCACTGAACGACCTCGATCTTCACTAGTCGACGTCACGCCCTCACCTCTTGTTCCCGATAGTTGGATTGCGGGGTAGTCATGCGCAGAACTCGTGTCGTTGTTTTGTCTCTTCTTGTACTCATGGGGGGAATTCCACTAACTAGCCAGGCGTCAGCGGCTGCACCCGTAGAAGCGTGCCGAAACATCTACGGTGACGAGTACGGCCGGTGGCTCACCGTGCGGTGGCCCTTGCCCGACGAGAGCATTTCTCACATCACCTGGCAGGGGAAGTTTGATCGCGAAGGAAACCCCTTGGCGACCGAACCGAAGGCCGAGAAAGTCGGATCGAATCACTTCGCAATCGAGGTCGAGTGGCACCACAAGAAAGAGGAACATAACAAGGTCACCTACGAGGGCATCGCCAATAACTGCTTCGTCGACGAGTATTTCGGATACTGCGAGGCAGAAGCGGAGATCGCCGTGACAGCGAGGCTAACTAAAGATAATGAGGTGGTGTACTCGGAAGAGGTGACGACGACCAACCACGGCTGGTTCAACACATGGGGCGGATACTATGAGGATCGAGTCGGAGGGTAAGGCTGTCCCCGCGATCGTGAAGAATTAGCGGTGCCGTGCGCGTCAGGATGGTCACACGGCACATTGGGCCAATGCGCTGGTATGCCTGTCGCGAGAGGCCCACAAAGCCCGGAATCTCTCACAGCGGGCATACTCAACGAAGAACCAGAGTCTTACGGCACTAGAACCACCTTCGATCTGGTCGGCGTCGCAGGGAAGTGTCCGTTGTGGACGCGGTGCTGGGGTGTAGGAGTAGCGCGGCTCCCGTAATCGGCACAGACTGCTGTGCCCTGGGCAGCAGCGCGAAGCCCATCCTTCTCGCGGTCTCCGCCAGAATCGCCCGCGACGACTTGCGGCACACCTACGCGTCGTGGATCTTGCAGGACGGGGTGCCAATCGAGGCGCTGTCGAAGCTCCTCGGCCACGCCTCCGTCACGACCACCGAGCGGTACTCGCACCTCGCCGACACCCAGTGGGACGCGGTGCGCGCGGCGCTCGACGGCAAGCCGAAGACGGCCGTGCAACCACAGGCCGAAACCTCTACCGAATCACCGAACGAGCAGTCTGGTGAAAAATTTGCTCCATATCTGCTCCATGCGGGCCAAAAAGAAGCGGGAGCCAAGATCATCGATCTCAGCTCCCGCCGCAGGTCAGCAGGGTAGAACCTACCGGAGCCGCCTGAGGGAATCGAACCCTCGACCTACGCATTACGAGTGCGTCGCTCTGTCCGACTGAGCTAAGGCGGCAGTGCGTGGTCAAGTGTAGCTGGCTGGTTCTTGGGTTTCGTCCGCACCCCTGCTGGTCTGTTGCGTGCGGCGGGCTTGGTCGTCACCGCTGGGCTGCTGGTTCGTTGGATCTGCCGTGACCCTTGTCACTTGGTGTTTCGTGGCCGGGAGGGTGTCGGATGCGAGTAGTTCGCCGCTTCAGCGCGTGCGCCGTCGTGTCGTTGGCCGTCGTCGGGGGTGTCGCTGCCCGCGGCGTACGCCCAGAGCGCACCGCCGACGACTCCCCGTTCCCGGCCCGGAACGGCCTGGTCAGCCGCCTGCTTCGGAGCCGTCCTCGGTGCCTGGTCCGGTCGTGGCCGATGCGGGCACCATGATCGGGATCGTGCGCGTGCTGCCGAACACCGTGCCGACCGACACGATCCTCGACGATCCCGAATTCGAGGCGCAGTTGCCGAAGCAGTCGGTGGCCGAGATGGGGCGGGCCGTCGCGCAGGCGAACTCCACGGCGTTCTTCGCGCATGAACGCGCGGTCGCCGAAGCCTCCCCGGTCGGGGTGGCGATGTTCGGCAAAGTGCCGCAGATGCCGGTGGGGTTGGCGCAAACCGCGTTGCCGGATCGCGCCGAGCCGACCAGCGGGAGCATGCAGCCGCCAGCTTCTCCGGCCGATCAGCTGGTCGAACTCAGCGGGCTGGACGGCAGCGTGCACACACGCTGGGACGAGCAGGCCGGGCCGTGCGTGTCGCCGATCGCCGATGCGCGGTACTCGATGGGCAGTGCGTCGGTGGTGAACGCACTGCCGGGCGGTGTGCTCGCCGCCGGTGGCTCGGGCTCGCTGTTGCACGTGCCGGACGTCGTCGATGCGCATTCCAACGTGCAATTGGTTCCCGTCGCCGGGCAGGTCGGCAGGGCCGTCCAGTCGAGCTCGACGATTCAGGTGTCCAGCGTTCGGTTGTTCGCCGGTACCGCGCGGGAGATACGGGTCGACGTGGTTGGTGCGCCTCGGCTCGTCGGCACCGCCACCGGCGAGCCGTCAACGTCTACTGTGGACTACCAGGCTCCGGTGCTGCGGGTGTCGCGGGGCGGCGACGAGCTCGGGGTGCTCGACGCCGCGCACCCGAGCCTGGACCTGCCGCTGCCGTGGCTCGACCAGCGGGCCTTCGACGGTGGTGTGTTGCGGATCAGTGCCGGTGAACTTCGGCAGCAGGTCGTCGGAGCCGAAGTTCGCGCGGCGGCACGGCTTTTCGACCTCCAGGTGCATCGCGGCCACCCGCTGGGCACGCCGACTTCGCTGGTGCAGATCACCTTCGGCGAGCAGATCGTTCGCGCCAGCGCACCCGAAGGCGGCGTGAACTGCGGCGACCCGACGGCGACTCCGGTGGCGACCGGCCCAGCCGAGCACCAGGCGCGAATCGAGCCCCTGGCATCGACCAGCAACACGATCCCCTGGTTTTACAGCGGCACGGCGTTGCTGCTCCTGGGCGCGATGCTCATCGCGGTGCTCGCTCGCCGCACCCGATGACGCCGCGCGGGCCGCAGTTCTGGTGCCCGTCTTGCGTGGTGCCCGTCTTTGCCTGGTGAGAGTGGCGATTTCGCACGAAACCGGCCGAGTCCCGCACAGCCGACCCGAGGACCAGTTCGCGCGCGAGATCGGCAGCACACCCGCCGCGATCTCGGAAAACACCTGGGCCGGGCGATCACCGAGGCCCAGCGCCGCAGGTGGGTCGCGTTGCTCCTCGACACCGCCGACGAGGTGGGTCTCCCGGACGACCCGGAGTTCCGCTCGGCGTTCGCGGCCTACCTGGAATGGGGCAGCCGGATGGCGCTGATCTTTTCGCGACCGGACGTCCGCCCGAACCTCGACGAGCCGATGCCCCGCTGGGGCTGGGGCGAAGTCCGGCCCTGGCAGCCCGCGGAGTGATCGGCGACCCACTGGCGGAACGTGCTGGGGTGCCGGTGGCGGCGTCACCGGTGACCGGCGCTGTGTCGAGGAGGACGTCGACGAACGAGCTCAGGAATCGTCTGAGCACCTGCTGCTCGGCTGCGCCCCGCAGTACTTCCCGCCATCGGATCGGGCAGCCGAGCACCTCCCCGATGATCAGCACCACAGGGTGGTTCTTCCGAGGTGAAGGGCACCTTTGACCGACTATGCCGGTCAAAGGTGCCCTTCACCCCGCCACTTCCGGTGCCACTTTCGGGCGAATGTTGCTGCGGGGTCAGCCGGTGTAGAGGGTGGCGAGCATGGCTTCTACCGCGATGATCGGTTTGACGTTCTGGGTCAGGGCCTGGCGGCATTCCAGGACCGCGTCCAGGCGGCGCAAGGCCGATTCCGACGTCCACTCCGCCGCCGCTTTGGACACCGCGCTCGCGCAGTCCGGGTGGTTCAGCGGGGCGTCCGAACTCGCACGCGTCACCAGCACGTCCCGGTAGAAGCCCGCGAGATCGACCAGGGCCAGGTCGAGCGCGTCGCGCTGGGAACGGGTGGCGCGGGATTTCTGGCGCTTCTCCAGCTCTTTCAGCGCCGCGTTCGCACCTCGGGTGGCCGCGGCCGTGCCCTTGCCGGTACCGCCCGCACCCATCGCCGTCTTCAGCTCTTCTCGTTCGGCCTCGTTGCGGTCCTCGTTCGCGGTGACCGCTTCGGTCTCCGCCAGCTTCACCAGCGCGGTGGCCGCCGTGAACACATCCGAGAACCGGCGCAGCCCCAACGGAATGCGCAACACCGACTCGCGCCGCTCCCGAGACTCCTCGTCGGTCGCCAGCCGCCGCGCCCGGCCGATGTGGCCGCCGCACACCGATGCCGCCCACTGCGCGAGCTCGGCGCCAACGCCGTCGCGCTCCTGCAACACCTCGGCGATCGCCCCCGACAACGGCGTGCGCAACTGCACCACGCGGCACCGGGAACGGATCGTGACGGACACGTCCTCCGGGTGGTCCGACGGCGCGCACAACAGGAACACGGTGCGCGGCGGCGGCTCCTCCACCGCCTTGAGCAGCGCGTTCGCCGCGCCTTCGGTGAGCCGGTCGGAGTCCTCGATAAGCACCACTCGCCACTGACCGGTGGTCGGCCGGCGGGCTGCGGCCTGCACCAGCGCCCGCATCTCCGCGACCGAGATCGACAGGCCCTCCGGCACCACCAGACGCACGTCGGCGTGGGTGCCGTGCAGCACCGTCCGGCACGCCGCGCAGTGCCCGCAGCCCGGCGATTCGGCGTCCGTGCACTCCAGAGCCGCGGCGAAGGCCCTGGCCGCGATCGACCGGCCCGAACCCGGCGGCCCGGTGAACAGCCAGGCGTGCGTCATCGCACCCGGCGGGACCGGCTCGCCGAGCACCTGGAGGCGGGCGGCGCGCACCGCCGTGAACAGCGTCCGCACCGCGTCAGGCTGCCCGACGACCTCCGCCCACACCCCGGTCTTCGGCTGCTCCGGAGCGTCGGTCTGCATCACGTCGCCTCCAGTACTTCGCGGGACACCAAGACTGTACGGGGCGACACCGACCGGCCTGCGATCAACCGAAGTACAGCTCAAGCACCCTGCGCAGCACCGCGAACGCCACGGCCGCGCCGACGACCAGCACGATCAGCAAACCGACGATCGACCCGGCCGTCCGCCGCGGCCTCTCGTGCGGCGGTACCAGGCGAGGCGTCTGCAGGCTCCGCTCCGCTGCCGAAACCCGGCGGGCCCGCACCGGCCTGCGGACGTCCGCCGCCCTGCGCCGCGGCACCCAGCGCGGCGGCACGGTCCGCTGCTGCGGGACCGCGAACGAACCGGACAGGACGTCCCGATGGAGCGGCATGGGCGGTAACGGCTGCGTGCCGTCCAAGCCGTGCAAGGCATCTCGCATGTCCGCCTCCTGAGGCTTCCGATATTCGGAAAGTCTCCGCCTCGGATCGGCGGAACACCAGGATCAAGCGGACTTCGAAGACGAACTGGCCTTCTTCTTCGCCGTCGTGGGCTTCCTGGCGGCCGGCTTCTTCTTCGCCGGGGCCTTGGCCCGCCGTTCCGCGAGCAGCTCCACCGCCCGATCCATGGTCAGCGACTCCACGTCATCGCCCTTGCGCAGCGACGCGTTGGTCTCGCCGTCGGTGACGTACGGCCCGAACCGACCGTCCTTGATCACCAGCGGCTTGCCGGTGTCCGGCTCCTCGCCGAGCTCGCGCAGCGGCGCCGCGGCGGCCCGCCGCCCGCGCTGCTTGGGCTGCGCGTAGATCTTGAGCGCCTCGTCCAAGGTGATCGAGAAGATCTGGTCCTCGGCCTCCAGCGACCGCGAGTCGGTGCCCTTCTTCAGGTACGGGCCGTAGCGGCCGTTCTGCGCGGTGATCTCGGTGCCCGACTCCGGATCGGTGCCCACCACGCGCGGCAACGAGAGCAGCTTGAGCGCGTCGTCGAGGGCCACGGTGTCCAGCGACATGTGCTTGAACAGGCTGCCGGTGCGTGGCTTGCCCTTGCTGCCCTCGGGCAGGATCTCCGTGACGTACGGACCGAACCGGCCTTCCTTGGCGACGATCTCGTTGCCAGATTCCGGATCCGTGCCCAGGCTGCGGCCCTCCATCGGAGTGGCGAACAGCTTCTCCGCGATCTCCACCGTGAGCTCGTCCGGTGGCAGGTCGTCCGGCAGGTTCGCGCGCTGCGACGAGTTGTCCTCCAGCGTCCGCTCCAGGTACGGGCCGTAGCGGCCGACCCGCACGTAGACGGTGCGGTCCGCGTCGTCGGTGAACATCGGGATCGAGTTGATCTCCCGCGGGTCGATCTCCTCGACACCGGAACCGACCAGCTTCTTCAGCCCACCGGCGCGGCCGATCGAGTCCTCCGGGCCGATGTCGCCGCCGAAGTAGAACCCGGACAGCCACCTGGTGCGCTGCTGGCGCCCCTCGGCGATGCGGTCCAGCTCGTCCTCCAGCGCGGCGGTGAAGTCGTAGTCCACCAGTCGCCCGAAGTGCTTCTCCATCAGACCGACCACGGCGAAGGCGATCCACGACGGGACCAGTGCGGAGCCCTTCTTCCACACGTAGCCGCGCTCCTGCACGGTGCTGATGATCGACGCGTAGGTCGACGGGCGGCCGATGCCCAGCTCTTCCAGCGTCTTGACCAGGCTGGCCTCGGTGAAGCGCGGCGGCGGGTTGGTGGTGTGCCCGTCCGGCGACAGCTCCGGCGCGGTGATCGGCTGGTCCTGCACCAGCTGCGGCAGCCGCGACTCGGCGTCGTCGGCGACCCCACCGGCCTCCGAGTCCACCGCCTCGACGTAGGCCTTGAGGAAACCGGCGAAGGTGATCGTGCGGCCGGAGGCGGCGAAGGTGCACTCCTCGCCGCTGGTGGCGGTGCCGGTGATGCGCACCGAGAGCGTGGTGCCCTTCGCGTCGGCCATCTGCGAGGCGATGGTCCGCTGCCAGATCAGCTCGTAGAGCTTGAAGCCGTCGACGTCGTTGCGCAGCTCGGCCGCGACCTCGCCGGGGGTGCGGAAGCTCTCGCCCGCCGGGCGGATCGCCTCGTGCGCCTCCTGGGCGTTCTTGACCTTGCGGTTGTACTGGCGCGGCTGCGGCGGCACGTACTGCTCGCCGTAGAGGTCCCTGGCCTGGTTGCGCGCCGCGGTGATCGCCGTCTCCGACAGCGTCGTCGAGTCGGTACGCATGTAGGTGATGTAGCCGTTCTCGTACAACCGCTGCGCCGTGCGCATCGTCCGGTCGGCGGAGAACCGCAGCTTGCGGCTGGCTTCCTGCTGGAGCGTGGAGGTCATGAACGGCGCGTACGGCTTCCGCGTGTACGGCTTCTCCTCGACGCTGGAGACGTGCAGCCGCGCGTCGGTGAGCGCGGTGGCGAGGGCACGGGCCTCGGGCTCGGTGAGCACCCGCGTGTCGGCGCTCTTGAGCTGCCCGTCCGGACCGAAGTCGCGTCCGGAGGCCAGCTTCGCGCCGTCCACCGTCACCAGGCGCGCCCCGAAGCGGCGCGGCGAGGCATCCGCACCGGCGTCCATCGTCGCGGAGATGTCCCAGTACTCGGCCGGGACGAACCTGATCCGCTCGCGTTCCCGTTCGACCACGATCCGGGTCGCCACCGACTGCACGCGGCCCGCCGACAGCTTCGGCATGACCTTCTTCCACAGCACCGGGCTGACCTCGTAGCCGTACAACCGGTCCAGGATGCGGCGGGTCTCCTGGGCGTCCACCAGGTCGTGGTCCAGGTCGCGCGGGTTGGCGGCGGCCGCCTGGATCGCCGACTCGGTGATCTCGTGGAACACCATCCGGCGCACCGGCACCTTCGGCTTCAGCGTCTCCATCAGGTGCCAGGCGATCGCCTCGCCCTCGCGGTCACCGTCCGTGGCGAGGTAGAGCTCGTCAACCTGCTTCAGCGCGTCCTTCAACTCCGTGACGGTCGACTTCTTGTCCGAGGTCACCAGGTACAGCGGCTCGAAGTCGTTGTCGACGTCGACGCCCAACCGGGCCCACGCCTGCCCCTTGTACTTCTCCGGCACGTCCTTGGCGTTCTTCGGCAGGTCCCGGATGTGCCCGCGAGAAGACTCGACGATGAAGTTCGAGCCCAGGTAGGAGGCGATCTTCTTGGCCTTCGCAGGCGACTCGACGATCACCAAGCGCCGACCCGCGGAGCCATCCCCGTTGGGGGACCCCGAAGCCCGGCCGGTACCGCCGGCCTTCTTCGTCCGTGTCGACCCAGCCACGCTTACCTGCTCTCTTCTCCCGGAGGCATCCGTTGCGCCCGGTTGCTACTCGACAAGTTCCCCAGTGTGCCCCCAACACGGTCGGTTGTGCCGGGCCGGGAACGCACAGGGTTGCATATAACACGCCGATACTCGTCAACGTCTTCTTGTACGAACGTATCGGGTTACCTTCGTGTTCCAGCGCGTGACCTGGCGTGATGTGCGTCAAGCAGGTCAGGACACCAAAGGCCACGTTCGCTCGATAGCACCATCGGGAATCGGGCCGACCAGCTCGGCGAGTCGGGCGAGTCGACGGCGACCGGTGACGCGCAGGGCCGGACCACCGGCTCGCGGTCCGACCGGCTTGGCCGGAAGGCCGCAGCTCAGCAGCGCCGCGGTGAGCGGCTGGTGCGTGTCCGGGGCGTGCGGGTCGAGCCCGAGGCGGTAGCCGGTGGGCTCGGCGCTGCCAGCGGTCAGCGCCCAGATCCGCAGGGCGGCGCCGTCCGGGACGAAGTCCGGGGGAACCGATTTCACGGCGCCGCGCAGCCATTGCGCGGCGAGGCCGGTGAGGTCGGCGCGGAAGGCGGTGCGGATCAGCGGGCGGCCTTCGTCGGAGCGGCTGAGTTCGGCTTCCACACCGCGTTCGGCGCACGCCTTGACCAGGGAGCGGGCCCGCCATTCGGCGTCGACCACCACGGACAACCGGGCCGCGGTGCCGCGACCGAAGCCGACCGCCTGCCCGGGTCCGCACAGCATCCCCGCGAGGTCGGCGACGTTGGGCTGTCGCGCCTCGGCCGAGTAGAAGGACAGCTGGTCCACGGCCCGCATGCTAGAACAGCAGTTCGACCTTGGCCAGCACATCCACCCAATTGCGCGAGCAGGTGTTGTGGGTCGGCAGCGCCGCCCAGAGCTGCCGACCCGACACCCGGCGAAGCACGCGCCGATTCCGCATTGCGGAAATCAGGTCAGCGGGGTTGTTGTTGCTGGGGTGGGGCGAAGAAGGATTTGCACTCGGGTGCCTGGTGGGCGGCGGCGTTGAGCTCCTCGTTCTGCTCCAGCTTGTCCTGGAGGTTGAGCTGACCGCTCTTCTGCAGCTCCTGCTGCACCGCCGTCATGCCCGCCTGGAACCGCTGCTGGTCCGTCGGGTCGACCTGTTGGGCCTGGCCACCCGCGGTGTGCAGGATGTCGCGGACCTGGGTGAAGCCTTGTTGGAAACCGGTGTTGACCACATCCGCGCCGTCGATCGGCGACGGCCCCAAGCCCTGCAGCCCGCGGACCGTGTCGTCGGCAGCGCGTTCCGCGGCGCCGATTCGTTCGATCACCGTTTTCTTCATCGTGCTCGTGTTCGTCCGGTCCACGCCGGGCAGCTGCTGCTGGGTGGCGGAGAAACCACTGACCAGGCCGCACAACCGGCCCACCCACGCGACCCCGTCCGGGCTCGGGGCGGCGGCCTGCGGCGGCGGTGCCGCAGCGCATCCGGTGAGCGCCAAGGGGATGGCGGCTAACGCCGCGATGGACGTCGAACGGATCTTCATGCGCACTCCTCGCATTGATCGGAGTTGCTTTCGCCGTGCCGCCGGAGACTGTGCCGCATCGCCCGCCGGTCACCGGAAGCCGGGGTCGACCATCCGGGGAAACCCCAGCGCAGCAGCAGGGCGCCACCCCGAAGCCGGGGAGGCGCCCTGCTGGCCGGTGCGACGGGTGCGACGTCAGGTCGCGCCGTTGACCGCCTTGTCATCAGAAGGGGATGACTCCGCGATCGCCGTGGAGCGCCGCTTGGAGATCACGACCGCACCGATGATCACCGCGACCGCGACGACCGCGATGGAGATTCGCACGGCCGGGGACGCGGCATCGCCGACGGTGAAGGTGACCACTGCCGGTGCGATCAGCAGCGACACCAGGTTCATCACCTTCAGCAGCGGGTTGATCGCCGGGCCAGCGGTGTCCTTGAACGGGTCGCCGACGGTGTCACCGATGATCGTGGCGGCGTGCGCCTCGGAGCCCTTGCCGCCGTGGTAGCCGTCCTCCACCAACTTCTTCGCGTTGTCCCAGGCACCGCCGGAGTTGGCCAGGAAGATGGCCATCAGGGTGCCGGAGGCGATGGCACCGGCGAGGTAACCGGCCAACGGGCCGACGCCCAGACCGAAACCGACCGCGATGGGCGCCAGCACCGCGAGCAGACCCGGCGTGGCCAGCTCGCGCAGCGAGTCGCGGGTGCAGATGTCGACGACCCGGCCGTACTCCGGACGCTCGGAGCCGTCCATGATCCCCGGCTTCTCCCGGAACTGCCGCCGCACCTCGTAGACCACTGCCCCGGCCGCGCGGGACACCGCGTTGATCGCCAGCCCCGAGAACAGGAACACCACGGCAATACCGATGATCACGCCCACCAGCACGTTCGGCGCGTAGACGAAGAACTCGGAGGTGCTGAGCTGGCCGGCCACATCGGCCAGCGCCTTGGTGATCGCGTCCGTGTAGGACCCGAACAGCGCGGTCGCGGCGAGCACCGCCGTGGCGATCGCGATGCCCTTGGTGATCGCCTTGGTGGTGTTGCCGACGGCGTCCAACTCGGTGAGGATCTTGGCGCCTTCGCCCTCGACATCGCCGGACATCTCCGCGATGCCCTGGGCGTTGTCACTGACCGGCCCGAAGGTGTCCATCGCGACGATCACGCCGACGGTGGTCAGCAGACCGCAGCCGGCCAGCGCGATGGCGAACAGCGCCACCGGCAGCGAGCCGGACAGCAGGAACGCGCCGAACACCGCAGCACCGATGATCAGCGCGGTGTAGACGGCGGACTCGAAGCCCACCGACAGACCGGAGAGGATCACGGTGGCCGCGCCGGTCAACGACGACTTGCCGACGTCGCGCACCGGGCGGTGCTCGGTGGCGGTGAAGTAGCCGGTGAGCTTGAGGATGACCACCGCGAGCAGGATGCCGATGATCACCGCGACCAGCGCGATCAGCGCCGGGCTGCCGCCGGTGGCGCGGATGTCCTCGGAGACGCCGGTGAGCTCACCGAAGGTGCTGGGCAGGTACAGCATCGCGGCGATCGCGCAGAGCACCGCCGAGATGCCAGCCGAGATGTAGAACGACCGGTTGATCGCGGTCAGCGCGTTCTCCCCGGTGCGGGCCTTGGTGATGTAGACGCCGACGACCGCGGTCAGCACGCCGATCGCGGGCACGATCAGCGGGAACAGCAGCCCGTGCAGGCCGAACGCGGCGGTGCCCAGGATCAGCGAGGCGACCAGGGTCACCGCGTACGACTCGAACAGGTCGGCCGCCATCCCGGCGCAGTCGCCGACGTTGTCACCGACGTTGTCGGCGATCGTGGCGGCGTTGCGCGGGTCGTCCTCCGGGATGTTCTGCTCGACCTTGCCGACCAGGTCGGCGCCCACGTCGGCGGCCTTGGTGAAGATGCCGCCGCCGACTCGCATGAACATCGCCAGCAGCGCGGCACCGAAACCGAAGCCCTCCAGCACGCGTGGTGCGCCCCCGGCGTAGACCAGGACGACCAGCGCGGCACCGAACAGGCCGAGACCGACGGTGGTCATGCCGACCACGCCACCGGTGCGGAACGCGACGCGCATTGCCTTCTCGCGCCCCTCACCGGCCTCGCGGGCGGCCGCCGCGACGCGGACGTTGGCGCGGGTGGACAGCCACATTCCGAGGTAGCCGATGGTGGCCGAGAACGCGGCGCCGAACAGGAAGAAGATCGATCGGCCGATCTGTTCACCGGTGGTTTCCGCGGGCAGCGCGAACAGCAGCAGGAACACGACCACCGCGAAGATCGCCAGGGTGCGGAACTGCCGGTTCAGGTAGGCCGATGCGCCTTCCTGCACGCCCTTGGCGATGTCCTGCATCTTGGCCGTGCCTTGGCCGGCGGACAGCACCTCCTTGATGAGTACGTAGCCGAAGGCGAGGGCGGCCAGCGCGATCACCATGACTACGCCGACCACGGCGTAGTCGGCGCCGCCGAGTTCGATACCGGTGACTTGTTGGGCGAGGTCCATCCGGGTTTGCGAGCTCGGTGGTGCAGCGCCCTGGGCCCAGCTGTGCTGGACCGGGGTGAGCAGGGACATCCGTCCTCCTGGGTTGTGCTCGGTTCAGTACCGGAGCCCCGCTCAACCGGGCTCCGATGCGCGGTAGACGGCCTCGCCCGGTACGGCCGGTGAGCTACCGATGGCCGTCCGTGGCGACGTCGTGGATCGGAAGTCTATTCAGGCCCCAAGTGGCTTACTTCACGGTGTGATACGCAACTCGT
The DNA here is from genome assembly GCF_052246905.1 of Saccharopolyspora antiqui. NCBI lineage: Bacteria > Bacillati > Actinomycetota > Actinomycetes > Pseudonocardiales > Pseudonocardiaceae > Saccharopolyspora > Saccharopolyspora antiqui. The sequence goes on from NZ_JBQQBO010000013.1 coordinate 20,015, forward strand.
GCTGACGTGCAGATCTGTTATCGAATAATCGATTCAGAAACGCTCTTGATCGCCCAACTGGACACAACTCGATTTGGCCCAAATGGGTGACATGATGTAGTGCGATCGTCCCGGAAAATCCGGTGGGTTTCCACTGCTCACGACGGCACCGCCGGGAATCGCCGCGACGCCATCCGATCGGGGGATACCGACACGACTGCGGTAACCGGGAAGTCGTGCGCGGGACGCATTCCGCCTTGTGCAAGGCTCGGTCGCGTGCGCGCAGCGGACCAGGACAAGGGGCAGCGGTTGCTGGACCGCGCCGTGGCGGGCATTCCGGTCGCCGAGACACCGGTGCGCCACATCGAGCACCTGCCGACCCGCCCGGCCCGGACCGCTGATTGGCCGAAGTGGGTGCCACCGCAACTGGTGTCGGCGTTGCGCGAGCGAGGCGCGGGCGAGCCCTGGGTGCACCAGGCCGATGGCGCCGAAGCGGTCTGGGCTGGTGAGCACGTGGTGGTCGCGACCGGCACCGCCTCCGGCAAGTCGCTGGTCTACCAGTTGCCGGTGCTGTCCCGACTGCTCGACGACCACCGCGCGACCGCGCTGTACCTCGCCCCCACCAAGGCGCTCGGCGCCGATCAGCTCCGCACCATCGACGAGCTCGGCATGAAGGAGGTGCGCGCGGCGAGCTACGACGGCGACACCCCGCAGGTCGAGCGGGACTGGGTGCGCGCGCACGCCCGGTGGATCTTCACCAACCCGGACATGCTGCATTTCGGCGTGCTGCCCGGCCACGGCAGGTGGGCGCGGTTCTTCCGGCGGCTCAGCTACATCGTGGTCGACGAGTGCCACACCTATCGCGGGGTGTTCGGCTCGCACGTCGCGCTGCTGCTGCGCCGCCTGCGCCGGATCGCCCAGCACTACGGTGCGGATCCGGTCTTCGTGCTCGCCTCGGCAACCGTGTCCGACCCGGCGGCGCTGGCCGCGCGCCTGACCGGCGTCTCGTGCCGCGCCGTCACCGACGACGGCTCGCCGCGCGGGGCGCGGACGATCGCGTTCTGGGAACCGCCGCTGCTGGAGGAGATCATCGGTGAGAACGGCGCCCCGGTGCGCCGGGCGGCCGGTACCGAAGCGGCGCGGATCATGACCGAGCTGGTCATCGAGGACGCTCGGACGCTGGCGTTCATCAGGTCCCGGCGCGGGGTGGAGCTGGCCGCGTTGTCCGCCCAGCGCGCGCTGTCCGATGTGGACGAATCGTTGGCCGCGAAGGTGGCCGCCTACCGCGGCGGATACCTGCCGGAGGACCGCCGGGCGCTGGAACGCGCCCTGCTGGCGGGTGACCTTCGCGCGGTGGCCACCACCAACGCGCTGGAACTGGGCATCGACATCTCCGGGCTCGACGCCGTTGTGGTCGCCGGTTATCCGGGCACCCTCGCGTCGTTCTGGCAGCAGGCCGGGCGTGCTGGCCGGGATGGTGAAGGAGCTCTGGTGGTCTTCGTCGCGCGCGACGATCCACTGGACACCTACCTGGTGCACAACCCGTCCGCCGTGCTGGACCGACCGGTCGAGGCGACCGTGCTCGACCCGACCAACCCGTACGTGCTCGAACCGCACCTGGCCTGCGCCGCCGCCGAACTGCCGCTCGACGAGGACTCCTTCGACAGCTTCGGCGGCGAACCCGCCAGGCGGGCGGTGCAGGCGCTCACCGCGGACGGAGTGCTGCGCAGGCGCCCGCACGGCTGGTTCTGGACCGCTCGGGAACGCCCGCATCGCAACGTCGAGTTGCGCGGCGCCGGCGGGCATCCGATCGCCGTGGTGGAAGGCGAGTCCGGGCGGATGCTCGGCACCGTGGACCCGGATTCCGCCTGTTCGACGGTGCATCCGGGTGCGGTCTACCTGCATCGCGGCGAGTCGTTCGTGGTGGACGAACTCGACCTGGACACCGGGATCGCGCTGGTGCACCTGGAGAATCCGGATTGGACGACCTCACCTCGCAACGTGGTGGACATCTCGGTGCTGCGAACCATCGAGCGCCACGACACCGGCCGCGGCGTCGCAGTGTGCCTCGGCGAGGTGGAGGTCACCTCGCAGGTCGTCGGGTACCTGCGGAAACGGCCGTCCGGCGAGGTGTTGGACCAGGTTGCGCTGGACCTCCCGGCGCAAACCCTGCTGACCCGCGCGGTCTGGTACACCGTCGGCGACGAACTGTTGCTGAGCAGCGCGCCGGGGGGCGCCGGGCTGGATCCGGCGCGCATCCCCGGCGCGCTGCATGCCGCCGAGCACGCGGCGATCGGCTTGCTACCGCTGTTCGCGACCTGTGATCGATGGGACATCGGCGGGGTGTCCACCGCGCTGCATGCCGACACCGGGGAGGCAACGGTGTTCGTGCACGACGGTCATCCGGGAGGGGCCGGATTCGCCGATCGCGGTTTTGCCGCATTGGTCCCATGGCTGGCCGCGACGCGGGAAGCGATCGCTTCCTGCGACTGCCCGGCGGGGTGCCCGTCCTGCGTCCAGTCGCCGAAGTGCGGGAACGGCAACGAGCCGCTGGACAAGGCGGGGGCGGTGGCTGTTCTCGACGCGGTGTCGACCGTGCTCGGGGTAGGAGCCGGCGAATCGGCTGGGCTGCACGACCGTCCACAAGGGAGCTGAGCACGAAGAGCTGGTGCGTGCTCTACGGAAGCGTGTCCGGTCGTGTCGGGGAGCCCGGGGCGCGGATGCCGATCCGTTCAGCGCCAACACGGTCAACACATCCAGCAGGTGGTCATCTGCCTGCTGCGAGGAGTTCCGCCACGTTTTCTGGGCTGTTGTCAACGATGTTGCGACCCGTGCACAGTGCGTCCTGCACGAAGTCCGGGGTGGGCAGTTGCCAGGCGCACACTTCGGGCTTGACCCGCCAGTGCACCGCACCGCGCGGATAGGCCGTCGGTGGCATGGGAACCCAACTTCCTTCGCCGTGCAGCCGGATTCCGGTTTCTTCGGCCAGTTCGGCGAAGAGCTTGCCGCCGCTGGACATCAGGAAGTACCAGCGTCCGTTCGGGGTTGCCACGATGGGCACCGGGAATCCGAGCGCCCGCAACACCGATGCGGCCCGGCGACCGAGGTCGGCGTCGACCTCGATGGCGTCGATCGTGGTTCCGGTAGCGATCAGCAGGCTGTACGGCCGCTCATTCCACCAGGACGTGACTTCGTCCGGGTTGGTGCCGAGCCGGTTCTGCCAGTCGCGGCGCACCGGCATCGGGCCGTTCTCCTGCCGCCCGCGCCGACCGATCCAGTGGCCTGCTTCGGGGTAGGTTCCGGGCAGCACCGGCCAACCACGCGAAGCGAATCCGATTGCCTGCACGCGTAGTTCGATCCGGCTGCTGGTCAGCCCGGCCGGGTGAGCCGGGATGCCGGGGAAGGCGCTCCGCGACCTGTCCACCGACCATTGCATTTGCTCCGCCTCCTTGTTCCACAGTGGGCGCCGGACCGCGGCTCGGGGGGACCTCCGGCATTCGCCTTCGGCAGCCGTCTGGTTCTCGACCTCGTTGTCGTGAACCCTGAGTCTTGCGCTCACACCACTAATCAACGTCATCCGACACGCCCGAGTACACCCCCATTCGACGACCGGTAGCTCAGCCGCGACGAACGCTCTCGACCGGACCACAGGCGCCGAAAGATCACCCTGCCGCGCGGCGCCTGGATGGCCGGTCGAGCGGTCAACACCGAGCCGCGCAACCGCTCGTCGACCGTTCGTCGCGACGGGCCGATCAGTCGCCAGCCGGCCCGGCGCGGGCCCGTGCGCTGGCCTTCTGCCCGCCGAGGACGAACTCCGGCAGATCAACTCGGACCACCACGCGCGCGTCCCAACCGGCCAACCAGCATTCCGCAACCACCGCGCGCATCCCGCTGGCGACCCGGTTCGCCTGCTCGCAGGCCAGTTGCCGCCCTTGCGGGGCATGCGCGGCGGCGGCCAACGCGGCGAGGTCCGCCGCTCCTTCGGCCCGATGGCGGGCGATCGTGGCCGCGCCCAACTGCACGACGATCCACAGCAGGACGAGCAGGGTCATCGAGAGCACCGCGGCAAGTACGGTAGCCGCGCCCCGATCGCCGGTCATCGCTGCACCTGCCGCTGCGCTCCGGGCTCCAGCACGGCCACGGCACGCGCGTGCAGCAGGCGGCCGGGCAGGACGCCACCGGGCAGCGGGGCGCGTACCTCGGTGCTGACCTGATCCCCTTCGACCTGCACCGAAAGCGACGCCCCGGCCGGGGCGAGCCGTACGACCACGTCCTCCGCGCGGGACCGATCACCGCGTGCGACCAGCCGGGCGGCCTCGACGGCCGCGTCCGTGCAGCGGAGATGTCCGATCAGCGCGCCGATGCCGGTCAAGATCAACGCGAACACCGCGATCACCGCGCAGATGCCCAGTGCCGCTTCGACCGTGACCCCGCCGGTGTCACCGGTGGTTCCGGCGCCATGCGACGCCGGAACCACCCGCACGACCATCAGACACCACCACCCTGCAGGCCGCGTTCGATGAGCGCGGTGAGGGCGTCCTTGACCGAATTGCCCGTGACCACGCTGTAGAGCAGCGATGCAAACGCCACCGCGGCCACCGTGCCCATCGCGTACTCGGCCGTGCTCATCCCGCCGTCGCCGTGCAGCAGCGCGCGAAGCCGCCGGGCCGCCGTCCACCGGTTCAGTCGTGCATTCACCTTTGATCAACCTCCTCCAGTGCCCGTCTTTCGATCTCGTCCTCCGAAGCGGAGCAGCGCGAGTTCAAAAGGCGGACGGCTCAACATCGAGTCCACAATGGATCTTCGAATCACCAGGGCACCGCGAGGCGGTGCACCATGCCGACCACCACGGGGAGCACCCCGAGACACAGGAACGCGGGCAGGAAGCACAGCCCCAACGGCGCCGAAATCCACACCGTCGCGCGCTGGGCGCGCGCCTGGGCCTGTTCGGCGACCGTGGCCCGCGCGTGGCTGGCGATTTCGCCAGCCACGTCCGCCAAGCCACTGCCGGTGCGAGCGGTTCGACGAGCCGCCCGTGCGAGTTCCGCGGTGTCCGGGTTGCGCAGCGCCGGTTCCCAGCTCGTCATGGCGTCCGCGCCCAACGCGAGGTGGTCGGCTACCTCGCGCAGTGCTCGGTGCGCCGCACCGGTGAGCTCGTCGGCCACCGCCCGCACGACGACCGGGACCGGCAGTCCGGCCCGCATTCCGGCGGCCAGCAGGTCCCAGCCAGCCGCCAACACCAGCGGATCCGCTCGGTCACGTCTTCGCCTGGCTCGTGCGGCCCATCGGCGCGTCGCGAACGCGGCGGCCACGCCGATCGAGATTCCGCCGACCAGCCCGAACACCTGCGCCGCAACCGCACCCGCCGCCAGTGGCAGCAGCCAGACCACAATGGACGGTGGCCGTGACCTCCGAACCGGTGGGCTCGGGCCCAGCGCCCGCAACCTCGCCCGTGCCGAACCCGCCGGGACGAGCAGCAGCCCCGCTGCGACGAGTACCAGGGCAGCTTCGATCACGGCAGCACCACCGCCCTGGTCAGGCGCAACGTCCAGCCGACCCCGGCGCACAGCAGGCCCACCCCGACCAGCAGAAGCAGCTGACCGAGCAGTCCGGAGGTCAGCACCGCGACCGGGGCTGATCCGACGGCTTCGCCGAAGAGCAACCCGAAAAGCGGCAGCCCGGTGAGCACCGCGGCCGTCGACCTCGGACCCGCCATCTTCGCTTCGACGTCCCGCCGGAACGCGGTACGCCGCTCGACGTCGCGGCGCACCGCGTCGAGCAGGTCGGCCAGTGCGACGCCGTGCCGCTCGGCCAGCGCCCAGGCTCTGGCCATCCGGCCCAGCGGTCCGCGGAGTTCGGCGATCTTGTCGTGCGCTCCGAGAACCGTTGCGACATCGCCGCCGAACCGAACCGTGGCGGCCATGTCCCGGAAAACGCCGCCGACCGTGGCACCGGACTCAGCAGCGGCCCCCTCGGCCGCGGCGGCCGGATGGGCACCGGCGCGCAACTGCCCCACCAGCAGCCGCAGACCAGCGGTCAGTTCGTCGGCCCGGTTCAGCTGATGCCGCCAATCCTGCTGGGCGCGCCAGTACTTCACGGCGAGCAGCGAAAGCGCTGCTGCCGCGCACAGACCCGCAGGGCCAGCGAAGAGGAAACCCGCGAGGGCGATCGCCGGAATCACCAGCAGTCGCGCGGTGCGGCGGAGCGCGCGTCGCGGAACGTGCGCGGGCGTGGCGAAGAGCCGATCTCGTACCCGGATCTCCGGCCAGCACAGCACCGCCGCGGCAAGCACCACCAGCGAGGAGTTCAGCACGGCAAGGCACCTCCTCGGGCTGCCAGCTGTGCTGCCAGCTCGTCGCGCCCAGGCCCCCAGCCGCCGTCGGACTGCCAAGCCGGGCGCACCCGAACCCGGTCGCCGTCGCGGCACAGCACGCCGATACCGGCGAGATGGCGACCCTTCCGAGCACTCCTGCGCACGTGCAGCACCACCTGGACGGCCGCCGCCAACTGGCTGTGCAGGGCGGCTCTCGGCAGACCCGCGAGCGCGGCCAGCGCCTCCATCCGGGCAGGCACCTCTTGCGGCGAGTTGGCGTGCAGCGTGCCGCCGCCCCCGTCGTGGCCGGTGTTCATCGCAGCGAGCAGTTGCCGGACCTCGCCGCCACGAACCTCGCCGACGATGAGTCGGTCGGGGCGCATCCGCAGGGCCTGCCGGACCAGGTCGTGGACCTGGATCTCCCCGGCTCCCTCGACGTTCGGTGGCCGGGTGAGCAGCCGGACGACGTGCGGGTGCCGCGGGTAGAGCTCGGCGGCCTCCTCGACGCACACGATGCGCTCGGACTCCGCGACTTCACCCAACATCGCCGCCAACAACGTCGTCTTTCCGCTGGCAGTGCCCCCTACCACCAGGAACGCCAGCCTGGCGGTCACGATCTCGCGCAGCACGGCCGCGGTCGGCCCGTCGAAGGCACCCGACTGCTGCAACGCGTCGAGGCCGTGTGCGGCTGGGCGGAGCACCCGCAGCGAGATGCAGGTGCCCTCGCCCGCGACCGGTGGCAGCACGGCGTGCAGCCGCACCGGTCCGGATGCGCTCTCCTGCGGCAGCCAGGCGTCGACCCACGGCTGGGCGTCGTCCAGCCGTCGGCCGCTGGCCATCGCCAGCCGTTGCGCGAGCCGGCGCACCGCGTCCTCGTCCGGGAAGCGCGCCGCCGCCCGCTGGAGCCCGTCGCCCCGGTCGACCCACACCTTGTTCGGCGTGGTGACCAGCACGTCGCAGACCGACGGATCGCGCAGCAGCGGCTCCAGCACTCCGGCGCCGCGGAATTCCTGCTGCACGAGGCGAAGCGCGGCCAACACATCGGCGTCGGCGAGCAGTCCGCCCGACTCCTCTCGCACCGCGGAGGCGACGGCGGCCGAGGTCAACGCGGCACCGCTGCCGACCAAGCGGTTGCGCACCCGTTCGAGCAACTCGCCGTCCACGCCATCCACCGCAGTGGACTCCGATGCCGCATTGGCGATCCGATCGATTTCCAAGACATGACTCGTGGACATGACTCACTCACCTTCATTCCGTGGAAGCGTCGAAAAGCGATTTCAAATGCTGGCGCGAACACCAGCCGATCCGAGCTCGGCGTTGTTGGTTGAAACCGCAGTGGAGGTGAAATTCCTCGCGTCAACGCCACTTCAAAATCAAGGACAGCAACACGATCTTCCGGACACCTTCGACCAACTGACGACCGGACCGCGCAGCTGGATCCCGTCGTCGAGATCCCCACGGGAAGTCAACGCGTCACGAGCTGGTACCGCGGAGAATCGCGCCCGGTGTGTCGGTCAACAACCGGCTAAGGCACTCGACACTGTGGACGGTTCGGCCCGGGCGAGCTCGGTCAGGACTTCCTGTGCGGCCCTGACCACCGGACCTCGACGAGTCGGGCCAGCCGTCGCGAAGCCGCCCCGGTCCAGGGCCGCCGACAGGCGTGGTTGCGCCCGCATGACCGTCAGGACCTCCGCGCCCACCGCCCGCGCCACGTCGGCCGCGCGCAGGCCGCCCGGCGCGGGGCCTCGCACCACCAGCCGAACCGGCCCGGCCACCTGTTCCCGGATGCTCGCCACCACCCGAGCCGCCGCCGCGCAAGCGCGCACCTCGGCTGGCACGACGACCACCGCCAGGTCCGCCTGGCGCAGCCCGGCAGCCGCGGCTTCGGGCAGCGTGCGCGGCAGGTCGCACACCACCGTGTCACCGGCTCGACGGCCCGCGCCGAGCACGGCTCGCACGGCCTCCGGGGTCAGCCCGGTCGACGGGCCGTCGCGGTCGCAGGACAGCACGGTGGTCGCGCCGGAGCCGATTCGGCGCTTCGGCAGCGCCTCGTGCAACGCGCTCGCCGCGAGTCGGCCCGCGTTGACCGCCAATCCCGACCAGCGCAATCCGTCGGCCGCCTCCGCACCCACCGCGAGGTCCACCCCGCCGCCCAGCGGGTCGCAGTCGACCAGCAGCGACCGCTCACCGCCGCGCGCGGCGGCCACGGCCGTCGCGGTGGCCAACACCGATGCCCCTGCCCCGCCGCAACCGCCCAGCACCGCGAGCACCCGACCGTCCTGCGCCGGGGCGTCGGCCGCATCGGCCAGCAGCTCGATGAGGGTGGCCTCGTCAGCGGGCAGCTCCAGCACGTGCTCGGCGCCGATCTCGAAGGCAGCGCGCCAAAGATCCGAGTTCGGCGCTCGGCACAACACGACGACACCGGGTCTTCGCGGCAGGCAGTCGGCTGCACCGGCCGCTGCGGCTGCGTCGTCCAGCAGCACCAGCGGCGCGGTGCGCCACGCCGAGGCCGCTGGACTCGGGGCGTGTTCCAGTTCGCCGCCAGCCGCCGCGGCGAGCCGCGAAATCTCTTCTGCCAGCGCGGAATCCCGCGCGACGAGCAGTGGACGTGCGCCGATCATGATATTTTCTCCGGTTCGGCCGGTTGATGCGCCTGAGCGAAAGGCCGGGGAATGGCCGCTCGTTAACACCGTGACCGGATGATCGGCCGTTGCCAACGCGGTTTTCCAAATCTGTGGACAAACCTCTGTCCTGTGGATAACTCGCACTCCCCCGGAAGTGCTACTTCCGCACCGCAGGAAACGGAAAGAATTCACATTCGACCCGAGCCGGACCGCAGAAATGGGACGACCCCCGCCAGGGGGGAGGAGCGGGGGTCGTCGATTAGTTCAGCTCCGGGGGGTCGAGCTGAACTTGCCCGGCAGCACCGGACGTTCTTCAACTGTATCCCGCAGATCCCCTCCAACGCCCCCCGTCCATTTGAGGGAATGTTCTTGCTCTGAGTGCGCATCCAACTGGCCAGTAGCCGACATTCGAGTCAAGAAAAACATCCCGCCAGTTCCAATCGCCGGACTAGACCACACGCAGTGTGAAAAGTCCGAATCGAAAACCCGCGGCAATGCGCCTCCGCGATCCACTGCGGCCAGCTCGTATGCTGTGCGCGTGACTGAGCCCGCGAACCCAACGGCCCCCACCGAACACCGGGTGGCCGCGTTCTTCGACCTGGACAAGACCGTCATCGCCAAGTCGAGCACGCTCGCCTTCAGTCGACCGTTCTTCCAGGAAGGACTGATCAACCGGCGGGCCGTGCTGAAGAGCGCCTACGCCCAGTTCGTGTTCATGCTCGCCGGTGCCGACGCCGACCAGATGGACCGGATGCGGGCGCACATCACCTCGCTGTGCACCGGCTGGGACGTCGAGCAGGTGAACGCGATCGTCGAGGAAACCCTGCACGACATCGTCGATCCGCTGGTGTACAAGGAAGCCACCCAGCTCATCTCGGAACACCAGGAACAGGGCCACGACATCATCGTGCTGTCCGCATCCGGGGAAGAAGTGGTCGCCCCGATCGCGAAGCTGCTCGGTGCCACGCACTGGTCCGGCACCCGGATGGTCGTGGTCGACGGCCGCTACACCGGCGAGGTCGATTTCTACTGCTCCGCGGAGAACAAGGCGACCGCCGCCCGCGAACTCGCCGACAAGTACGGCTACGACCTCGTCGAAAGCCACGCCTACTCGGACTCCATCACCGATCTGCCGCTGCTGGAGAGCGTCGGACATCCGACCGTGGTCAACCCGGATCGCGGGCTGCGCAAGGAAGCCGTGCAGCGCGGCTGGCCATCGCTGGCCTTCGAGCACCCGGTGTCGCTGCGGGCCCGCATCCCCACCCCGTCCCGAGCCGCGGTGACCGCGGCGGGCGTCGGAATGGGTGCGGTGGCCGCGGCCGGGGCGGCGTGGTGGGGCTTGCGCGCCTGGCGCCGCCGCCGCTGACAGCGCGTGCGTTTCCGCGCCGCATTCGGCGTGCGGTCGACGCCTGCCGCGCACCCGAGCACCCCTACCTACAGCACCCGGCCGAACCCTTGCAGTGACGCGCGTCACCGACTACAAATGGAGGTGCGGACCCTGGTTGGCCAGGGACGTTACAGAGGAGAAGTGGCGTCCACCCCGATCAGACTCCGCGCGCGGGACTCAGAGCACCCACGCGTTGCCGCACACAAGGCTCGTCGTTCCACGGGGTTGCGTACCGGGACGCCGGACGCCTAGCCCGAAGTTACGACAAGAAGTGCACGCCTGGTAACCCGAGCACTCGCGCAGAGGGGCGGCGCCCGTCGATCGCGGCCCGCCGCCGCATGTCCGGGTTCGAAGACCGCGATCTGCCGGGCCGAAGGCGGCACTCGGCTTGCACCGCAGCGGATCCGCAAGCGGTCGGAGGAAACCCGATGTTGGGCATTCCGCAGCGGGCCCGCGAAGCATCCCGCGCCCGCATCGCATTCGCCCGCATCCCGTTCGAAGGGGCATTTGTCAGAACTGTCTGCGCCCACGCCGATGCACAGCGTTGACCTGCGGGCGGTGGCGTGAGTAACTTCCGAAATCGACCGATTTCGTGGTGAACACTTTCCACCGGCGAAGTCCGCTCCGCAGGGAGGCCAACGTGAAGACCCGAGCGCGTCGCGGCGTTGTCGCGCTGAGCGCAATCGCCATCGGCGCCGCGACCCTTACCGTCACCGGCGGTGCCGCTGCTCCGCAACAACGCCTGTCGCCCGAGGAACTCCTCCAGCAGATGACGCTGGAGGAGAAGGTGGGCCAGCTGTTCGTGACCTACGCCTACGGACGCACGGCCGACACCGCGCACCCCGAGAACATGGCGGAGTTCGGCGTCGACACCCCGGCGCAGGTGGTGCAGAAGTACCACCTGGGCGGCATCATCCACTTCGCCTGGACCGACAGCCTCTACGACCCGAAGCAGATCGCCGAGCTGTCCAACGGTCTGCAGAACGCCGCGGTGTCCTCCGGCGCGAAGGTGCCGCTGCTGATCTCCACCGACCAGGAGCAGGGCCAGGTCACCCGCATCCCGGAGCCCGCCACCCAGTTCCCCGGCAACATGGCGCTCGGCGCCGGTCGCAGCGTCGACGACGCGGGCCGCGCGGCCGCGATCACCGGGCAGGAACTGCGGGCGATGGGGTTGAACCAGAACTTCGCACCGAGCGGGGACGTCAACGTCAACCCGGCGAACCCGGTGATCGGGGTCCGGTCTTTCTCCTCCGACCCGGCGCTGGCCGCGCAGCTCACCGCCGCGCAGGTGCGCGGCTACGAGGACTCGGCGCCGCCGGGGGAAACGGTGTCGGCGGCGGTCAAGCACTTCCCCGGCCACGGCGACACCAACCAGGACAGCCACAGCTCCCTGCCGGTGATCGAGCACGACCGGCAGCAGTGGGAGCAGCTGGACGCACCGCCGTTCCGGGAGGCCATCGCCGCCGGGGCCGACATGGTGATGAGCGCGCACATCGTGGTGCCGAAGCTCGACGACTCCGGTGAACCGTCGACGCTGTCGCCAGGCGTGCTCACCGGGATGCTGCGCGGCGAACTCGGCTACCGGGGTGTGATCATCACCGACTCGCTGCAGATGGACGGGGTGCGGGAGAAGCACCCCGACGCCGAAATCCCGGTTCTGGCGCTGAAGGCGGGGGCCGACATGCTGTTGATGCCGTTCAACGTGCAGGTCGCCATCGACGGGGTGCTGGGCGCGGTGCGCACCGGCCAGCTGTCCGAGCAGCGCATCGACGAGAGCGTGGCGCGCATCCTGGCGTTGAAGTCCGCTCGCGGAGTGCTGGACAACCCGTTCGTCGACGTGTCCAAAGTGGACCAGGTCGTCGGGTCGCCGGAGCACCTGGCAGCGGCGCAGGAGATCACCGATCGCACCACGACCCTGCTGCGCAACGACGGAATGCTGCCGCTCGAACCGCCGGGGACGATGTTCGTGACCGGGGCCGGTGACAAGGCGACCGCCGCGTTGGCGGAGCGGATCAGAGTGCGCGGGCCGCAGGCGTCGGCGTTGGTGACCGGCCTGCAGCCGACGCCGGAGCAGATCAACCAGGCCGCCGAGGAGGCCAAGCGCCACGACGTCACGGTGGTGCTGACCAACGCCGCGTGGAGTGCGACCAACGCGACGCAGCTCGACCTGGTCCGCGCCTTGCAGCAGACCGGGAAACCGGTGGTCGCGGTCGCGGTCCGCGACCCGTACGACGCGGCCTACGTCGACTTGCCCGCCTGGGTCGCCACCTACTCGGACAAGGCGGTGGCGATGGAGTCGCTGGCGAAGGTGCTCTTCGGCGAGATCACCCCGGTCGGCAAGCTGCCGGTCCCGGTGCCCGATCCGAACCAGCCCGGCGTCGACAAGTACCCGTTCGGCCACGGCTTGGGCTGGTCGGGATCGTGAGCGACGAAGCGGGCGCCAACCCGGCGAAGCACGCACGACTCACGCGGCGCGGCTTGCTGACCGCTGCGGCGCTGTCGGTGCCCGCTGCGGGCCTCGCGGCCAGTGCCGCCTGCGCCGCCGCGCCGTCCACCACCACCGGCTCCGGTGTCCGGACCGGGGCCGACGCGCTCGCCGCGCGGAACTGGGAGGACGTCACCGGCCGTCGGGTCGCGGTGCTGACCAACCCGACCGGCGTGCTGGCGTCGCTGGAGCACGTCGTGGACGCCATGCACGCCAGCGGCGCGGTCAACATCGTCGCGGTTTTCGGGCCGGAGCACGGGTTTCGCGGCACGTCCCAGGCAGGTGGTTCGGAGGGCGACTACCGCGATCCGCGCACCGGCCTGCCGGTGTACGACGCCTACGGCGCCGATGCGGCGAAGCTGGCCGAGATGTTCCGCAAGGCAGGCGTCGAGCAGGTCGTGTTCGACATCGCCGACGTGGGCGCCCGCTTCTACACCTACATCTGGGCGATGTACACCGCGATGCAGGCCGCGCACCAGACCGGGGCGGCGTTCCTGGTGCTGGACCGGCCCAACCCGATCGGCGCCCAGGTGGCCGGTCCGCGGCTGGATCCGCGGTTCGCCTCCGGGGTCGGGCTGCTGCCGATCGCGCAGCAGCACGGCATGACCGTCGGCGAGCTGGCGCGGATGTTCGACCGCGAGTACCTGCCGAGCCCGTTGTCGCAGCTAGACGTGGTTCGCATCGAAGGCTGGCAGGGGCGCGGCACGGACACCGGGCTGCCGTGGGTCCCGCCCAGCCCGAACATGCCGACACCGGACACCGCCGTGCTCTACCCCGGAACCGGGCTGTTCGAGGGCACCGTGCTCTCCGAGGGCCGAGGCACCACCAGACCGTTCGAGATCATCGGCGCGCCCGGCATCGACTGGCGGTGGGCGGAGCACCTCAACACCGCCGGGCTCGACGGCCTCCGGTTCCGCGAAACGTACTTCGTGCCGACGTTTTCCAAGCACGCCAACGCGACATGTGGTGGAGTGCAGATCTACCGGTCCGGCGAGATCGACGCGATCCGCGCCGCCGTCACCATGATCGTCACGGCGCGGCGGCTGTATCCGCAGGTCTTCGGCTGGCGGCCGGACAACATGATCGACAAGTTGTCGGGTTCGGACCGGTTGCGCACGATGGTCGATGCGGGGGCCGATGTGCCGGAGATCGTCGACGCATGGCAGGACGAGGCCGCCGACTTCCGGCGACAACGCGAACCGTATCTGCTGTACCGGTGAGGAGGACGCGATGGGCAAGACGATTCTGTTGACGGCTGCGCTGCTGTCGGTCACCACGCTGGCGGGCTCGGCTACGGCGGCACCCGGCCACGTGCACGGCCACTTCGACCGCCCGCAGCAGGAATTCGCGCCCGCCAGCACCCGGTTGCACGACGGCACACCGGAAGAAGCCGGTCTCGATCCAGCTCCGATCGACGCGGCGTTGCGGCAAGTCGCGGCCTGGACCAGCAAGACGCCCGACCTGGCACATCCGATGTACGCGGGCGCGGTGAGCCTGCTGGTGCACGATGGCGTCGTGGTGCGCCGCGAGGCGGTGGGCCAAGAACTGCGCTACGCCGACCGCCAGGGCACCGAACTGCCCCCTGACCAGCAGGAACCGATGCGGCCCGACACGATCTTCGATGCCGCCTCGCTCAGCAAGCTGTTCACCTCGATCGCGGTGCTGCAGGCGATCGACGACGGCCAGGTGCGGTTGGACGCGCCGGTGGCCGAGTACTTGCCGGAGTTCGGCGTCAACGGCAAGCAGTCGATCACCGTGCAGCAGCTGCTCACCCACACCTCGGGTCTGCAGGCCGAGGTGAAGCTGTGGAAGCTGCCGCCGGAGCAGCGGATTCCGGCGGTCATGCAGTTGACGCCCGAATTCCCGCCGGGCACCCACTACACCTACGCCGACCCGAACATGATCACGCTCGGTCTGCTGGTCCAGCGGGTCACCGGCGCACCGCTGGACCAGGTGGTGGCGAGACAGATCACCGAGCCGCTCGGGATGTCCGACACCGGCTACAACCCGCCCGCCGAGGAGCTGCACCGCATCGCGGCGACGGAGGACGAGGTCGATCCGCCGCGCGGCATGCTGCGCGGGCAGGTGCACGACGAGAACGCGTGGGCGCTGGGCGGAGTCGCCGGGCAGGCCGGGATCTTCACCACCGCCGACGACCTGGCGGTGCTGGGGCAGACGCTGCTCAACGGCGGCACCTACGGCGGCCACCGCATCCTGTCCGAGCACAGCGTCGAGGAGATGCTGACCAATTTCAACACCGCTTTTCCCGGCCACGCGCACGGCTTGGGCTTCGAACTCGACCAGCGCTGGTACATGGCCGGGCTCAGCGGGCCGCACACCGCGGGCCACACCGGTTTCACCGGGACGTCGCTGGTGATCGATCCGGCATCGCGGTCGGTGGTCATCCTGCTCACCAACCGCGTGCACCCGTCGCGGGACTGGGGGTCGAACAACCTCGCCCGGCAGGCGCTGGCGCAGGGGTTGGCGGAGGCCATGGCCGTGCAGCCCGCTCGGGGTTCGCAATCCTGGTTCGCCGAGGGGCCGGCAACGTTGACCACCGATCCGCTCGGGCCGGTCAGCGGTGAGATGCAGGTGTCGTTCAACGCTTTCGTGGACACCCAACGCGATCCCGACGGCGCCGACTCGCTGTCCGTGGAGTCCAGTGTGGACGGCGTCGACTGGCGGCCGGTCACGTTGCAGGCGTCCGGCCCCGGTGCGCCCGACGGACCGCAGGGTGCACTGGCCGGGGCAGGTCACCGCAGTTGGTGGAAGGTGCGCGGCACGGTGGATGCGGCCGCCGGGCAGCAGGTGCGGCTGCGGTGGCGCTACGCGCTGGACGACCAGTACGCCGGGCGCGGGGTGAACGTGGACGGCATCCTCGTCGCCGACCGCAACGCGACGCTGCTGGACGGCGAACTCGAAGCCGACCGCCTGCACCCCGAAGGCTGGGTCGCCACCAGCCGCTGACCGGTCGGTGTTACGGCAGCGGTGCCCAGCTGGCGGTGTCGCCGGAGTCGGCGACGACGCGGCCGAACTGGACATCGGCGAGGTGGACGCCGAAGCCGATCGTGTTCGGTTCCCGGAGTTCGCGCACCAGGTCCAGCCTGGAGCGGATCGCCTGCTCGCGGTCGGTGTCGATGCACACCGGCCAGGTCGGGTTGCCGACCTGCACCGCGCTGTGCAGCGCGTCGCCGATGACGATCAACCGCCGGTCGCCCGAGGTGATCGTGTACGAGGCGTGTCCGGGCGTGTGGCCGAAGGAGTACCGCACCCGCACGCCGGGGAAGACTTCCTGTCCATCGTGGACGGTTTCGACCTGTGCGCTCAACCGCGCCAGCATCTCGTCCGTGACGTCGGGAGCGTGCTCGGCGCGGCGCGCCCACTCCTGCTCGGAGACCAGCAACCGGGCCGCCGGGAAGGCACCTTGCCGCGCCCAGCCGATGTGGTCGG
This sequence comes from Saccharopolyspora antiqui, assembly GCF_052246905.1. Classification (NCBI taxonomy): domain Bacteria; kingdom Bacillati; phylum Actinomycetota; class Actinomycetes; order Pseudonocardiales; family Pseudonocardiaceae; genus Saccharopolyspora; species Saccharopolyspora antiqui. Next base: position 36,253 of record NZ_JBQQBO010000013.1, read on the forward strand.
TGTGCAGGTGGGTGATCGCGACGGCCTCGATCTCGTCGGGCTCGCGCCCCAGCTTCGCCAGGTTGTCCGGCAGTTCGCCCCCGTTGATGGCACCGATGAGCGGGTTCTGCGGATCGTCCGGAGCAGCCGACGGCCCGAAGCCCGCATCGATCAACATCGCCCGCGAGCCCTGCTCGACGAGCAACCCGCCGATGCTGGCGACGAGGTACCCGGCCTCGCCGAGGTGCCGCGCGTGCGCACGCCAATCGTCGTCGGTCGTCTTCGGGTACCAACCACGCGGTTTGAGCCCCACCGCCCCGTCCGGGACGTAGCTGATCCGCAGGTCGCCGAGGTCGAGCGAACGGATTCCGGCCGCCGTGTTCCAGCGCTGGTCATCACTCATGATGAGTAACTTACAGATTGAATTATTAAAGGTGCAATAGTTCTAGGTCGTCGGACTTGTTCGCGCGGGCAGGAGCCCGCGAGGTGTCCGATCGGGGCACGCCATCGACGAACCCTTGACAGGCCCCCAACCGGGGAGCCGCTCGACTCGCGGGACGACGCGGCGGCGGGCAGTGTCGGGCCGGATGGAGCTGAAACCGTTGGAGGGAGTCGAAGTGTCGGCGATTCCGCAGGACCGCGAGGACATCCTCAGCAAGCGCGTCTTCGCCCACGTGGCCACCATCGGGCCGCACGGCGAGCCCCAGTCCAGTCCGGTGTGGATCGACTGGGACGGGCACTACCTGAAGTTCAGCCAGACCAGGACCCGGCAGAAGTACCGGAACCTGCGGCGCGAGCCGCGCATCTCGATCTCCGCGCACGACCCCGACCAGCCCTATCGCTACGTGGAGGTGCGCGGCAGGGTCGCGAAGATCGAGGACGATGCGAACAACGCGTTCATCAACAAGATGGCGAAGAAGTACCTCGACGAGGACGAGTACCCGTGGGCGCGGCCCGACGAGCAACGCGTGATCATCTACATCGAGCCCGAACACGCCACAACGCAGTGAACTCACGATCAGGTGAGCGGTGAAGGGCACCTTCGACCGAGTAAGAGCTCGCGCGGATTGGGCGTAGCGGGGGTGGTCGTCAGGCGAGCGGCGTCAGCCGCTTCCCACCACCCTCGCAACTCGCACCGCCGCGGGTTCTCGGGCGGTGCCATGCGGGGACACCCCACACCCCGAGCTATCCCGCGAGGACAGCCCCGACGCTGTGTATCGGACATACATGAGTCGGGGATCCCGGAGACGAGAAGGCCTCTGAGGTTCCGCTACCCGCACCGCAACGCAAACCAACCCGCACACTCTCCAAGCCGGTCAAAGGTGCCCTTCGCTTGGTTACGTCGCTGGGAGGACGTGGGTGCCGGTGCGGTCTGTGGTGAGGCAGAGGGAGCAGATGAGCGTGTCCGGGACCGCGGAGGCCAGGACGTCCGGGCGTTCGAAGTTCTGGTGGCAGACGTCGCAGGGGTAGGTGGTGTCGACCGGGGTGCCTTCGGCGTCGAAGCGCGGTTCGGCGATGCCGTCGTCGGTGCGCCGCAGGTAGTAGCGGCCCCGGGTGACCACCGCCATCAGCGGCGTCAGCACCAGGGCGATGACCACCGCCGCGATCGGCGAGTACGGCTGGATCGCCGCGCCGAAGGCGCCGAAGTACATCGCGATCGAGATGATCGCCGAGGCCAGGAACGCCACCACGCCGACCGGGTTCACCGCGTACAGCATGCCGCGGCGGAACTCCGGCTCCTTCGGCGACAGCTTCAGCACGTACTTGTTGATCATGATGTCGGTGGCCACCGTGACCACCCACGCGATCGCGCAGTTGGCGTAGAAGCTGAGCACCGAGTTCAGGAAGGCGAACATGTTCGCCTCCATCAGGATCAGCGCCACCAGCAGGTTGAGCAGCACGAACACGATCCGGCCCGGATAGCGCTTGGTGATCCGGCTGAAGGAGTTGGTCCAGGTCAACGAGCCGGAGTAGGCGTTGGTGACGTTGATCTTCACCTGGCTGAGCACCACCAGCACCACGGCCAGCGGGATCGCCAGCCAGGCCGGCATGAACAGGTCGTAGATGCCCATGAACTGCTGGACCGGTTCGGTGGCCGCCGCACCAGCCACGCCCATGATGAAGAACGCCAGGAACGCGCCGGTGGCCTGCTTGACCGCGCCGAAGACCACCCAGCCCGGACCGGCCACCAGCATCGAAGCCCACCAGGACCGCTTGTTCGCCGCCGTGCGCGGCGGCATGAACCGCAGGTAATCGATCTGCTCACCGATCTGCGCCATCAGCGACAGCGCAACCCCGGCGCCGAGCATCACCGACGCGGCGTTGAGCCCACCGCCATCCGATCCGGCGAACGCCAGCCACGAGCTCACCGAGCCGGGATCGACGATCACCAGGTACCCGATCGGGCCGACCATCAGCAGCAGCCACAGCGGCGTGGTCCACACCTGGAGCTTGCTCAGCGCCTTCATGCCGTAGATGACCAGCGGCACCACGATCAGCGTCGTGATCAGGTAGCCCAGCCACAGCGGCACCCCGAGCCCGACCTTCAGGCCCTGCGCCATGATCGCGCCTTCGGTGGCGAAGAAGATGAAGGTGAAGCTGCCGAAGATCACGCTGGTCAGCACCGAGCCGTAGTAGCCGAACCCGGAGCCTCGGGTGATCAGGTCGAGGTCGATGTTGTAGCGCGCACCGTAGTAGGCCAGCGGCACCCCGGTGACGAAGATGATCACTGCCGCGACCAGGATCGCCACCAGGGCGTTCATCGTGCCGTAGCTCAAACCGATGCCTGCGCCGATGGAGAAGTCGGCGAGGTAGGCGATGCCGCCCAACGCCGTCGTCGCCACCACACTTGGCTTCCAGCGCCGATAGCTGCGCGGCGCGAAGCGGAGGGTGTAGTCCTCCAGCGTCTCCCGCACCGCCTGGTCCTTCGGCGGATCCGTTTGCGTTGTCCCGACTGCCATCCGCTGCCTCCTCCCGAACACGCGTGCGGACGGCAGTGTTGGTCACGGATGTTTCCGGCAGAAACAGCGGACGTTTCCGGCGCATGACACCGGGTATGAAATGCATCGACGCACTACCTGATGGCCAATTACCCCTTTCGGAGTAGTTGGGTTGGGATGCAACCTGGGTATGAAGTTGCCCCGTCTAACCGAAGGAAACCCGGAAGAGGCCCATTGACCTGCGCAAGCAATGGTTAGTAAGTTTCCCACATGGCCACTGACGACACGTTCCACGAATCGGGCGAGGCGAGCCCGCTCGTCAAGATTCGTTCCCTGCTGCCCGGCCTCGCCCGAGCGGAGCAACGCGTGGCCAACATCGTGCTCGCCGAACCCGCCTCGATCGCCCGGCGCAGCATCACCGAGGTGGCTGAGGCCGCCGGCACCAGCGAGACGACCGTCACCCGGTTCTGCAAGGCGATCGGCGTCGGCGGTTATCCGGACCTGCGCATCGCCCTGGCCGCCGACACCGCCCGCACCTCCACCCGCGATCGCGAACTGGGCAGCGACATCGCCCCCGACGACGACATCGGGCAGATCATCGAGAAGATCGGCTACGCCGACGCCAAGGCCGTCGAGGAAACCGCGGACCAGCTGGACCCGGTGGTCCTGCAGCGGCTCGTCGACGACGTGGCCCAAGCCCGCCGCATCGACGTCTACGGCGTCGGCGCCAGCGCGTTCGTCGCACTCGACCTGCAGCAGAAGCTGCACCGCATCGGCCTGACCTGCTTCGCCTGGTCCGACACGCACAACGCGCTGACCTCAGCCGCGGTGCTGCGCGAGGGCGACGTGGCCATCGGCATCTCGCACACCGGCGCCACCGCTGAGACCGTCGAGGCGCTGCGCGAGGCGCGTCGACGCGGTGCCACCACGGCCGCGCTGACGAACTTCGCGCGTTCTCCGATCACCGAGGTCGCCAATCACGTGCTGACCACCGCGGTGCGCGAGACCACCTACCGCTCCGGCGCCATGGCCAGCCGCATCGGCCAGCTCACCGTGATCGACTGCCTGTTCATCGGTGTCGCGCAACGCCACCTGGAACAGGCCAAGTCGGCGTTGGAGGCCACCTACGAAGCGGTGGGCGGCCACCGGCTCGGCAGCCGACCGGACCGCCGGCGGCAGAAGGAGACGTGATGCGCGACCGCTACCGGCACGCCGACCAGATTTCCCCGCAACAGCAGCAGGAGGCGTGATGAGCCGGGATCGCGCGGTGCGCGTGGACGCTCCAACCGAACGCAACAACCCCAGGACCAGGGACATCGACCTGCTGCCGACCCTGGACATCCTGCACGTCCTCAACAGCGAGGACCGGACCGTGCCGGTGGCGGTCGGCCGGGTGCTGCCGGAACTGGCCCAAGCCGTGGACATGGCCGTCGCATCGCTGCGCGCCGGTGGGCGGGTGCACTACGTCGGTGCGGGTACCTCCGGGCGGCTCGCGGTGTTGGACGCCGCCGAGCTGATCCCGACCTTCAACGTGCCGCCGGACTGGATCATCGCGCACCAGGCGGGTGGGACCGACGCGTTCCAGCACGCCGTGGAGAACGCCGAGGACGACGTCGAATCCGGTGCCGCCACGATCCGCGCGGCCGCCACCGGTCTGGACTTCGTGCTCGGGCTGGCCGCCTCCGGGCGCACCCCGTACGTGCTGGCCGCGTTGGACGCCGCGCGGCAGCTCGGGGCGAGCACCGGCCTGGTGACGTCCAACCCCGATGTCGTGGACACCCCGGCCGATGTGGTGATCGCGGTCGACACCGGACCGGAACCGATCAGCGGTTCGACCCGGATGAAGGCGGGCACCGCGCAGAAGCTGGTGCTCACCTCGTTCTCCACCGCGGTGATGATCCGGATGGGGCGGACCTACTCGAACCTGATGGTCAGCATGCTCGCCACCAACGCGAAGCTGCGCGGTCGCACCATCGGCATCCTGCAGGAGGCGACCAGCGCCCCGGCGGACACCTGCGCGGCGGCGCTGACCGCGGCCGACGGTGATCTCAAGACCGCGTTGGTGCACCTGCTGACCGGTGTCGACGTGGAGCAGGCGGCGGCGGCTCTGGCGGTCTCCGACGGCCACGTCCGCGATGCCCTGCACACCCTCGCGAAGCGATAGCGCCTCGCGGGGGCGGGGCACCCGCGAGGCGCTGAGCCCGATCAGTCCGGGAGGCGGTCGGCCACGTTGCGGAGGGCGCCTGTCATCAGGGTCCAGAAGCGATCCACGTCGAGAGTGGTGGCCACGTCGGCGTTGTGCTGGTCGGCCGGGGCTCGGAAGTCGGTGACCGTCATGCCGGAGGTGAACCGGCCCTGCGTTTCGACGTCGACGCGGGCTGACACCGTCTGGATCAGGCTCGGGTCGATCACGTAGGCGATCGCGCAGGCGTCGTGGATCGCCGGGCCCTCGTCGCGGTAGCTGATGTGCTGGCCGTAGAAGTCCAGGCACGGCGTGACCAGTTCGGTCTCCAGTCGGCCGAGGTCGGCGAACCGCTCCCGCACCGTCGCGTTCGCCCGTGCCTGGTGGGTCAGGTCCAGCCCGACCATGACCGTCCGCCATGGCGCGCCGAACGCCACCGCCGCCGCCTCCGGGTCGGCGATGATGTTGAACTCGGCGGCCGGATTCCTGTTGCCCCGGGTGTAGGAACCGCCCATGATGACGAATTCCGCCGCCCACTCGGTGATCCGCGGTTCCTTGCGCAACGCGAGCGCGATGTTGGTCAGCGGTCCGATCGCGATCAGGCTGATCTCGCCGGGTGCGGCGGCCAGGGTGTCGATGATGAAGTCGACCGCGTGCTGGTCGCTGAGCTTCGATTTCGGCTCGGGCAGCAGCACGTCGCCGAGGCCGGTGTTGCCATGCACGTCCCCAGCCGTCAACGGCTCGCGCACCAGCGGCCGACCCGCGCCGCGCGCGATCGGGACGTCCATGCCGTAGAAGTCGTGCAGCCGCAGGGCGTTGTCGGTGGTGTGCTCCAGCTCGACGTTGCCCCCGACGGTCGTCACGCCGACGACCTCCAGCTCCGGATTCCCGTGCGCCAACGCCAAAGCGAGCGCGTCATCAATTCCGGGATCACAGTCGATCAGAACTTTCTTCACCGCACCCAACCCCTTTTTCACTGAGACCATTCTCCGGGATCATTCTCGGACAGTTAACAAATCGAGCTGCGCCCAGCAGAGCACGCGTCAGCTCTACTGGACCGCGTCGGCGATGGACCCCGCCTCCCGCGCTCCGATTTCCAGGCTTTTGCAGCAGTACACGATCCAGGCCGCGACCTGGTCGGGATCTCCGGTGGCGAAGCCGAGGGCCAGCTCGGCGTACTCCTCCTGCCGTCGGAAGTAGGCGACCTCCGGCACCACCAGCCCCTTGGGGTCCAATCCGCTGCCAATCACGCTCAGCCGCGCCGCGGCCCGCGCGATCACCCCGTCGGCGGTGCCGAAGGGCTGCAACGCGAGGAGTTCACCGTGCACGACCGCGGCCAGCACCGGGCCGGGCGCCGGGTCCTCGCGATCGGTGATGAGCTCGGCGAGCAGGTCGAGCCGCTCGGCGATCACCGGGTCGGCCTGCGGGCGCCCGAGCTGCTGCGGATCGTCGACCAGGTCGGCCGCCGCGAGCACGTGCATCCGGGCCAGCGCCTGTCGCGGCGCGCGCTGCCAGGTGGGCAGCAGTGCGCCCATCGCCTCGGCGATCCGCAGCGATCCGGCCAGCAACGGGTCGGTGACGTCACCTGATTCCGGGATCTCGGCCGCACCACCGGCGACGGCCGCCGACGCGCGGGCGGCGCGCACCGATGCTTCCGCCGCCGTGGCGGCCCAGCCGCGCCGGTTCGCCGGGTGCCGGTGCACCTCGTCGATGGCCGCGCGGGCCGCGGTCACGGCGTCGGCGACGCCTTCCAACTCCAGCAGCGGCGCCAGCGAGGGCTTGTCGTCCACGCCCGACGACGCTACCGGCCGGTCTTCCCCCCGCCGCCTGCCTGGGCTGCGACATGTGACACAGTGACCGCGCTGCGGCCCTGCCCAGCGCGGCAATTTCGAACCGTATGCCGGATTGGTCTAAACCATTTGATCGAACCCTCTGTTGCCGTGAGCCCAATCGCACTACGGTTCGCAATGAAGCCCTTATCACCGGCGCCAGGCGCCGGTCATCATCGCGGGCACCAGCACTGGCGACCCAATCACCAGGGAGGTTCTCGGTAATGAGCCAGCCCGACGGGCACAGCAACACGCTCGACAACCTGCTCACCGAAAGCAGGACATTCCCGCCGTCCGAGGAATTCGCGGCGCAGGCGAACGCCACGTCGGCGCTGTATTCGGAAGCGGACGCTGATCGGGAGGCGTTCTGGGCGAAGCAGGCGGAACGCCTGCACTGGGAAACCAAGTGGAACCAGGTTCTGGACTGGTCCAACGCCCCGTTCGCGAAATGGTTCGTCGGCGGCAAGCTCAACGTCGCTTACAACTGCGTGGACCGGCACGTCGAAGCCGGTAACGGTGACCGGGTCGCCATCCACTGGGAGGGCGAGCCCGGCGACACCCGCACGATCACCTACGCGGAACTGCAGCGGGAGGTGTCCCGCACCGCCAACGCGCTGGCCTCGCTCGGCGTCGGCGCCGGCGACCGGGTGGCGATCTACCTGCCGATGCTGCCCGAGGCGGTGTTCTCGATGCTGGCGTGCGCCCGCCTGGGCGCGATGCACAGCGTCGTCTTCGGCGGCTTCTCCGCGGAAGCGCTGCGGACCCGGATCAACGACGCCGCGGCGAAGGTCGTCATCACCTGCGACGGGCAGTACCGGCGCGGCAAGGCGATGCCACTGAAGTCCAATGTGGACGAAGCCGTCGCCGACACCCCCAGCGTCGAGCACGTGGTGGTGGTCAAGCGCACCGCCACCGAGGTCGACTGGAACGCCGAGCGCGACAAGTGGTGGGACGACGTCGTCGAGGGCCAGCCGGACGTGCACACCCCGGAGGCATTCGACGCCGAGCACCCGCTGTTCATCCTCTACACCTCGGGCACCACCGGGAAGCCCAAGGGCATCCTGCACACCTCCGGCGGCTACCTGACCCAGGCCGCCTACACGCACTACAACGTCTTCGACCTCAATCCCGAGTCGGACGTGTACTGGTGCACCGCGGACATCGGCTGGGTCACCGGGCACAGCTACATCGTCTACGGGCCGCTGGCCAACGGCGCCACCCAGGTGATCTACGAGGGCACCCCCAACGCTCCGCACGAAGGCCGCCACTGGGAGGTCGTGCAGAAGTACGGGGTGACGATCTACTACACCGCGCCCACCACGATCCGCACCTTCATGAAGTGGGGCGCGGACATCCCGGCGAAGTACGACCTGTCGTCGCTGCGGGTGCTGGGCAGCGTTGGTGAGCCGATCAACCCCGAGGCCTGGATCTGGTACCGCGAGAGCATCGGCGGCAACCGGACCCCGATCGTGGACACCTGGTGGCAGACCGAGACCGGCGCGATCATGATCTCGCCGCTGCCCGGCGTCACAACCGCCAAACCCGGCTCCGCGCAGGCCCCGCTGCCGGGCATCTCGGCGAAGGTCGTCGACGAGACCGGCACCGAGGTCGGCAACGGCGGTGGCGGGCTGCTGGTGCTGGACAAGCCCTGGCCGTCGATGTTGCGCGGCATCTGGGGCGACGACGAGCGCTACCGCGACACCTACTGGTCGAAGTTCGCCGACAAGGGCTTCTACTTCGCCGGGGACGGCGCCAAGTACGACGACGACGGCGACATCTGGCTGCTGGGCCGGGTGGACGACGTCATGAACGTCTCCGGGCACCGCATCTCCACCACCGAGGTCGAATCCGCCCTGGTCTCGCACCCCAACGTCGCCGAAGCCGCGGTCGTCGGCGCCAGCGACCCGACCACCGGCCAGGGCATCGTCGCCTTCGTCATCCTGCGCGGTGGGGTCGGCGACGCCGCCAGCGGCGAGGCCGCGCTCAAGGCACTGCGCGACCACGTCTCCCACGAGATCGGCCCGATCGCCAAACCCAGGCAGATCATGGTCGTGCCGGAACTCCCCAAGACCCGTTCCGGCAAGATCATGCGCCGCCTGCTGCGCGATGTCGCGGAGAACCGCGAGGTCGGCGACGTCACCACGCTCGCCGACTCCTCGGTCATGGACCTCATCTCCAGGGGGTTGAGCTCCTCCAGCGACGACTGATCGAGGTACCACGCGGCGGCGCCTTCCCGACCGGGAGGGCGCCGCCTTTCGTTGCGCACGGCAGCAGGCGGCTGTGATTCTTTCATCTGGTCTTTCCGGAATAACCGTTGTGACCTGGGGAAACACAGGCACCGGTCAATTTGCTTTCGCAATCAACTGCGGATCGGATGTTAGAGTCGTGTCAAAGGTGTGCCGGGAAGTCTGGTCGGCGTAGTAGTCCGTTCTGCCCTCGATCGGAGCCGCCGTGTCCAAAGCCTCCCGCAACCAGCCCCGAACCGCGAAGCCCACCCGTTCGGCTCGAACGTTCGACTTCGGCGCCTACCTGCGGACCGAGACCGTCGGCGGCCTGGTGCTGCTGGCCGCCACCGCCGTCGCGTTGATCCTGGCGAACTCCCCGCTGTCGCAGTTCTACGACGCGGTGCGCGATTTCCAACTCGGACCGCGCTTCCTGCACCTCGACCTGACCATCGGCAACTGGGCCAAGGACGGCCTGCTGGCGATCTTCTTCTTCGTCGCGGGACTGGAGCTCAAGCGCGAACTCGTGGTCGGCGAACTGTCCAACCGCAAGAACGCGCTGCTCCCGGTGATCGCCGCGATCGGCGGCATGATCGTGCCCGCGCTGCTCGCCTTCGCGATCGGCCACGGCGCTCCTGGCGCGCACGCCGCGTGGGCGATCCCGGTGGCCACCGACATCGCCTTCGCGCTGGGCGTGCTGTCGCTGACCGGCTCCTGGATGCCGACCGCGGCCCGGGTCTTCCTGCTCAGCCTGGCGGTGGTCGACGACCTGGGCGCGATCATCGTGATCGCGGTGCTGTTCACCGACGGGCTCAGCGTGCTCGCCCTGCTCGCGGCGATCGTGCTCTGCGCGGTGTACTGGTACCTGCAACACAAGCGGATCACCAGCCCGTGGCTGTACGTGCCGCTCGCGGTGGCCGCCTGGGTGGCGGTGCACACCAGCGGCATCCACGCCACCATCGCCGGGGTGGCGCTCGGGCTGCTCACCCGGGTCAAGCGCGACCCGCACGAGCCCGCCTCACCGGCGATGCGGCTGGAGTACCGGCTGCAGCCCTGGTCGGCCGGGCTCATCGTGCCGATGTTCGCGTTCTTCGCCGCCGGGGTGCCGGTGAACGGCGAAGCGCTCGGCGCGCTCGGCGCGGACCGGGTCGCGATCGCGATCATCGTCGGCCTGGTCGTCGGCAAGCTGACCGGCATCTTCGGCAGTTCGTTCATCGCGGTGAAGTTGGGCATCGGGGCGAAACCGGAATCGGTCAGGTGGCGCGACATGGCGGCGCTGGCGATGCTCGGCGGCGTCGGCTTCACGGTCAGCCTGCTGATCGCCGACCTGTCGCTGGCGGGCGCCGCCGCCGAGCGCGCCAAGGCCGCGGTGCTGATCGCCTCCGCCATCGCGTCGCTGCTCGCCGCCGCGGTGCTGCTGCGCCGCGGCCGGAAGCTCAGAAACGGCGACGAGGCCGCAACGACCGATTCATAACCCGCCGATTGACCGCAGCCCCAGCGACAACACGTTCAGCGCCTGCCGCCGCTTTCGTTCCCGTCGCGGCGCGAACCCCTCCCGTTCGCCGTCCGAGTGAGGAGTGAAGGGCACCTTTCGCCAACTTACTTGGTAAAAGGTGCCCTTCACCTCGACGTCGTCTCCTGCGCCGCCCGGGCTGGCATCCGGCATTGGTGCGGCGGCGAGTTCTTCGGTCTCCGGCGGGTCACTCGCGGGTAACGCACCGCGAGTCGCCGGGCCGCGCGCTGATCGCGCGTGGCACGATGGGCATGTGAACAGCGCCCAGAAGAGCACCAACGGCAGCCGTGACGGTGCGGGGTGGACTGCGGTCACGTCCATCCCGCTGTCCGAGGAGGGCACTGCTCCCGACGGGCAGTCCATCGGCGCGCTGGTCCGCGATGCCACGACGCATCTGTCCACATTGGTCAGGTCCGAGATGGAGCTGGCCAAGACCGAGCTCGCCGGTGAGGTGAAGAAGGCCCTCAAGGGCAGCGTCTTCTTCGTCCTCGCGCTGACCGTGCTCGGCTTCAGCCTGTTCTTCCTGTTCTTCACGCTCGCCGAAGGGCTGGCGCAACTCGGCCTGTGGCGGTGGGCGGCCTTCGGCATCGTGTTCCTGGTGATGCTGCTGGCGGCGGGCCTGCTGGCGTTGCTCGGCTTCCTGCGGGTGCGCAAGATCCGCGCCCCGAAGCGAACGATCGAAACCCTCAAGGACACCAAGCAGATCGCCAAGCGCCACCACGCCGCCGACGAGCAGACCCCGGCTTCGGCCTGACGTCCCGCCGGTTCGCCGTCAGTCGGTGCAGGAACCGGTGGAAACCGGGCTGTCGAGGCCGGGCGCTGCCGCCACCTCGCTGGACACTTCTTCGGCGGTGAGCGCGAAGCCCGTTTCCGGATCGTCGACCGCCGCGCCGAAGACCACGCCGACCACCTTGCCGCTCGGGTCGATCAGCGGCCCACCGGAGTTTCCGCTCTGGACCTTGCCGCGCACCGTGTAGACGTCCCGGACCACGGTGCTCGCGTCGTAGATGTCCGGTCCGCGCAGCCTGATCCGCTCCCGGACGCGGCCCGCCGAGGCGGTGTATGGCCCGTCCAGCGGATAGCCCAGCGCGACCACATCGCTGCCGGGACTCGCGGTACCCGGCGCGAAGGACATCGCGTCCGCGTCCAGATCCGGCACCGCCAGCACCGCGATGTCCACGTCCGGCTGGTACAGCACGACCTCCGCGTCGAACTCGCCGCGGCCGATCTCGATCGCGACCCGGTCGGTGCCCGCGACCACGTGCGCGTTGGTCATCACTCGATGCGGCGAGATCACGAACCCGGTGCCCTCCAGCGCCCGCGCGCAGGACGTCGCACGACCACGGACCTTGACCACGCTGGTCCGCGCGTCGCGGACCGCTTCGCTGGTGGCCAGCGACATGTTCGGGGGCGCGATCTCGGCGACCGGGGTCTCCGAGAACGGCTCCAGCGCCTCCGGAAAACCGGATACGCCCAGCATTTCCCGCAGGTCGTTCGGCAACGCCTGGGCCGAGGCTGGCATCACCGAGTTCACCGTGCTCAGCACCTTGGACCGGCTTATCGCGGCGGCCAGGCCGGGCAGCGCGGACGCGGAGGTGAACGGCAGCGCGATCAGCCACGCCACCACGAGCACCGCGAGGAACTGCAGGACCGCGCCCAGCGCGTTGTCGGCTCCGGTCAGCTTCGGGGAGGTGATCCGGTCCCGCAGCTCCCGCCCCGCCCACATGCCGAACGTCTCGCCGAAGGCGACCAGCAGCACCACGATCCCGACACCGAAGGCGAGGCGGGCGACCGGGCTGTCCAGGCGGTCCAGCAGCAGCGGCGCCACCTTCAGACCCACGACCGCGCCGACGAACACGCCCAGGAACGAGAACAGGGCGGTGACCAGGCCACTCCGCGCCCCCGAAACCGCGGCGAGCAGTGCCAGCAGCACCACCAGCAGGTCGACCCAGTTCACCCGCTCACCTCTTCCCGCCGACGATCAGCCCGCACCCCACGGTCCCATTCCGCCTTCGCAGCTGCTTGACCCCCCGCAGGCTCTCAGACCGCTCAGGCACGTCCGAAGCCGATGTCGTCGGCCTCCTCGGCGGCCCGCCAGGCTTCGTCGAGTTCTCGCACGTCGGCGCGGTTCCAACTGCGCGACCAGCCGGCCAGGTCGAGCAGGCCGGCGAGCAGGCCGCCGGTGAAGCCCCACACCAGCATGCCGGGCACCAGGAACGCCGGGCTCGGCTGCCGACCGCCCAGCTCCACCCGCAGCCGGTTCGCCGGATCGGTCAGCCAGGAGATCGGCACCCGGGCCACCGCCGCCGTCTCGCCGGGATCGACCGGCGCGACCGGAGACGGCTCGACCCAGTGCGCGAGCACCGGGGTCACCCGGAAGCCGCTGTGCGCCACGTGCAGTTCCGGCAGGGTCGCGACCGGCCGAACACCTTCCGGCCGCAACCCCACCTCTTCGACGGCTTCCCGCAGCGCGGCATCGACCGGTCCGCGATCGGCATCGTCGAGCGAGCCACCGGGGAAGGCGACCTGGCCCGGATGCGAGTTCAGCCCGTCGGCGCGACGCAGCAGCAGCACGTCCGGGCCGTCGGGCCCCTCGCCGAAGAGCACCAGCACGGCGGCCGGGCGGGCATCCGCCGGCGGTCGCGCGCGGGGCCAGCCGAAGTGTCCTGGATCAAGGTCGGCGGACCGCTTGACCAGCGCTTGCAGCCAGTCGGGTAGTTCCGCCGGATCGACCAGCGGCCCGGTTGCCGGGTTCACCGGCCGTCTCCCGAAGTGCGCTGGACCGCGGCCCGAACCTCGTCCGGAGATTCGAACGCGACCGGTGGATCGATGCGGCGCACCTCGCCGGAGGCGGTCACCAGGTAGCTGACCGGAAGGAAGTTGGGCACTTTGAGCGCGGCCCCGACGCGACTTTCCCCGTCATGCACGTTGGGGAAGTGAACGCCCAGGCCGCGCAGCAGGTCAAGACCATCCGCCGGATCGCTTTGGACTTGCACCCCCAGCACCCGGACCGCACCCGGCTGCGTGCTGTAGGCCTGCAACGCGGGCAGCTCGGTGCGGCACGGCCCGCACCAGGTCGCCCAGACGTTGATCAGCGTCGGCGCACCGGCGACGGCCGCGCCGACATCGACAGGTCGACCGTCGGCCAGGCAGCTGCCGGTCGCTCCGGCCAACTGCGCCGGGGCGCCGTCGGCCGCCGGGCAGGGTTGCAGCGCCGCCGCGGCGCGCTGCGCGGGGTCGACGACCCGGCTCGCCACCGGGGGCGGGCCCGAAGCCGCGCTGTCGGCCTGCTGGTCGGACCCGCGCGGCCACAGCGCCACCACGCCCACCACGGCGAGCACCACTACCACGATGGTCCAGCGGATCTCGTTCCGGTAGGCGCGCAGGTTCACGCCACCGGCTCCTTGGCGGCAGCCTGCTCGATGGTCTCCTCCGGGACCTCGTCGACCACACCGGCCAGCGCCAGCAGTCGCGGCGTCTCCGGACCGCGCACCAGCTTGGCCGCCTCGACCGGTTCGGTCGGCCCCAGCCCGTAGGACGGGCAGTCCTTGGCCAGCAGGCAGGCCCCGCAGGCGGGCTTGCGGGCGTGGCAGACACGCCGACCGTGGAAGATCACGCGGTGCGACAGCATCGTCCACTCCTTGCGGGGGATGAGCTCACCGATCGCGTGCTCGACCTTGACCGGGTCCTCCTCCGCCGTCCAGCCCCAGCGCCGGACCAACCGTCCGAAGTGGGTGTCCACCGTGATGCCCGGTACGTCGAAGGCGTTGCCGAGGATCACGTTGGCCGTCTTGCGCCCGATGCCGGGCAGCTTGACCAGCGCGTCCAGCCGCTCCGGCAGCTCGCCACCGTGCTTGTCGACCAGGGCCGCGCCCAGCCCCATCAGCGATGCCGCCTTGTTCCGGAAGAACCCGGTCGAGCGGATCATCTCCTCCAGCTCGGTGCGGTCGGCCGCGGCGTAGTCGGCGGCCGTCGGATACCGCTTGAACAGGGCCGGAGTGACCTCGTTGACCCGCTTGTCGGTGCACTGGGCGGACAGGATCGTGGCGACCGCGAGTTGCAGTGGAGTGTCGAAATCCAGCTCGCAGTGCGCATCCGGATAAGCTTCGCCCAAGGCCCGAAGCATCCGGCGCGCCCGCCGGACGAGGCCTAGCCGGGACTCCCCGCCCGCGCCCGGCCCGGCAGTGTTCTTCCGCTTGTTTCCAGCCACCTGCGACACCCCACCAGACTACGGACCCGATCGACACGGAAGGTGGCCGCACTGTCACGCTCGCCGGGGAACCCACCCCCGGTTGCACCCACCCCGAAGGTATGAGCGAGGATTCAATTCATGATGGCTGCCTGGTTCGTCATCGTCGTACCGCTCGTGATCATGTTCTTCACGCTCTTCATGGAGCGCGTGGAAGCCCGCCTGCGGCACGTGGCGGTGCAGGAGAACGAGGTGGAGGAGTTGTTGGAGAACGCTCGCCCCGACGAGGTGCGGGCGCTGTTCCGGCAAGGCATTGGACGCGCGCTGGAGTTGTTCCAGCTACGCAGGGTGGGACGCGCCGGTAGGCTACGTACTCGCCGTTCCCGCGACCAGTCTTAGAATTACTGGTAGTGATCGGCGGCACACCGCTAGATTCGCAGTCGCGGGTCCGGCACCACAGGCAGCCGCCGCGTCTCAACATGGAGGGACGAGGTGGACGAGACACTGGCCCGGGCCGGCATCTTCCAGGGCGTTGAACCGGCCGCGGCTGAGGCACTGGCCCAATCGCTGGAACCGGTGGAGTTCCCGCGTGGACACGTGATCTTCGCCGAGGGCGAGCCGGGCGACCGGCTCTACATCATTCAGTCCGGCAAGGTGAAGCTCGGACGCAAATCCCCGGACGGCCGGGAAAACCTGTTGGCGATCATGGGGCCGTCGGACATGTTCGGCGAGCTGTCCATCTTCGACCCCGGGCCGCGCACGTCGACGGCGACGACGGTCACCGAGGTGCGCGCCCTGAGCATGGACCGCTCGGCGCTGCGGCAGTGGATCGGCACTCGCCCGGAGATCGCCGAGCAGCTGCTGCGGGTGGTCGCGCGCAGGCTGCGCCGGACCAACGGCATGCTGGCCGACCTGATCTTCACCGATGTGCCGGGCCGCGTTGCCAAGGCGCTGCTGCAGCTCGCACAGCGCTTCGGCAGCCAGGAGGCCGGACTGCTGCGGGTCACCCACGACCTGACGCAGGAAGAGATCGCGCAGTACGTCGGCGCGTCGCGGGAGACCGTGAACAAGGCCCTGGCAGACTTCGCGCACCGCGGCTGGCTGCGGCTTGAGGGCAAGAGCGTGCTCATCCTCGATCCGGAGCGGTTGGCCCGCCGCGCTCGCTGACGCGAGCAGCGACGCCGCGAGTTGGTTGACGCGCGTCGGCCGACGGGTCCGGGGCAACATCCCGGGCTCTTCAGTCGACGCGCGTTTTCGTGCGCGGAGCAACCCCTCGACCAGCGGCAGTGACTGAGCTTCTGCCACGTTTCGGGTCCGAACGGGAACCCGCGGCAGCCTCCGGGTGTCAAACTCGTGATCGAGTACCCGACAACTGGAGGGGCTGAACCGATGACGGCGTTCATCATCTTCGTGATCTTCGTGGTGGTCGTGCTCGGGGTCGCAGCAACCTTGCACAAGCCCGGGCGCGCCCGGCACGGCTCCAGCGCGTCCTGGTACGGCAGCAGCTACAGCGGGGATTCGTCGGGTGGTTACACCGACTCAGGTGGCGGGTTCAGCTGCGGCGACAGCGGTGGGGGTGGCTTCAGCTGCGGCGACAGCGGTGGGGGTGGCTTCAGCGGCGGCGGGGACGGCGGTGGCGGCAGCTCCTGCTGAGGCCCGCTGGCCCAGAGATACAGATGGCATGTGAAGAGGCTGGGCGCCGCCCCCGACGCGGCGCTCCAGCCCCTTCACATGTGCGTGGTTCGTCCCCCGACGACCAACCACGCTCCCCCGATCCTCCGATGCGTCGGCCCCGAATCCTAAGCACCAGAGGAAAGCGTTCTCCTCAACCATGCTGAACAGTTGGCACTGCTAGCAAGCCCTCTCACCTTCCAGGACGAAGCTACCCACACGCCGGTTGCAGACTTCACCCGGATTGGGTAACCGTCTGCTCCGAGTGTGCCTCGAATCTCTGGAGAGCGGACCGGGTAGAAGGTCCTCTTTTTCGTTTCGTGAGCTGAATTACCTTAAACCTGTTGGTACTGCCGTACCACAATCCGGATACTGGTTCACGTGTCCCAATCCATGTCGCTGACCGACTACCGCACCGCCCTGACCACCTCCGGCGCCCGCGGGCCCGTCATCACTTCGCTGCTGGGCCGACTGCCGATCGCGATGATCGGTCTCGCCCTGATGCTGTACGTGCAGCGCGAGACCGGTTCGTTCGCGGCCGCAGGGCTGGTCTCCGCGGGTGCGCTGATCGGCGTCGCGTGCGGCTCGGTCGTGCAGGGACGCGTGATGGACCGGGTCGGGCCGACCGTGCCGTTGCTCGTGATGTCCGGGACGTTCGCGGGCCTGGTGGCCGTCGAGGTGGTGGCCATCGAAGCGCACGCCCCGGTCCTGCTGCTGACCGCGCTGGCGTTCCTGGTGGGGGTCAGCGAGCCGATGGTGGGGTCCGCCTCGCGGGCGCTGTGGGGTCGGCTGCTACCGCCGGGCTCGGCGAGGGAGGCCGCCTACTCGTACGAGGCGATCAGCATGGAGGTCTTCTTCATCCTCGGTCCGGGCCTGGCCGGACTGCTGGTCGCCATGCCGTGGCCGGGGACCGGCGTGGTGGTCGGCGCCACGTGCATGATCATCGGCAGCGTCGGCTTCGCCACCACGCCCGCCGCCCGCGGTCACCGCCCGCAGCCCACCGAGCGCGCCGACGGCAGCCTGCTCGGCGCGATCGCCAGTCCGGGGATGCGGACCGTAGCGCTCGCCGCGCTGGGCTTCGGCATCCTGATCGGTTTCATCGAGGTCGGGGTGCCCGCCGCAGCCGTGCAAGCGGGACACGCCACCGCCGGTGGCCTGCTGCTGAGCGTCCTGTCGGTCAGTTCGGTGGCCGTCGGAATCGTCTACGGGCTGCGCCCGTGGCCGCGGCCGATGCACCTGCGGCTGCCCGCCCTGCTGTTCGGCTTCGCCGCCCTGATCACGCTGCTGGCCGTGCCGAGCACGCTGTGGGGGCTGTGCCTGGCGTTGCTGGTGGCGGGCAGTCTGATCACGCCGCAGTCCACCGCGCACTCGGTGGCCATCGAGATCGCCGCACCGAAGGGCACCGCCACCGAGGCGTTCGGCTGGGTGATCACCGCGGTGACGCTGGGCTCAGCGGTGGGCCAATCGATCAGCGGCCAGCTGGTGGAGCTCAGCGGACCTCCTGCGGCGTTCCTGGTCGCGAGCGCGTTCGGCGTGGCGGTCGCGGTGGCGCTGTGGCTGCGCCGCCGCACGCTCATCCCCGCGTCATCCCGCCACGACGTCTCCCTCGCTGGCGTCTGAGCACCTGTCGTGTCGGGGTGCGTGGCTAGCGTGCCGAGCATGGATCTTGATGTCACCGCACCGACCCGCACGTTGGCGCACGCAGCGGCCGATCTTGTTCGACTGCTGCCGGGACGGGTGCTCGACCCAGTGCTCAGCGGCATCCTCGTCGAGGCCACCGCGGACGGTGTGGTGCTCGCGGGCACCGATCGGGAACGCGGCATCCGGCTGCGCCGCGCGGCTCGCGCGCACACCGACGGGCAGGTGCTCGTGCCAGCCCGCCCCTTCGCCGAGACGCTGCGCAACCTCGACAGCCCGGAGGTCCGGCTGGTTGTCGAAGGCCGCAAGCTCGCGCTGCGCACGCCGAACGCGCGCTTCGCGCTCCCGCTGCTCGACCTGCTCGCGCACCCCGGGGTGCGCGACGCTCCGCCGCGCGTCGGAGCGCTGGACAGCGCGTTGCTGCCGCTGGCCGCGGTCGCGGCGGCCACCGCGTCCCGCGACGATGCCCTGCCGGTGTTCACCGGGGTGCACGTCAGGCAGCGCGGTGATCGACTCGTCCTCGTCGGCACCGACCGGTTCCGGATGGCCGTGGTGAGCCTGCCGTGGCATCCCGAAGTCGACGAGCTCGACGTGCTGGTACCCGCGAACCTGCTCATGGAGCTCGCCAAGCAGGCCGACGGCCCCGAGGTCGTGCTGCACGCCGACGCCGACCGGGTGGGCATGAGCTGGCCGTCGGCCGAGGTCAGCAGCACGGTGCTGGACGCGCCGTTCCCCAACGAGCAGCGGCACCTCGCGGACGCCTTCGACGGCGCAGTGGACATCGCCGCGGCCGACCTCGGCGGCGCGGTGCGGCGCGTCACGCCGTTCGCCGGGGCGCAGGGCACGGTGCTGTTGGACGTCGGCGACGGCGAGGTCCGGGTGCGCGCGATGGACCCGCAGTTCGGCGAGGCCGAGGAGGCGGTGAAGGCGACCGTGCGCGGTGACCGCTTCACCACCGCCTACCAGCCCCGATACCTCGCCGATGCGTTGCAGGCCTTCGGCGCGCGAACCGTCCGCATCGGGCTGCGCTCCGGCACGCGCCGCTCGACGGTGCTCACCGGCGCCGAACCCGACCCAACGGGCGCCGACCTGCACTACGTGCTCATGCCCAAGGGCTCCTGAGAGCTTTCCTTCGGGAAACGGCGATTTCGCACGAAATCCCCCCCACCCGCGGCGGTCGGCCCGACACGGCCACTTCAAAGACGGGACTCGGACGCCGATCCGCGACTCATGTATTCCGGGGCTCTCGGCTGGAACCGCCGGATGGGAGTTCCGCTTCGCTCAGCTGAGCTCGCCCTGTTCGCGCAGGTAGGCGAGTTGGGCTTGCACGGTGAGTTCGGCGGCGGGCCACACCGAGCGGTCCACATCGACGTACACGACCTCCACCACCTGGCGCGGTGTGGTGTTCGGCCCCTGCTCGCGGATGGCCGCGCGGACCTGGTCGAGCCGCTGCCCGCGGTGCTCCAGGTAGGCCGCCGCGATCGCCCGGACGTCGGGAAGTTCCGGGCCGTGGCCGGGCAGCACCCGCAGACCGGTCGGCAGCTCGGCCAGCAGCCGCAGGGACTTGAGGTAGGAGCCCAGGTGACCGTCGGGGTGCGCGACGACCGTCGTCCCCCGGCCGAGCACGCTGTCGCCGGTGAACACCGCCGGTTCGTCGTGCTCCGCGACGAAGCACACCGAGTCGGCGGTGTGGCCCGCGGTGGCGATCACGCGCAGCTGCACGCCACCGGCCTTGACGATCTCGCCGTCGCGGAGCGCTTCCGCGCCCCGGCACAGCGCGGGATCCAATGCCCGCACCGGTGCCCCGGTCAGCTCCGCGAACCGCGCGACGCCTCCGGTGTGGTCGCTGTGGTGGTGGGTGAGCAGCACCAGCGACACCGGACCGTGGTCAGCCACCAGGCGCAGGTGTTCGGCATCGGCCGGACCAGGATCGATCACCACGCAGTCGCCCGAATCCGGCTCGCGCACCACCCAGGTGTTGGTGCCTTCCAACGTCATCGGCGACGGGTTTTGCGCCAGCAGCACCGACGCGTACCGGGTGACCGGGCGAAGCGCACCGTAGGCGGGGTGCTCCATCACTTCGCCTCCTCGAATCCTGGGTCGCCCGGTAGTAGCGCGTGCCACCGGTTGTTCCGCCGCACCAGCCTCGGCGTGATCTTGTCCAGAACCCGCTCGGCTGCCAGTGCGGCCGACAGGCTGGCGCATTCGGCGAGCTCGCCCAACGTGACCTGGGTCGGCGGCAGCAAGTGGCAGCGGCCCTGCCGGAAGTCCTCCAGCGCCTGTTCCGGGGTGGCCCAGTACGCCTCGGCCGCCTCCGAGGTGACCGCGTCGGCCCGCTGCCCGACCGGCATCGCGGCCAGGAAGAACCGGGTGTCGTAGCGACGCGGCTCGCGCTCCGGGGTCACCCAGTCCGCCCACGGGCGCAGCAGGTCGGCGCGCAGTACCAGACCTTCGTCGGCGAGGAACTCGGCCAGCGACAGCTCGCGGGAGACCAGCCCGGCGCGCGCCTCGGCGTACCGGCAGGTGTCGCCGACCACGGTCGAGGAGTCCGGCCCGGCCAGCAGCACGCCGGATTCCTCGAACGTCTCGCGCACTGCCGCGCAGACCAGCGCACGCGCCAACTCCGGCGAGCAGTCGAACCGGTCGGCCCACCAGGCCGCGTCCGGTCCGCTCCAGGACACCGAGGTGTCCGCGTCGCGCTGATCGACGCCGCCACCGGGGAAGACGGTCATGCCACCCGCGAACGGCATGCCCTTCACCCGACGTTGCAGGAACACCTCCAGCCCCGCCGCACCGTCGCGGAGCAGCATCACGGTGGCCGCGTCCTTCGGCTCGACCACTTGCTGAGGAGGCGTCTCGGGCACGAATCCCGTTGGCAAGGACCGGTCTTCGGGCAGCAAAACCATGCGAGCCACCCTATGCCGGAAAGCCGCAAGAAAGTGGTTCAAAGCCTGTCTTAACTCTTTTGCTTTGCGGTGCGGGTAGCGGAACCTCGGGCAGTGCCTGTGCGGGGACACCCCGCACCCCGGGCGATCTCGACTCCGGGATCCCCGACATCATGTATGCCGGATCCCGCGGAGGGCGCACCGTCGCACCGGCCCGATCGGCGCTGTCGGACCCCCCAACCGCAGGAACCGCAGTGCGGCAACGCACGATGGCGGCATGGAGGAAGTACTTCGGGTCGGCGTGGTCGGAGCCGGTCCCTGGGCCCACCGGGTGCACGGCCCGGGGTTGTACGCACATCCAGCGACGCGGTTGGCGGCGGTGTGGGCGCGGCGGCCGGATGCGGCCAAGACCTTCGCCGAGCCGTACCGGGCCACCGTCGCCGACGGCTTCGACGAACTGCTGGAATCCGTTGACGCGGTGGCGTTCGCGGTGCCGCCTGCGGTGCAGGCCGAGTTCGCGCCGCAGGCGGCACGGGCGGGCAAGCACTTGGTCCTGGAGAAGCCGCTGGCCGCCGATCCGGCTGGCGCGCGCGAGATCGTCCAGGCGGTGGACGACGCCGGGGTGGCGGCCCTGTTGATGCTCACCCGCCGGTACGCGCCCGAGGTCCAGGACTGGTTGGCGGGTTTGCGAGAGGTCGGCGGCTGGCAGGGCGGCACCGGGCGGTGGCTGGCGGGCGGCCTGCTGGCAGGCGATTACGCCGCGTCCGAGTGGCGGCAGCAGGAAGGCGCGTTGATCGACGCAGGCCCGCATGCGATCGACTTGCTCGACGCCGCCCTCGGCCAGATCGAGGTGGTGCACTACGCGCACCGCGGCGACGACGACCTCTGGCAGATCGTGTTCGGCCACGCCGGGGGCGCGACGAGCACCCTGACGCTGTCGCTGCGGATGCCGGTGCAGCCGTCGGTGGTCGACTTCGCCGCGTACGGCCAGCACGGGCACGCACCGCTCGTCGGTCGCCGAACGGCGGCGCGGGAGTGCTACGCGCGCATGCTCGACGACCTGCTCGCGATGATCCGCGACGGGCACCTGGAGCATCCCTGCGACGTGCGCCGCGGCCTGCACCTGCAACAGCTCCTCGCCGACGTCCGGCAGGCAGCATGACACCCCGTGATGCGCGATCCCGTGCTCGCAGCGAAAGCAGCAGGACGCGGCTTCGCGCGGTACGGGCCGGTCGGCGTCAGGAACGCTGCTGCTGCGGGGTGTAGGCCTGGTTGTTGGCCGGGGCCGCACCGATCGGCGGGAATCCGCCGGTGCCGCCCGGCATGGTCGACGTCCAGCCGTCCTCGCCGCCCGACCGCCGGGGTCCGGACCGGTCTTGCTCGCGCTGCGCTAGTTCCTCGTGCAGTTTGCGCAGCAGGTTGCGTTCGCGGTCGGTCAGCTTCGCATCGACCGCTGGCGGCACCCGCATGCTGCTCGCCTCCGGCGCAGCGGCTTGCGCCGCCGTCGGCTGCGCGGGCTGCCGGGGCGAACGCTCCGGCTCCGCCGGGTTCTCCGCCACCGGACGCTCCCGGCGCTGCGGCTCCGCCGCGCGCTGCTCCTCGGCAGGCCGCTTCGGTTCCGCCTGCGCCGCGGGTCGCTTCGGCTCCTCCCGCGGCGCCGGGCGCTGCGCCTCCTCGGCGGGTGCGCTGTACCGGCGGTCGGCGATCGCTGGCGCGCTCTGCTGGTCGGATAACTTCAGGCGCACCCGGTGTGCCGCCGCGAGCGCGTCCCGGTGGTATTCGGGCAGCTCAGCGCCGCTGTCGAAGACCTCGACCGAGCAGTTGACGCCCGCCCGCCGCAGCGCCTCGATCAGCTGGTAGGCCACCGCCGAGGTGGAGCCGTCCGAACCGACCTCGGCGAGCAGGATGCGCTGCGGCACGGCCGCATAGCTGGCCCCCGCCGGCGTGGTCCGCGAAGCGCACCACAGGCCGCGCACACCCTGCAGCCGCCCGGTGATCGAGCCCAGCGCCGCCACCAGATCGTCGTCGGCCTCGTGCGGCTCGCCGAACCGGTGCTCCTCGGGCGGCACCGAGTCCACCACTTCCAGCCGGTCCGCCAGGTTGTGCACCGACCGGGTCTCATCGAGCACACGGCGCAGGTGGTACTGCTCGTTCGAGGTCACCGGGATCCGGCCAGCCAGCAGGCAGCCGGCGAGGAACTCGGCTGCGGCGTCCGGTTGGCCGATGCCGAGCAGTTCCCGGGCGGAGTCGATCCCGTCGTCGTCCACCCGTCCGGTCATGGCCAGCAAGAGGTTGTGCAGCCGGTCCACTGGTCCGGCGCCCTCAGCCACGTCCACCACGCACGCCTCCTTCACGGATGTCCGCCGCTCATCGGCGGGCGGCAAGTTCTTCAGCTCCCGTGCACACCAGCACCGACTCGTCGAGCGCGGTGTGGTGGTACTCGGTCGGTTCCAGGTCCGGCGGGAGAACCTCGACGCAGGGATCGAGTTCGCCGAGCGCCCGCAGGACGCGCTGGATCTCCCCGGTGAGGCTGACGACGTCGGCGGAGGCGGTCACCAGCACGACCCGCTTCGGTGCGCTGTCCTCGCCGCTGCGCCAGCTGCTGCGCACTTCGCGGACCCCCGACCGACCGCGCAGCGTGGCGCCGAGCACCAGTGCCCCGGAGTCGCTGCCGGCGTCCGCGGGTCCTTCGGTGCTGAACGCGTACCGCGGCGCGGTGTCGGGGTCCGCGGGCAGCACGGCGTTGACCATCGCGGGGTCGGCGCCCCGCGGCAGCAGCGCGTGGGAGAGCAGTCGGTGTTCGGCGTCGTCGAGCGCGATGCGCTCTCGGACGAGGCTGCCCGGCAGCAGCCTGGCGACCACGTCGGCGGCGTCGCCAGCCAGCCAGTCGCGGTAGCGCCACAGGTGCCGGTCGGGCAACCGACCAGCGAGTCGAAGCAGTAGTTCGTGACACAGCAGATCGGTTTCGCGCGCCGCCACGTCGGCCCCTCCCAGCCTCAGTACTACGTCGATGCGGGTGTCGCTCGTGCCCCCCGGCTTTCAGCTGCACCCGTCCAGGTGAACTTTGGCCGCGTAGACCTGATCAATCAAGCCCTCGAACGGTCTTTTCGCAACACTCTGGAATCGATATTCCCCTATTTGGGTTAGCCGGATCCGACGAACTCAAGCAAAGGATGATCGCAGCGTACTGGGCGCGCGCAGCGCTTCGCGGCCCAGCCATCGAAAACGCGATCGCGGTATCCACCAACGACCGACCGTGACGCGAACAAAACGCGGCGTCACCCGAAACCGGGCGACGCCGCGGTGCCTGGCGGCGACCTGGCGTCGCGACCAAGTCAAACCGCGCACTTTCGACATTTCAGGGACTGCCGCTCATTCGACCTCGACGATCAGTTCCACCTCGACGGGCACGCCGAGCGGCAATTCCGCCACGCCCACCGCGGAGCGGGCGTGCTGACCGGCCTCCCCGAAGATCTCGCCGAGCAACTCGGATGCCCCGTTGACCACCGCGGGCTGGCCGGTGAAGCCCTCCGCCGAGGCCACGAACCCGACCACCTTGACGATCCGGACCACCGAGTCCAGGCCGACCAGCGCGTCCACCGCGGCGAGCGCGTTGAGCGCGCAGATCCCGGCGTGCTGCTTGGCCTCCGCCGGGCTGATCTCCGCCCCGACCTTGCCGGTCGCCGCGACCTCACCGGCGACCATCGGCACCTGACCGGCGGTGTAGACGAGCGAACCGGTGCGCACCGCGGGCACGTACGCCGCGACTGGTTTCACGACCTCCGGCAGCGGAATCCCGAGCTCCGCGAGTCGATCAGTCCACCGACCCATGTCAGGCCTCCCTCGACCGCTTCAGGTAGGCCACCATCTGCTCACCGGTCGGACCGGGCAGAACGGTGACCAGCTCCCAACCGTCCTCGCCCCACTGGTCGAGGATCTGCTTGGTCGCGTGGATCAACAGCGGAACCGTCGCGTACTCCCACTTCTGCATGCGTGCAGCTTAGAAGGCGTGCGGATGGCGGCTCGGCAGTGCGTGCTCGGGAGTGAAAATCCCTGTTCTCACCAGCATTACCAGGCGCGACCGGACTGCGGTCCGGTGGTTCCCCTGGCGCACGCCCTGCTGGCGGTGGTCGACGCCGATCTCAACTTCGCCCGCCGCGCGGCCGACTGCAGCTGGGCACGACTGCGGGCGGGCGTTCGCGACCTGGTCGAACGCGTCCTGCGCTGATCCGGCTGGCGCACCGTCGAGCTCCGCAGACGGCCGAGTTCACGACCGGCAGACATTTCCAGAACTCGCCACATACGCTGACCGTGTGACCGACTGGGACGGGGAACTGAACAAGGCCCGACTGCACGTGGTCAGCGGCAAAGGCGGCACCGGCAAGACCACCGTCGCCGCCGCACTGGCCCTCGCCCTGGCCACCGGCGGTCACAAGGTGCTGTTGATCGAGGTCGAGGGGCGGCAGGGCATCGCCCAGCTCTTCGACACCGCACCGCTGCCCTACGCCGAGGAGTGGATCGCCGCGGCCCCCGGCGGCGGCGAGCTCCGCGCGCTGGCCATCGACGCCGAGGCGGCGCTGCTGGAGTACCTGTCGATGTTCTACAACCTCGGCTTCGCCGGTCGCACGCTGCGCAAGATGGGCGCGATCGAGTTCGCCACCACGCTCGCGCCAGGTCTGCGCGACGTGCTGTTCACCGGAAAGATCAAGGAATGCGTCGGCCGCACCGATGAGCACGGCCGCTACGTCTACGACGCGGTGGTGGTCGACGCGCCGCCGACCGGCCGGGTGGTGAAGTTCCTGGACGTCACCCGCGCGATGGCCGACCTGGCCAAGGTCGGGCCGATCCGGGAACACAGCGACGGGGTGGTGCGCCTGCTGCACTCCAGCGACACCGTCGTGCACCTGGTGACGCTGCTGGAGGAACTGCCGGTGCGGGAGACCCTGGACACCGTCGCCGAACTCGACGCCGCCGACCTGCGGCCGGGCGGGGTGGTGTTCAACCGGGTCCGGCCCAACCGGCTGCCGCCCCGCTCGGTCGTCGCCGCCGCGGACGGCCGGGTGGACGCGACACGGGTGCGCACCGGCCTGGCCGCGGCCGGGCTGCACGTGGACGGCGAAACCCTGGGCGGGCTGGTGCACGAGACGATCGAGCACGCCATCCGGGCCCGCGCCGAGGACGACGCCCGCCGACAGCTGGCCGCCACCGATCTGCCCAGCGTCTCGTTGCCCGACCTCACCGCCGGTATCGACGTCGCCGAGCTCTACGAACTCGCCGAGGTACTCACCGAACACGGCATCCGGAGCCCCCGATGAGCGAACCGTTGCGACCCGCGCAGGTCGACATCGACGCGTTGCTGGACGACCCGAACACGCACATCGTCGTCTGCTGCGGCTCCGGCGGCGTCGGCAAGACGACCACCGCGGCGGCCCTCGCGGTGCGCGCGGCGGAACGCGGTCGCAAGACCGTGGTGCTCACCATCGACCCGGCCAAACGGCTCGCGCAGGCCCTGGGACTGCGCGAACTCGGCAACCAACCGAAGCAGGTGGTGATCGACGGGTTCGAACCGGCCGGTGATCTCAACGCGATGATGCTGGACATGCGCCGCACCTTCGACGACATGGTGCTCGCGCACGCCGGGCAGGACCGCGCCGAGCAGATCCTGAACAACCACTTCTACCAGACGATTTCCACGTCGTTCTCCGGCACGCAGGAGTACATGGCGATGGAGAAGCTCGGCCAGCTCTCCGCCTCCGGCTCGTGGGACCTGATCGTGGTGGACACCCCGCCGAGCCGGTCGGCGCTGGACTTCCTGGACGCGCCGCAGCGGTTGTCCACCGTGCTGGACGGTCGGCTGATCAAGATGCTGTCCAGTCCGGCGCGGGTCGGCGGCAAGGGGCTGCGCAAGCTCGTCGGGGCCGGATTCGGGATGTTCGCCAAGGCGGTCTCCACCATCATCGGCGGCCAACTGCTCACCGATGCCGCCGCTTTCGTGCAGGCCTTCGACTCGACCTTCGGCGGGTTCCGGGAACGGGCCGACCACACCTACCGGTTGCTGCGCTCCCCGGGCACGGCGTTCCTGGTGGTCGCCGCGCCGGAACCGGACGCGCTGCGGGAGGCCACCTACTTCGTGGAGCGGCTCGCCGGGGAGCAGATGCCGCTGGTCGGGCTGGTGGCCAACCGCACCCACCCGGTCTTCGCCGGGCTCGCCGGGCCGCGGGCGGTATCGGCCGCCGAGGAGATCGAGATGACCGGTTCGGCGCCGCTGGCCGCGGCGGTGCTGCGGGTGCACGCCGACCGCGTCGCGGTGGCCGAGCGCGAGAAGCGGTTGCTGGCCCGGTTCACCCGCGCGCACCCGGAGGTGCCGCTGGTCGGAGTTCCGGCGCTGCCGTCGGATGTGCACGACCTGGACGGGCTGCGGGAGATCGGCCGCCGCCTGGCCGGTGAATAACAGGTGTCGGGCCGGGCAATCCGCGGTGACGAATTGCCCGGCCCGACTCCGAATGGACTAGCTGACTTGGTACTCGGTGAAATCGGCATAATCCTGCCGGGCGGCTTCCAGCAATTCTCGCCAGTTGCGGACGTCGGGCCGACGGCGCAGCAGCGCCCGCCGTTCCCGCTCCGTCATTCCGCCCCACACACCGAATTCGATCTTGTTGTCGAGCGCCTCGCTGAGGCACTCGGTGCGGACCGGGCAGCCGAAGCAAACCATTCGCACCTTGCGCTGCTCAGCTCCGCGAACGAACAATTGATCCGGATTCTGGTCACGACATGCGGCGTTAACCCGCCAGTCCCCCTGCTCGAACATAGAGTTCCCCCAGCTCCTCACTGGATCGTCGGCGACTGTATTTCGTCCGGAGCCCCCCGGCACCGGATGTTGTGCTCAGAACTGCTTCGACCACAACAGTGCTGTCGCTGGACGTAGACGGACTTTAGAGCCCACCGGTTCCACAACCAACCAACGGTTGTCGCTCCGTTATCTTTCGGGCTCATCACATCGGGCGGATCTTGGCCGTGACACTCCGTCACGAACGAGTCCGGATTTACTCTGGCGAAGTGCGTGTCCGAGACGGCTTGCTGAAGCTATTCGGTCTGTGTGTGCTGGCTGGCGTGCTGGTGGCCGGATTGTTGTTCCCGGCCGCGGGATCACTGGGAGTGGTCTCCAACCGCGCCAGCGATGCGGTGAACAGCATCTCGACCGATCTGATGACCAAGGAACCGCCTCTTGTGACGACGGTCACAGATAAAGATGGGCGGCCTATCGCGTATCTGTTCGACCAGAACCGAACTCCGGCGGCGCCGGACCAGATCGCCGACACCATGAAAGCGGCGATCGTGGCGATCGAGGACCGCCGGTTCTTCGACCACCACGGCGTGGACTGGGCGGGCACCGTCCGGGCCGCCGTGACCAACCAGATGTCCGGCGAGATCGCGCAGGGCGGCTCCACGCTGACCCAGCAGTACGTGAAGAACTACCTGGTGCACGTGGTCTCCGCCGACGACCCGGTCAAGCAGGCCAAGGCCATCGAGCAGACCCCGGCGCGCAAGCTGCGCGAGATCCGGATCGCGCTTCAGGTGGAGAAGCAGATCGGCAAGGAAGAGATCCTCGCCCGCTACCTCAACGTGGTGCCCTACGGCAACCAGGCCTACGGGATCGCGGCAGCCGCCCGCACCTACTTCGACACCACACCCGACCAGCTGACCATCGCGCAGGCCGCCCTGCTGGCCGGCATGGTCAACAGCCCGAGCTCGCTGAACCCGGAGAGCAACCCCGGCGAGGCGCTCAACCGCCGCAACCTGGTGATCAAGGCGATGGAGGACCAGCGCCGCATCACCCCGCAGGCCGCCGAAGAAGCCCGCAACGCACCGCTGGGTCTGGTGCAGCCGCTGCGCGGCATCCCCAACGGCTGCGTCGGCGCCGGGCCCTCGGACGGGTTCTTCTGCAAGTACGTCATCGACTACCTGGAACGCGCCGGGTTCACCGAGGAGCAGCTCAAGCGCGGCGGCTACACGATCCGCACCACCATGGACAAGCGCGCCACCGACGCGGCGAAGACCGCCGCCGAACGCGGCGTCCCGAAGATGACCAGGGGCGTCGCCAACGTGATGAGCGTGGTGGAGCCCGGCCGGGACAAGCACCGGGTCCGCGCGCTGGTCGCCAACCGCGACTTCGGCATCGACGCCGCCAAGGGGCAGACCGCGTACGCGCTGCCCAGCGGGGTGGTCAAGTTCGGTGCCGGATCGGTCTACAAGGTGTTCACCTCGGCCGCCGCGCTGGAGAAGGGGATGGGCATCTACAACACCATCCAAGCCCCCGGCTCCTACACGTCCGCGGTGTACAAGAACGGCACGGCGCCCTACACCGTCGGCAACGCCGAAGGTGTGGCGCCGGGGCCGCGCACCCTGCAGATGGCGCTGGCCACCTCGCCGAACACCGCGTTCGTCGCACTGCAGGAACGCGTCGGGCTGGCCCCGACGGTGGACATGGCCGCGCGGCTGGGCATGCGCCAGACGCTGCTCAACAACACCGCGTCCGGCGACCCGCTCGCGCCGAACGGCTCCAACGGCCTGTCCCAGGCCGACCAGGTCAAGCAGCGCAACATCGGCGCCTTCACGCTCGGCTACTCGCCGACCAGTCCGCTGGAGCTCAGCAACGTCGCCGCCACGATCATGAGCGGCGGCGTGTGGTGCCCGCCGACGCCGATCGAGCAGATCCTGGACCGCAACGGCAACCCGGTCTCGATCACCGAGGAACCGTGCGAACAGGCCGTGGACACCGGCCTGGCGAACGCCATGGCGGTCGGGATGAGCCGCGACGACCTGCCCGGCGGCACCGCTGCGGCGGCGGCCAGCGCGGCTGGCTGGAACCGTCCGCTGGCCGCCAAGACCGGCACCACCGAAGCGCACCAGTCCGCTGGCTTCATCGGCGCCACCCCGCAGTTCGCGGGTGCGGTGCTGACCTTCAGCGACGGCACCTCACCGCAGGGCATCTGCGACACCGATCCGCCACGGCTGTGCGGGGTCAACGGCGGCAACATCTACGGCGGCAAGGTGCCCGCGCGGACCTTCTTCGACGCGATGAACGTCATCCACGAAGGCCTGCCGGTGGCGCCGCTGCCGGCGACCACGGACCGCTACGAGAACGGCGGCGACGAGTTCCAGGTGCCCAACGTCGTCGGCATGGAGGCCAAGCGGGCCACCGAGACGCTGCAGAAGGCGGGCTACAAGGTCCAGGAGCGCTCGGTGAACAGCGAGCGCAGGCAGGGCATCGTGACCAGCCAGACGCCGCGCGGCTTCGCGCTGCCCGGCGAGGTCGTGACGATCTCGGTTAGCACCGGCTACGTGCCACCGCCGTCGGCGGAGCGGCCACCGCCCAGCCCACCGCAGCAACCGCCACCCGGCCAACCACCGGATCGGCCCCGACCACCGGCCTTGCCACCGGGCATATTCCCACCCTGATCGACCAGTGCGGGCGTCTTCGAGCACCGAAGGCGCCCGCACTGCTGTCCGGGCGATTCCGCTGTCCGGGCGATTCCGCTGTCCGGGCGATTCCGCGCGAAATCGCCACTCACCATGGGGGACGAGGTCGGCTCTTTAGACTCGGTGTGTGACGAGCATGCAGGCGAGCACCAGGCGCGCGCGGTCCCGATATCGGCTGCTGGACGTGCGGGCCACCGAGTGGATCACACCGCGGATGGTGCGCGTCACGCTCGGCGGATCGGAGCTCTCGGACTTCGTCAGCAACGGCAGCGACCAGCGGATCAAGCTGTGCCTGCCGCAACCCGGCCAGCCGATGCCGGTGGGCCGCACCCGCGCCGAGGTTTTCGCGCTGCCCCGCGAGCAGCAGCCGCGGCAGCGCACCTACACCGTGCGCTCGTTCGACCCGCGGCGGCAGGAGCTGGCGATCGACTTCGTCGTGCACGACCACGACGGGCCAGGCAGCACCTGGGCGGCGCAGGCCGCGCCCGGCGGGCAGATCGTCACGGTCGGCCCCAGCCCGGCGTACCGCCCGCAGCCGGACGCCGACCCGCTCACGCTGATCGGTGACGAGACCGCGCTGCCCGCCATCGCGGCAATCCTGGCTGAGCTGCCCGCCCACGCCCGCGTGCGGGTGTTCGCCGAGGTCGCCGACGCCGCAGAGGAACAGCCGATCACCTCGGCGGCCGAAGTGGTCTGGCACTGGCTGCACCGCGACGGCGTCCCGGCTGGCGAGAGCACGCTGCTCGTGGACGCGCTGCGATCAGCCGACCTCGGCGCGAACCCGCACGTGTGGATCGGCGCGGAGGCCGACGTAGTCCACCAACTGCGCGAACACTGCCAACAGAACCTCGGCCTGGACCGGCGCCACCTCTACGCCCTCACCTACTGGCGCCGCAACGCCACCGGCGACCAACACGACGCCGAGTCGGCGAGGTGAAGGGCACCTTCTACCAAGTAACTTGGCGAAAGGTGCCCTTCACCTCTCACCCGAACGCGGGCCGGAACGCAGCGCGGATCTAGTTCAGCGGCAGGCTCTTGGGAGCGTCAGTTGGCGAGTTGGGCCTTGACCAGGGCGGCGACCTTGCCGCCTTCGGCGCGGCCCGCCACCTTGGCGTTCGCGGCCTTCATGACCTGCCCCATCTGCTTCAGCCCCGGCCGCTCGCCGAGTTCGCCCTCGACCTCGGCGACGGCGTCGGAGACCAGCTGCGCCAACTCGTCGTCGCCGAGCGGCTTCGGCAGGTAGCGCCGCAGGATCTCGGCCTCGCCGAGTTCGGCCGCCGCCTGCTCGGCACGCCCGGCGGCGCGGAACGCCTCGGCCGCCTCGTCGCGCTTCTTGGCCTCCTTGTTCAGTACCCGCTGCACCTCCTCCTCGGAGAGCTCGCGCGCCTTCTTCCCGGCGACCTCCTCCTTGCTGACGGCGGCCAGCGCCATCCGCAGCACTCCGGTAACGACGGTGTCGCGTTGCTTCATCGCAGCGGACAGGTCCGCCCGCAGCTTGTCCTTGAGCTCGGCCATGCGGTGATTATCGCGCTGCCGACGCGGGCGCCGAGTCGCTGGGCCGCGAGTCGTCGTAGGGTTGGTGGGGTGAACAAGTTCGGGCGGATTCTGCTCAGCGCGGGCGCTCTCGGCGCCGCGACGGTCACCTACTCGGCCGCTGTCGAACGGCGCCACTGGACGCTGCGCCAGGTGACGTTGCCGGTGCTCGCCGAGGACGCCGCCCCGCTGCGGGTCCTGCACATCTCCGACCTGCACATGACCCCGAACCAGCGGTCCAAGCAGCGGTGGGTGGCCCGGCTCGCCGAACTGGAGCCCGACCTGGTGGTCAACACCGGCGACAACCTCGCGCACCCCCAGGCCGTGCCCGCCGCGCTGCGCGCGATGGGCCCGCTGCTGGACCGGCCCGGTGTGTTCGTCTTCGGCAGCAACGACTACTACGGGCCGACCGCGAAGAACCCGGCCCGCTACCTGCTGCCGTCGAAGAAGGCCAAGCGGATCCACGGGCAACCGCTGCCGTGGCGCGACCTGCGCGCGGCGATGACCGAACGCGGCTGGCTGGACGCCACGCATCGGCGGCACGAGATCGAGGTCGCCGGGATGCGGATCCACCTGGCCGGACTCGATGATCCGCACCTGCACCTGGACCGCTACGACCTGATCGCCGGGCCCGCACCGGCCGACGTCCAGCTGCGGCTGGGCGTCACCCATTCCCCCGAGCCCCGGGTGCTGGACGCGTTCGCCGAGGACGGCTACGACTTGGTGCTGGCCGGGCACACCCACGGTGGGCAGCTGCGGTTGCCCGGTTACGGCGCGCTGGTGACCAACTGCGAGCTGGACCGGTCGCGGGCCCGTGGCGCATCCACCTGGGGCGAGCGCCTGCACCTGCACGTCTCGGCCGGGCTGGGCACCTCCCCGTACGCGCCGGTGCGGTTCGCCTGCCCACCCGAGGCCAGCCTGCTGACGCTCTTGCCCCGCACCGAAAAGCCCGCTGCTACCAGCGAGAACTTCTCGAAGAGGACCCCGTATGGAGCAGGGGAAGGCGTCCGCTAGACTGTGATCCGGCGGTTGGACGAGCACCCGATATGTTCACCGCTGGAAGATCGGGGTGTGGCGCAGCTTGGGAGCGCGCTTCGTTCGGGTCGAAGAGGTCGTGGGTTCAAATCCCGCCACCCCGACAGCGAGAGAGGCCTTGGCCGGGTTTCCGGCCAAGGCCTCTTTTGATTCCGGCCTATCTTGATTTCGGTTGGACGGCCGTTTTCCGCCAGCGTCGACCTAGGTCCGGCGGCGAGCATTGCGGCATGACCTTCCGCGTTTCGCCCATCGAATCCAGCGTGCTCGACGAACTCCGCAAGCTCGACGACGCCGGGCGCGAACCGTCCATCCGCATCGAAGACGACGAGTACGGCGAGCCGCTGCGGTGCTGCCTGCGCCGCAGTCGGCCGGGCGAGCGGATCGCGCTGGTCGCCTACGCGCCGCTGCGGCGCTGGGCACGCGACACCGGGGTCGACCCGGGCGCGTACGAGGAGGTCGGGCCGGTGTTCATCCACGCCGAAACCTGCGCCGGACCCGATTCCCAGGCGTGGCCCGAGGAACTGCGCGGAACCCGGCGCGTGCTGCGCAGCTACGCATCCGACGGCCGGATCCTCGGTGGCTGCCTGCTCGACGGCAAGACCAACCTGTCCGAGCAGACGGCCGGTGACCTGCTGCTGGATCCGGAGGTCGCGCTGGTGCACGTCCGGGCAGTGGAGTTCGGCTGCTTCCTGTTCGAAGTGCGGCGCCGCGGCTGAGACCAGAACCGCCTGGTGTGGTGCTGGGTTTCGTGAGCGATTAACCGGGATTTTCGCTCCCGAGCGCACGCCGCGTTCGAGACCGGCGCCGAAGGGCCGTCCAGTTCCGCGGGTGGTGGCGTTATCGGGCAGTATCGAGGCGTGAGCACCTACCCCGAGGCGAAGATCCCCGAGAAGCTGTTCGACGATCCGGCGCGGGAGGCCCGCTGGCGGGCGCGGTTCAGCGCGCCGCGCGTGTCGCTGCCCGACTGGGCGCGGGACGCGCCGCAGCGCAGCCTGTACGTGTCGAATTCCAGCGGCACCTGGGAGATCTACGCCTGGGATCGGGAGTCGGGCGGGCACCGCCAGGTAACCGACCGTCCACAAGGGACTTTCCACGGCACGCTGTCCGCGAACGGCGAGCAGATCTGGTGGTTCGACGACACCGACGGCGACGAGTTCGGCAGCTGGGTGGTGGAGCCGTTCGGCTCGGGCGGATCGCAGCCCGGCATGCCCGGCACCCACCCCGGCTACCCGGCGGGGCTGGAGCTCGGCGCGTCGGTGATAGGTCTGGGCATGTCCACCGACGACGGGGTGACGGTGTGGGTGGCACCCCACGGCGGCCGCCCGGAGGTGCTCTACCAGCACG
This sequence comes from Saccharopolyspora antiqui, assembly GCF_052246905.1. Taxonomy (NCBI): domain Bacteria; kingdom Bacillati; phylum Actinomycetota; class Actinomycetes; order Pseudonocardiales; family Pseudonocardiaceae; genus Saccharopolyspora; species Saccharopolyspora antiqui. The sequence goes on from NZ_JBQQBO010000013.1 coordinate 70,692, forward strand.
AACAGGACGGCGGTCTGGCCGCCATGTCCTGGGACGAGTCGATGGTGGTGATCTCGCACTCCGAGCACGGCGACAGCCGACATCCGGCGCTGCGGGTGCTGCGCATCGACGGCTCCGAGGTCGCCGAGAAGTGGGACGGGCCGGGCAAGGGTCTGGACGCGCTGTCCTTCGCGCCGGTCACCGGCGATCCCCGGTTGCTGGTGCTGCACGAGCGGCGCGGCAAGGAGGAGCTGCTGGTTTGGGACGTCGTCGCGGACACCGAGGCGGAGATCAAGCTCGACCTGCCCGGTGAGGTCTCGGCCGACTGGTATCCGGACGGCAAGGCGCTGCTGATCGCGCACACCCACCAGGCGCGGACCACCATGCACCGCTACGAGCTCGCCGAGGACACCCTCACCGAGCTGGCCACGCCGCCCGGCACGGTGGCGGGTGCGTCGGTTCGCCCCGACAACGCGGTGGAGTACGTGTGGTCCTCGGCGGCGACCCCGTCGCTGGTGCGCACGGTTTCGGTGGAGGGCGAGGACCGGGTGCTGCTGACACCACCCGGCGAGCGCGCGCCCGGTTCGGAGGCCGTCAACGACGTGTTCGTGGAGGTCCCGCACGGGCCGAACGACTCGGTGCACGCGCTGGTGGCGCGCCCGGCGGACGCCCCGGACGGTCCGCTGCCGACGGTGTTCAGCCTGCACGGCGGGCCGCATGCGGCTGACGAGGATCGGTTCTCCGCCTACCGAGCGGCGTGGCTGGACGCCGGATTCGCCGTGGTGGAGATCAACTACCGGGGTTCGACCGGGTACGGCTCGGCTTGGCGGGACGCCATCGAGGGCCGTCCGGGCCTGACCGAGCTGGCCGATGTCGCGCGGGTGCACGACTGGGCGATCGCCGCCGGGTTGACCACTCCGGCGCTGAGCGTGGTCGCGGGCGCCTCCTGGGGCGGGTACCTGACGCTGCTGGCGATGGGGACGCAGCCGGAGCGGTGGGCTGGCGGGGTGGCCGGGGTGCCGGTGGCCGACTACGTCTCGGCGTACGCCGACGAGATGGAACCGCTGCGGGCCTACGACCGGGCGCTGTTCGGCGGTTCACCGGAGGAGGTCCCGGAGGTTTACCGGACGGCCTCCCCCATCACCTACGTGGACGCGGTGCGGGCGCCGGTGCTGGTGCTGGCCGGGGACAACGATCCGCGCTGCCCGATCCAGCAGATCCTGAACTACCTGGATCGGTTGGGGCAGCGGGAGATCCCGTTCGAGTTCTACCGCTACGACGCGGGCCACGGCTCACTGGTGGTGGCCGAGACGCTGCGCCAAGTCGCAGCCGAGATCCACTTCGCCCGCCGAGCCGTCGGCCTGACCTGACCGGCTTCCCGATCGGGCGATGAGTGAAGGGCACCTTTGACCGGCTTACTCGGTCAAAGGTGCCCTTCACCTCTACCTAATCGTGTGAGCGGGGAGTTGGCCATTGGGGTTGGCCGGGCCTTTGGATGGGTTGGCGTAGCCAGGTCAGTTCGCGTTCGTACTGGGCGTCTGGGTGGGTGGCGATGCCTTGGACGAGTGGGGCTCTTACGTGTGCGGAGGGCCAGAACCAGTCGGCGCGGCGCACCACCAGGCCGGCCCGCCGCAGCTGCACCAGGACCTCGACGTTCAGGCGGCAGCGCCTACTGCCGCGCAGCATCTCCTGTGCCTGGTCCTGCGCCTGCCCGACCACGCCGGGTGCTCGGGTGTGTTCGAGGAACAGCAGTTGCCCGACGGGCCGCAGCACCCGGCTGATCTCGCTGAGGGCGAGCTGCGGTTGCTCCGTGCTGCACAAGGCGAATCGGCAGACCACCACGTCGAATGCCCCATCCGGGAAGGGCAGCGGCGCGAGGTCCGCTTCGACGAACTCCACCGCCAGATCGGCCCGCTCGCTGCGCAGGTCCGCCGTCGCACCGAGCAGGGCGAGGTAGCAGACGTGCCGGTATTGCAGCAGGTCCTCGACGCGGAACGCACCGATGTCCAGCACCCGTCCGGCGGCCCGCCGCCCGGCCAGCATCCGGAACCGCTCCAGCATCTCCACCGGCGGTGGCACACCGGCGCGCTTGTAGTGGCACGTCACGGTGGTGGCTGAGCGGATGGCGTGGACATCGTCCGACGTCATGGCCGAAGGATGCACACCACCCCGACACCACCTCCAGAGGCTTCCGGCCCCCGAGGTTTCGGCGAGAAACGCGCGGTCACCGAGGTGGCGGTCCGCCGAGATCGCCCGCCTGGTGCCGCGCGAAGAAATCCGGCGGCAACGGCTGCAGATGTCCGAATATCCGGGCGCGAAGTCGAACCAAGAACTGCTCCGCGATTCTCGCCGACAGGAATCCGCCGAAAAACGATGCGACCGCACCGGCAATCGCGATCACCAGCCAGGCCGCTCCTGGCCCCCAGAACGCGGCCAGTTCTCCGGTGGCCAGTGCTTCGCCGGTCAGCGTCAGTCGCTACCCCGTGGTTCGGGTAGCACTGCGCCGCGCAGGATCCAGGTGTCGCCGCAGCGGACCCAGTGCAGCGGCTCGGGTTGCGGCGGCCAGGCCAGCAGGTACCGGTCGTGCAGGTCGTTCATCACCCGCACGTATTCGACCACCGCGTGCAGCACGCGCGACCAGCTGGCCGTTGGCATGGTCGTCACCTCAGTTCAAGGTCGTATCTCAGCTCGTCGAGCTGTTGCCCCCACTGCCTGGCCGGATTCCGCTCCGTGCAACGGAATCCGGCATCCACGTAGAGCCGAGCCGCGGTCTCCAGCGGGTCGACCGTCCACAGCTTCACCTGCTTGAACCCGCGGTCCCGCGCGTGATCGAGCAGGGCCCGCAACAACTTCCGACCGACACCGCCGCCCCGGATCGCCGGATCGACGAGGAACCAGCGCAGCTGCCCGACGCCGTCGCCTTCGTCGGTCAGCGCGACCGTGCCGACGATTTCCGCATCGCGTTCCGCGACCCAAAGCCAGCCGGGTTCGGCCCCTGGTTCGTCGCGGGCCGCACCGAGTGCTTCGGCGAACGCGGCGAGACCGTGCGCGACGTGCGCTTCGAAGCGCTCGTCGAAGCCGTATTCGCGCGCGTAGAGCTCACCGTGCATGGCGAGGACGGCACCGAGGTCACCGGGGCGGGGGCCGACGCGAATGGTGATCTCGGAAGTGCTGGTCGAAGTCATCCGGAACTCCAGTGGTGAAACAGTTGTTTCACTCGTAGGCTAGCAGCCGGTACCGGGAGCGGAACAGAGGGCGACGATGACTCACCGAGATGACGGCCGCCGCAACGAACTGCTCGCGAAACTCCTGGACTACTCCGCGACGCACGGCCTGTCCGAGACATCGCTGCGACCACTGGCCGCCGCGGTCGGCTCCAGCCCTCGGATGCTGCTGTACTTCTTCGGCTCCAAGGAAGAGCTGGTCCGGGAGGTCCACCGGCACGCCCGCGACGTGCAGCTGCGCCTGCTCGCCGACACCCTCAAGGACTGCTCGAACCGGACCGACGCGCTGCGCTCGCTGTGGCAGTGGCTCAGCGATCCGATGCACCACAACGTCGTCCGGTTCTTCTTCGAGAGCTACGCGCGGTCGTTGCACGCGCACGGCGGCGCCTGGGACGGCTTCGGAGAGGCCAGCGTCCGCGAGTGGTTGCCGCAGCTCAGGCAGGCCTTCGGCGGATCCGACACCGAGGCGACGCTGGCCTTGGCCGCGCTGCGCGGCCTGCTGCTCGACCTGCTGGCCACCGGCGACACCGAACGGGTCGAGAACGCGTTCGAGACCCTGCTGCTCAGACTGTGACGTGGTCGACGCAGCGGAATAACTTGTTCCGCCGCGGCGTCGGTGTTGTCCGTGAGCCATCTCTTCGAACCGATCAAGCTGCGCGACGTCGTCATCCGGAACCGGGCGTGGGTCGCGCCGATGTGCCAGTACTCGGCCGTCGACGGCGTGCCCGGCGACTGGCACCTGGTGCACCTGGGCCAGTTCGCCACCGGCGGCGCCGGGCTGATCATCAGCGAGGCGACCGCGGTGGTCCCCGAGGGCCGGATCAGCCCGCACGACACCGGGCTGTGGAACGACGAACAGGTCGCGGCGTGGCGCCGGATCACCGACTTCCTGCACGAGCAGGGCGCGACCGCCGGCGTGCAACTCGCGCACGCGGGGCGGAAGGCCTCCACCAGCCCGCCGTGGCAGGGCAGCCGGACCGTGCCGAAGTCGGAGGGTGGCTGGGACACGGTCAGCTCGACCGGCGACGCCTTCGGCGAGTTGGCGGCGCCTCGCGCCCTGACCGAAGCCGAAATCGCCGAACTGCCCGAGCAGTTCGCCGCGGCGACCCGGCGGGCCGACGCCGCGGGTTTCGACGTCGTCGAACTGCACTTCGCACACGGCTACCTGGCGCACCAGTTCTACTCCCCGCTGGTCAACGACCGGACGGACAGCTACGGCGGCGACTTCGACAACCGGGTGCGGGTGCTGCTGGAGATCACCGACGCGGTGCGCGCGGCGTGGCCCGCGGACCGGCCGCTGATCGCCCGGCTGTCGGCGACCGACTGGGTCGACGGCGGATGGACCGGTGACGACTCGGTGCGGTTGGCACGGCTGCTCGCCGAACGCGGGGTGGATCTCATCGACGCCTCCACCGGTGGCGCGGTGCCCTCGGCGGACATCCCGATCGGGGCCGGTTACCAGGTGCGGTTCGCCCGGCAGATCCGCGCCGAGGCGGACGTGCCCACCGGAGCGGTCGGCATGATCACCTCGCCGGAGCAGGCCGAGGAGATCGTCTCGTCCGGTTCGGCCGACGCGGTGCTGCTCGCCCGCGAGCTGCTGCGCGACCCGCACTGGCCGCTGCACGCCGCCGACCGCCTGCACGCGGACAACATCTGGCCCAAGCAGTACGTGCGGGCCCGCCGCGCCTGACCGCGAAGCACCGCTGGTTGCGGCGTCGGCAATTTCGCGCGAAAGCGCCGCCTCCCGGTGGGAGCGGGTGGCGCTTTCGCGCGCGAATCGCCTACCTGCCGCGGCGAGGGCCAGACCGGGGACGGCTCACACCAACATCCACTGTGGACACGGTGTCGCCCGCGGCTGGCCGACTGGCGGTCAACCGGCCAGTTGGGCCTGCCACATCCAGTGCTGCTTCTCCAGCTCGGCGGCGATGCTGATCAGCATGTCCTGGGTGACGAGGTCGGTCTTGTCCGTTTCGTCGATGCGGCCCCGGAGTCGGCGGATCAGTTCCGCCAGGGCGTTCGTGATCGCCTGGATCACGTCGTGATCGCTGCGCCAGTTCGGGTCGAACTTCGGCACCCCGGAGCCCTCCGCGACGGTCGCGGCACGTCCGTCCGGTGAGACGCCGATGGCGGCGGCGCGCTCGGCGGTGTCGTCGGCGAAGCCGCGAGCGGCGTCGACCAGCTCGTCGAGGTGGAGGTGCACGTTGCGGAAGTGGCTGCCGACGACGTTCCAGTGCGCCTGCTTCGCGACCAGGTGCAGGTCGATCAGGTCCAGCAGCGTCGACTGCAGGATCTTGCCGGTGATGTCCTGGTCCTGGTCGTTCAACGGGCTGGCGATCGGAGCCTTCTTCGAAGCCGTTTTCTGCGCCATGAGCTCTGTTACCTCCTCAAACGCGAGCAGTCCCTTCGAGGGTGCGTCCTGGGGCATACCCGCGCACCTCGAAGAGGATGCGGCAGCCGGGCTTGGAAGAGGATCAGCCCCGGTTGGCGAAGTCGACGACCTGGTGCCCGATGGTGCGCAGCACGCCTGCGACCTTCTCGTCGAGGCATTCCCCACCGGCCTCGAACTGCGTTTCGGCCGAATTCACCGCGCCGCCCAGCGGCGTCGGCCAACCGCGCAGGGAGTGCACGACGGAGCGCAGTGCCTGCAGCGTGGTGACGGTGGCCTGCCAGCCGTAGGCGATGCCGATGCAGCCGACCGCTCGACCGTCCAGGTAAGGGCGCTCATCGGCGCGCAGGTCCTCGACGTAGTCCAGGGCGTTCTTGATCAGCCCGGAGATCGTGCCGTGGTAGCCGGGCGAGGCGAGGATGACGCCGTCAGCGGTGCGCAACGCGTCCACCAGCTCCAGCGCGCTGTCGGTGCGCTCGGTGACCTGCGGGTCGTAGAACGGTAGGGCCAGGCTGCTGCCGGTGATCGCTTGGACCTTGGCGCCCGCTTCCCGCGCGCCGGCGAGCGCGGCGTGCAGCGCCCGCTCCGACTGCGAGTCCGGCCGGACCGATCCGCCGATTCCCACCACGGTCACCGTCATGCACTGATCCTTTCACCCGAACCCCGCACCTGTCGCCTCCCACGAGACGCATTCGCCACGCTACGACTTCGAGCTCACTGGAGGTCAAAGCCGCCCAGCGGTGTCCTGCGCCACGAATACCTGCGGGTAACCTCCACAGGCCCTGCCGCTTTTCCAGGAAGGCCATGCCGATGCCGAAGGTCCTCGAACAGTTGCAGCCGATGCTGGAGGCCGCGATGGTCCGCGGCGTCTTCGCGCTGCCGCAACCCGCGCGGCGCCTCATCGCGGGGCGGCCGATCCGGCTGGACGACCAGGAACTCGCGCTGGACGCCCAGCTGCTGCTCAAGCTGCAGCAGCTCGGCGGTCGTGACGGGTTGGCGGCGGCGACACCGGAGATCGCCCGCGAAGGCATGCGCCGCGCGGCCAAGATCACCTCGGCCGATCCGGTGCCTGGCGTGGTGGTAGCCGACCGGCGGATCCCGGCCGCGGCGGGCGAGCTGCGGGCTCGGCTGTACCGGTCGCGAGAGGTCACCGGGCCGGGACCGCTGCTGGTCTTCTACCACGGCGGCGGCTGGGTCATCGGTGATCTGGACACCCACGACGACCTGTGCCGATTCCTCGCCAAGCACGCCGGGATCCGGGTGCTGTCGGTGGATTACCGCCTCGCGCCGGAATTCCCGTTCCCGGCCGCTCTGGACGACTGCATCGCGGCATACCGCTACGCCCTCGACAACGCCGACGAGCTGGGCACCGACCGCGCTTCGATCGCGGTCGGCGGGGACAGCGCGGGCGGCAACCTGGCGGCCTCGGTCGCCCTGCACGCCACTCGATCGGGACTGACCAAGCCGGTGTTCCAGTTGCTGATCTACCCCGCCGCGGATGCCACCACGCGCCGCCGGTCGCGGGAGTTGTTCGGCACCGGATTCCTGCTCACCGACCGCGACATGGACTGGTTCATGGACCACTACGTGCCCGAGATGGATGCCCGCCCGGACCCGCGGCTGTCGGTGCTGCGCGCCGATGACCTCAGCGGCCTGCCCGCGGCGTACGTCGTGACGGCCGGGTTCGACCCGTTGCGGGACGAGGGCGAGGCCTACGCGCAGCGGCTCGCGGACTCCGGAGTGGCGGTGATCAGCCGCCGGTTCCCGGACCTGATCCACGGCTTCGCCAACCTCCGCACGGTCGGCGACCGGTTCGAGGAAGCCCTGTTCGAGATCGTCGGCACCCTCCGCGCCGGCCTGGAACTCCAACGCACCTGAACCGCCGAAAGACGAGGTGAAGGGCACCTTCTACCAAGTAATTCGGCGAAAGGTGCCCTTCACCCTTCACTCGGATCAGTGTTGGCCGAGGAGTTCGCGGAGGCGGTTCAGGAGGTCTTCGCGGTTGGCGCAGCCGAGGCGTTGCTTGATGCGGCTGATGTGGTGTTCCACCGTTTTGGCCGAGATGAACAGGCGTTTGCCGACCTGCTTGTAGGTCAGGCCGACGAGCACCAGCTCGGCGACCTCCTTCTCCCGCTCGCTGAGCAGATCGTTCTCGGTCGACGTCGCGCCGCGCACCGCGCGCGGGCGCGGCGGCTTGCCCTGCAACGCGCGAGCGCATTCCAGCAACGCCAGCATCGCGCGTCGATCCGTCGTGCGGATCGCCGCCTGCCCGGCCAGCCGCGCCCCGTCCCACGCGAGCCCGGCCGCGTGCAGCGCCCGCGCGACCCGCTCCACCTCGTCCTGGTCCACCTGGCCGTCGAGGATCCGCAACCACACCGGGGCGGCCTCGGCCAGCGCGGCGGCCAGCGGGTTGTGGTGCGCCATGCCGCCCAGCTCCGCGGCGCGCTGCTGCGCGTCGTACATCTCCTCCAGCACCACCGCCGCCTGCAGGCGCTTCCAGGTCAGCATCGACGTCCACAGTGGAGGGTTGCCCAGCCGGTCCAGGAGTTCGCGGGCCTCGGTCAGGTACGGCGTGATCCAGTCCTGGTCCCGCAGCCGCGCCGCGGCGACGACGAGTTCGCCCAGCGGGAGCAGCGCGAACAGGTCGACCGAGTGCTCCGCGACGGCCTGCCTGGCCTGACCGCGCGCCGCGGCGAGCGCGGCCATGTCGTTGTCCCGACTGGCGATACCCGCCTCGATCGCGGTGGCCAACAGCCGGTCGCGCGCCGCAGGCTGGGTCGTCGCGGGCAGCTTCGCGCGGGCGGTCACCGTGTCGCCGCGCACCAGCGGCAGCCACGCCGCCAACAACCGGTGCCGGTTGTGCAGCAGCGGCCCACCGGTACCCGACTCGATCGCCCGGTCCAATGTGGACTGCGCGACGTCGAGCTCACCGCAGTGCAGCGCGACCAGGGCGGCGATCGACGCCGGGGTGTCCGGCGCCAGGATGCTCCGCCCCACCGGTTCCGAAAGCGCCGCGGCCCGGACCAGGGTGGACAAGGCGGTGGTCGCCGATCCGACGACGGATTCGCGGACCCCGGCGGCGAGTTGCGCGGCAGCGCCGGTCAACGAGGTCGGGGGCCCGGCGTCGTCGGAGGTGCGCAGCACCTCGTCGGCATCACCGAGCCGACCGGCACCGATCAGGCCCACCGCGGCATACGCCCGGTCGCCGGGCCAACGCAGCCGCCCCACCGACCACCGGCACAGTTCGGCGGAACGCTCCAGCAGCCCCCGGTGCGCCAACACGCTCGCCGCGACCTGCACGCCGACTTCCTTGTCCGGTACCGCTTCGTCGACGATCACCTGATCGGCCAGCCGCAGCGCCTCGTCCAGCTCACCGGCGACGGCGGCGGCTCGTGCCTGGCGCGCCGCGACCGACGCGGCGGGAGTACCGGCCGACACCGCGGCGGCGAACAGCCGTCCCGCCAGTTGCGGCGCGTCCCGCAGGGCTTCCTCCCCGGCCTTCTCGAACGCCGCCGCCAGAGTCGCTTCCGGAAGCAGCGCGATCTCGGCGCCGAGCAGCGGACTGACCAGCGGCAACACCGAACCGCCTCGGGCCAACTGGATTTCGACCAGCCGCCGGGTCACCCGCAGCCGTCGTTCCCACGGCGTCAGCCGCAGCGCGGCGGCCCGGACGATCGGCAGCAGCACGTCGTCGGCACCGACCAACCCACCGGCCCGCACCGCGAGCAGTGCGGAGCTGACCAGCGCGGGGTCGAGGTCGAGCAACGACGCGAGCAGGTCCGGATGCGGCGTCGCACCGACCGCCATCGCCGTCACGCATCCCCAACCGGCCTCGCCGAGCTGGTCCAGATCGTGCTGGAACTCGTCGAGCGCGCGCGTCGGCAACTCCGGCACGCCGGGCTCGGCCGTGTTCAGCACCCGACTCACGTAGCGGGGAACGCCGCCGGTCTGCGCCTGCAACCAGCCGATCCACTCCGGCGCCGCCTCGACCTGCGCCGCGATCTCCTCGCGCCCGAGCACGGACAGCAGGACCGGCGCACCCAGCTCGCCGATCAGCTCACCCAGGGCATTCGGTCGCGGCCCCGGTCGATAAGCCACCAGCAGCCGCGCGCCGGGCTGCCGGGCGATCTCCCGGAGCCCGCCGAGCACCGACTCGTCCAGCCGGTGGGCATCATCGACCAGCACGGCGCCTTCGCCCGCCCGCTCAAGGGCGTTCGCCCCGAACACCGGCACCCCGGCGTCCCGGTAGGTCCCGGCGAGTTGTTCCAGCAGCGCGGTCTTGCCGTAACCGCCGGCGCCCTGGATCCCGGCCACGATCGGTGCGGTCGGATCGGCGGTGATCGCCGACCGCAGCCCGGCCGCGTGCCCGTCCGGCAACACGGCGGGGCGGGAGGTCGTCGAATGATTCACGCCTGCAGTCCTTGTCATCCCGATCGATCGGCGGCATCCAGATCAACTGCGCATGTGCTGGATCGCGCTCAGCACGCCGCCGACCGAGGCATTGGGCCAGAAGTAGGTGAGCAGCAGGCCGCCGATGATCAACACGGCGGCCACCGACAACTTAATGATCTTCATCCGGCGCGCGCGGTCCTCATCCGGCGGGTCCAGCGGCATCGGCTCCACGTCGATCGGCGGTCGCGGTGCCGCCGCCAACTCCTCGTCGAAGTCCTCGAACGAATCGTCGGAGCCTTCGATGCGCATCAACACGCTCGTCTCGGCCACCGAGCCCTGGTCGGTGTCGGTCGACAAGACCTGCACCGCGGCCAGCGACGCACCGCTGGCCGCCGCCAACTCGGGCGCGACGTCGACCAGCGGAGGTTTCTGCAACCGCTCGCCCACCAGCTGTTTCAGCAGCGGGGTGCGCGCGGTGCCACCGGCCAGCACGACCACGTCGAGATCGTCCGGCGACAACGTCGCCGACTGCACCGCCTGCACGATCAGCTCCGGTACCCGCTCCAGGTGCGGGCGGGCGAGCTGCTCGTACCGCGAGCGGGACAGTGCGAACTCGGTGCGAATGCCGGGCAGCTCCACCCGCAGCTGCACACCCGGTTGGTGCGACAGCGCTTCCTTCGCCCGGACGCACTCCGCGCGCAGGTGCGCGAGGGCGGCCCGCTGGTTGAAATCGGAGAGGTCCATCGCATCCAGCCGATCACCGAACTCGGCGCGCACCGCGGCGAAGATCTCGTCGTCGAGGTCCTGGCCGCTGGGATGGTCGGCGTCCAGCGGTGGGCCGACCAGCTCGAAGCCCTGCCTGCGACGCCGCAGCACCGTCGCGTCGAAACCGCTGCCCCCGACGTTGCCCACCACGATCGGCTCGTGCTCTTCGACCCGCTGCTTGGCCGCGTAGTCCAACGCGACGGCCACCGGTTCGGGCACCATCGTGACGTCGGACAGCCCGAGCTGGGCCAATGCCTGGTGGACCAGGTGGGTGCGGTGCGGACCCCAGCTGGCGCTGTGCGCGACGGCGATGTGCTCGGCCGGATGCCCCTGCCGGTGCGCGACGGCATCGGCGACCCACTCGATCATGGTCGCCACCAGCCGCTGCGCCGGGATGAACTCGCTGCCGACCAGCAGCGGCAGATCGTCGCCGAGCCGTCCGGTGAAGCCGCGCACCACCCACTCGTGATGGGTGAGCTCCTGTCGCGCGGCTGCCTCGCCCGCTACGAACGACCCGTCCTGGACCTTGCACAGCACGGTCGGCACCACTGGACCGGCGGCCAGCGGGACCGGCGCGGCCGCCACCCACCGACTGCCGTCGCGGCGGGCAATGGCAGCCGTCGTCGCCGTCGCGCCCAGATGAATGCCCAGGACGTAAGGCATGCAATCCCTTCGTGTACCGAACCGACCACCATCAGGCGATGCCCGCGGTGGCGCAGGGTGGACACAATTTAGCGTGCATCCAGTTACTCACAGGTTCCGGATGCCCTAACCGACCCCCTAATGGGCCACCTCCCCGGTCCCCTAATAGGTGCCCGGATAACTAGGAGTCGTTCCCGATGGCAGGGGGGTCCCCCGTCTCTACTGTGATCAACACGGCAGTGAGGGACCGGACGACCTCACTCGGAATACACCCAGCCGAGTACCGCTGAGCATCGGGAGGCCCAAGGATGGTGAACCCTCAGCAAGCGACTGGTCGGGCCGAGTCCTCCATCTCCGACCCCGGGACCCACTCCGCTGCGGGCCTGCCGGACCAGCCGACGCTGTACGAGTTCCTCACGCGCCTCGTCAGCGACCCGGCCGCCCGGTCGGCCTTCGACGCTGATCCGCAAGCCACGCTGGATCAAGCCGGACTCGGGGGCATGACCGCGACAGACGTCCTGCAAGCCACGTCGCTGGTTCTCGACTACGCGCCGGTCGAGGTCGTCACCGCGTACGACCGCTCATTCCAGAGCAGCGTCGAGAAGTTCGCTGCGAGCACCCAGCACGTCGCGATCAACCAACTGCATCCCGCACATCCATTCGAGCAGGAAGAACAGAGCATGCTGCAGAGCACCCCCGCCCAGCCCGCTGACTTCGGCAAGTCCAACGACGTCGACGCCACGCTGCCGGCCCCGGCTCCGGCCACGTCGCACAACGTCGACATCGACATCGAGAACACCGACTCGAACAACCTGATCAGCATCCACGACGTGGTGAGCGGCAACAACATCGGCAACGACAACATCGTGGCCAGCGTCGTGGGCAACACCGTCGGCCAGGTCGGCGACAGCCTCGACCTGTCCAGCGCCACCAACGTGGTGGGCGACCTGACCTACGGCACCGTCACCCAGGTCAACGAGACCGCGACGCACGTCTTCGACACCAGCGTCGACCTGGCCGCTGGCGCCGGCACCGTGGTGCACGGTGACGTGACCAACGTCGTGGACAACTCGGTGAACCTCGACGTGCTGAACGTCGTCAACGACGCTCCGATCGTCGGCGACCTCACCGCCAACGTCACCAACCTGGTCGGCAACGTGGCCGGTGGCGACCTGATCGGCGGCGACGTGATCGGTGGCGTGGTCGGCGACGTGACCGGTGTGGTTGGCAACGTGCCGATCGCCGGTGACCTGGTTGGCAACGTGGCCGGTGGCGACCTGATCGGCAACGTGACCGGTGTCGTGGGCGGCGTGGCCGGCAACGTGCCGGTCGTCGGTGACGTGGTCGGCGGCGTGACCGGTGGCGACGTCAACGTCCTCCCGGTCGACGACGTGACCTCGGCCCTGCCCCTCGACGACGTGACCTCGGTCCTGCCGGTCGACGACGTCACCTCGGCCCTGCCGGTCGGCGACGTGGTCTCCCACCTGCCCGCGCCGAGCGACCTGCCGGTTGCTGGCCCGATCGTCGGCGAGACCGTGGAGGACGTGGCGGGCTCCGTCACCTCCGCGCTGCCGCTGGACGGCCTGCTCTGAACGCAGTGAGCAACTGAATGCCGGGATCCGCGCAACTGCGGATCCCGGCATTCTTCGCATTTCGCACCAATCCCGGACCTTTTTGACACTCCGGGTGATGTTGCAGGCATGAGTTCAGCCGGTTGGGTTTATCTATCGGCTGCGGCACTGCCACAATCGACGCCGTGATCGAGACGGCGTTGGTAGAACTGATCGATCGCGCGACTGCCGAATGTGCCGAGCAGCAACGCGCTGATCTGCACGGCCGGCTGCGGCAGATCCGCACCCGCGTGCTCGACCCAACGCAGCTCGTGCTGGTCGTGGGCGAGTCGAAGCAGGGCAAGAGCGCGCTGGTCAACGCCATCGTGAACGCACCGGTGTGCGCCTCCGGCGACGACGTCACCACCCTCGTGCCCACCCTCGTCCGGCACTCCGACGAACCGACCGCGCTGCTCATCGAGCACGAACCCCAGCACGGACCGGCCGCCCTGGACCGCATGCCGGTGCCCATCGAGCGGGTCCGCGAGCACCTCGAACACGCCATCGCCCAGGGCCGCCCGGTCACCCGCGGCGAAATCGGCATCCCCCGCGCCGTGCTGCAGAACGGTCTCGCGCTGATGGACACCCCCGGCGTCGGCAGCGTGTCCTCCTCGCTGACCGCTACCACGCTCGCCGTGATCGCCGAGGCCGACGCGCTGCTGATGGTCTCCGACGCCACCCAGGAACTGACCACCAACGAGCTCACCTTCCTCAAGCAGGCCACCGCGCTGTGCCCGAACGTCGCGCTGGTGCTGCCCAAGATCGACCGCACGCCGCACTGGCGCCGAGTGCTCGAAGTCAACCGGAAGCACCTGGACAACGCCGGTATCTCCGCCAAGATCTTCCCGGTGTCGGCGAACATCCGGATGCGCGCGATGCAGACCAAGAACACCAACCTCAACGTCGAATCCGGCTTCCCACCGCTGCTGGAATTCCTCAAGACCGAGATGGCCGGCAAGCACGAGCAGCTCACCCGCCGACTGGTCGCGCACAACGTCTCCGAAGCGCTCACCCAGATCAACGATGCGCTGCGCGCCGAACTCGTGGCGCAGAACCCGCGCACCGCCGCCGAAACCCTGGTGGAGCTGGAAACCGCGCAGCGCCGCGCCGAAGACCTCAAGCGCGTCTCCAGCCGCTGGCAGAAGACGCTCAACGACGGCATCTCCGAGATGTTCACCGACATCGAGTTCGACTTCCGGGAACGCAGCTGGGCGGTGCTGCACCAGGTCAGCGAGATGTTCGAAACCGCGGATCCGCTGGAGGTCTGGGAGGAATTCCGGGACTGGCTGGCCGCCCGGCTCACCGACGCGATCACCGAAACCTTCGAGTGGCTGCAGCAGCGCCAAGAGCGGCTCGCCGAGCAGGTCGCCGACGAGATGCTGACCCAGTACACCGGGGTGCTGCCGGACCTCAACCGCGTTCGCCCGCCGGACCCGCTGGACGAGGTCCCGGAACCGAAGCTGCCGCCGGGCTCCGACTACAAGCGCCTCGACCAGTTCCTCACCGGGCTGCGCGGCTCCTACGGCGGCGTGCTGATGTTCGGCCTGATCACCACCATGGCGAACCTGCCGCTGATCAACGTGGTGTCGATCTCGGCGGGCGTGCTGCTGGGCACCAAGAGCCTCAAGGAAGACAAGGACATGCGGCTGCGTCGCCGCCAGGCCGAGGCCAAGAGCTCCGTCCAGCGCTACGTCGAGCAGGTCATCTTCCAGGTGAACAAGGAGGCCAAGGACACCATCCGAGGCATTCACCGGGGCCTGCACACGCACTACACGGGCATCACCGAGGATGCCCAGATGGAGATCAGCCGGGCCATCCAGGAGATCAAGCGATCCGCCGAGCGCAGCGCGGTGGACCGCGACCAGCGGGCCAGGGAGATCCGCCAGAAGCTGGAAGACCTCACGGTGCTGCGGCGGCGGGTCAGCCTGCTGACCCAAAACCGGATCACCGCGGCATGAGCACCGACGCGCTGCTGGAACGCGCCCGCGGGCTGCTGATCCGCACCATGACCTTCTACCGGGACGATCCGCGCACCTCGACCTGGCTGCGCGGTCGCCTGGAACGGCTCGGCCAACCGTTGCGCATCGCCGTCAGCGGGCGGGTGAAGGCGGGCAAGTCCACGCTGATCAACGCCCTGGTCGGCGAGGAGCTCGCGCCCACCGACGCCGAAGAGCGCACCCAGGTGAACACGTTCTACCAGTACGGGCCGGAACCCAAGATCTTGATCCACACCCCGCACGGCGCGGTGCAGAACGTCCCGGTGACCACATTGGACGCTGGCACCATCCGCGACCTCCAGCACTGGCGGCCCGACGAAGTGGCCCGGCTGGTGATCGAGTCGCCGACGCCGGGACTGCAGGCCATCACCCTGATCGAAACGCCCGGTGTCGCGTCGGCGGCGGTCCAGGAAACCGGGCGGTCGGCGCTCGCGCAGATCCTGTCCGAAGCCGATGCCGTGCTCTACCTGACGCGGTATCCGCGGCAGACCGACCTCCAGTTCCTGCAGTCGGTCAACGAACTGCAGACGGCCCGCTGCGTACCGATCAACACGATCGTGGCGTTCTCCCGCGCCGACGAGACCGGCAGCGGCGGCCCGGAAGGGTTGCAGGGCGCCGAACGGATCGCCGAGCGCTACCGCAACGACCCCACGCTGCGGTCCTTCGCGCAGCACCTCATCCCGGTGATCGGGCTGCTCGGGCAGGCTGTCGCGACGATGACCGACGAGGAGTTCACCGCGCTGGGCAACCTGGCGCGGCTGTCCCAGAACGACCTCGACGCGCTGCTGCTGTCCGCGGACCGGTTCGTCAACAGCACCGGATTGCAGTCGACACCGGGACCCGTTCGGCAGCGACTGCTGGAGCGGTTCGGGCACTTCGGCGTCGAGCGCGCGCTGACGCTGCTGCGCAGCGGCGTGACCGCGCCGAAGGACCTGCGGGCCGCGTTGCTCGACGAAAGCGGCATGAACATGTTGCAGGAGGCCGTGCACCAGCAGTTCGTGGAGCGGCAGAACGCGTTGCGGGCGCGATCTGCGCTGCTGGCCGTCGACATGGTGCTGCGCGCCAATCCTCGGCCCGGGGTGCAGCAGTTGCTCGGGGAGTTCGAACGGCTGCTGGCCAACGCGCACGAGTGGAACGAGCTGCGGCTGCTGTCGGCGTTGGATTCCGGGCAGGTGCGCTTCGCCCGGCCGCTCCAGTCGGAGGCCAAGCGGCTGCTCGGCGCCTTCGGCAGCGCCCCGCACGCGCGGCTGGGTCGGGACGAGACCACCTTGGAAGTCGATCTGGCCGACGAGGCGGCCGCCGCGCTGTCGCGCTGGCGCGAGCAGTCGGTCAACCCACTGCACGACCGGACGCACCGCGAAGCGGTTCGGACCGTGCTGCGCAGCTGCGAACGCCTGATCATGCACCAAGTCCACAACGCCCAACACCCGCAGCAAGCGCAGCGACAGCGCACGCACAACCCCCAAACCGGACAGCACTCCACCGGCACCCACTCCCGCCACTGAACATCGCGGGATTTTCCAGGTGAAGGGCACCTTTGACCGGCATAGTCGGTCCAAGGTGCCCTTCACTCTTCACCGCATGGGGTGATCGACGACGTGCGGAGGCCCGGGGCGCGTTTTTGGCGCTCCCGGGCCTCCGCGGGTGGTGGGTTGTCGCAGTCAGTTGTGGTGGGGTGCGGGGGTCAGCCCTGGACCTTGTCGGCGATCTTGTCGCCGGTGGCCTTGTCGACGTTGCGCCAGTACTCCAGCGCCCGCTCCAGGACCGGCTTGCTCACGCCGTGGGAGAGGTGGCCGGAGACGTTGTTGACGAACCGGGCCCGCTCCTCGTCGTTGAAGACGTTGCGGACCATCGCACCCGGCTGGCCGAAGTCGTCGTCCTCGGCGTGCAGCCGGTACGCCGAGCGGATGACTTCCTGCTCGATGCCGGTAGCCGTGTCATCGGTGCCGTAGGAGGCGTCGGCGTGCGGGCCGCCGTAGGAGTTCGGCGCGTAGACCGGATCACCCACACCGAAGCTGAAGCGCATCTGGCCGTCCTTGGCGTAGCTGTTGACCGGCGCGACGGGACGGTTGACCGGCAGGTCCATGTAGTTGGTGCCGATCCGGTAGCGGTGCGCGTCCGGGTAGGAGAACAGCCGACCCTGCAGCATCTTGTCCGGCGACACGCCGATGCCCGGCACCAGGTTCGACGGCTCGAACGCGGCCTGCTCGATCTGCGCGAAGTAGTTCTCCGGGTTCCGGTTCAGCACGAACTTGCCCACCTTGATCAGCGGGTAGTCGCCGTGCGGCCACACCTTGGTCAGGTCGAACGGGTTGAACCGGTAGTCCGCGGCTTCCTCGAACGGCATGACCTGGACGTACAGCGTCCAACTCGGGTGCTCGCCGGTGGAGATGGTGGTCCACAGGTCGCGGATGTGGTGGTCGGCGTCCTCACCGGCCAGCCGGTCCGCCTCGGCCTGGGCCAGGAACGCGTGGCCCTGGTCGGTCTTGAAGTGGTATTTGACCCAGAACTTCTCGCCCGCCCCGTTGATCCACAGGTAGGTGTGCGAACCGTAGAGGTTCATGTTCCGCCAGGTCTTCGGGATGCCCCGGTCACCCATCAGCCAGGTCACCTGGTGCGCCGACTCCGGGCAATTGGTCCAGAAGTCCCACTGCATGTCGTTGTCGCGCAGGTGGTTGTCGGCGCGGCGCTTCTGGGAGCGGATGAAGTCCGGGAACTTGATCGCGTCGCGGATGAAGAACACCGGGGTGTTGTTGCCGACGAGGTCGTAGTTGCCCTCGGTGGTGTAGAACTTCATCGCGGTGCCGCGCGGGTCGCGCCAGGTGTCCGGCGAACCCAGCTCACCGGCGACCGAGGAGAACCGGATCAGCGTGTCGGTCGTGGTGCCCGGCTGGAACACCGCGGCCTTGGTGTACTGGCTGACGTCCTCGGTGACCTCGAAGAAGCCGAACGCGCCGCCGCCCTTGGCGTGCACCACGCGCTCCGGCACCCGCTCGCGGTTGAACTGGGCGTTCTTCTCGATCAGGTAGTGGTCTTGGAGCAGGATCGGGCCGTTTGAACCAGCGGTCAGCGAGTGATCGTCGCTGGCGACCCGGATACCGGCGTTTGTCGTCGTGGGGCGTGCCGAACTCACGATCGTCCCTCCTCGTGGTGGTGGCGGCGGTCCTCCGGCGAGGTTGCCGAGGATCGACAATCAGGGCAGAACCCCCAGAACACGACCTCCGCTTCGTCCACCTCGTAGCCCGCGGTGGTCGATGGGGTCAGGCACGGGGCGGGCCCGCGGACGCAGTCGACGTCCTCGGTCCGCCCGCACCCGCGGCACACCAGGTGGTGGTGGTTGTCGGCGGTTCGAGTCTCGAACCGGGCCGGATGCCCGGCGGGCTCGATCCGGCGCAGCAGCCCAGCGTTGCCGCACGCGTTCAGCACGTCGTAAACGGCCTGTGTGGACACCGAACCGAGCTGCCCGCGCACTGCGGTCGCCACCTGGTCGGCGGTTGCGTGTGGATGGCCAGCCAGCCATCGCAGCACCGCCAGGCGCGGTTTGGTGACCCGGAGACCGGCAGCCCGCAGCCGCTCGCGCGGGTCGTCCGCGTTGGCGGTGTGCTTGCCGTTGGTCGTGCTGAGGGTCATAGCGCCGCCAAGTATGCCACCCATAGATTGGAACGAGTCAAGAAAACACCCAGGAGTGTGTTTCCCGCCTCATCCGACCGCTAGCCTGCGCGAACGGCCACTCGACGAACGCCGGGGGCAAGCGCAGCGCCTGTCGTTGATCTTGCCTCGAAAGCGGCGCGGCCGCTCAATTCGCCCGTGCGACCACCGCCGCAGGGGCCTCGCGGTCGCCTCGCGAAGACCGCCCGACGTGGTGCAGGTGGCCTGCTCGATGTCCGGGATCCCGAAGTTGGGACGGCGCGCCCGCACCGCCACCCGAACGAACAAGACGAGCTCAGAGCGGCAAGTCGCGCAGTGCGCGGTGCAGCTGATCGACCAGCGGTCGGCGGCGGGCCATCAACCGCGCGGCGGCCGGGTCCGGGGAGATCTTGCCCTCCGGCGCCACCAGCTCGGCGGCGTGCTGGAGCGAGTCGAACTCACCGAGCGCTCGCCAACCCAACAGCACCGCGCCGAGCCCGGACCCGCCGCTGCCCGCCGCCAACTCCAGGTCGATGTCGAGCGCGGCCGCGATCGCATCGGCCCACACCCGGCTCCGGAAGCCGCCACCGGTCGCGCGGACCGCTCGCACCTCGGCCCCGGAATCGGCCACCGCGTCGCGCACCAGCGCGAGCTGCTGCGCCACGCCTTCGACCACCGCGCGGGTCATCTCGGCACGGCCGTGCGAGCGCCGCAGCCCCACGAACGAGCCGGTCAGACCGGGTTCCCACCACGGGGCCCGCTCACCGAGCAGGTACGGCAGGGCCATCAGCCCGTCCGCGCCCGCAGGCACCTCCAACGCCTCGTCGAGCAGGTCGGAGACGTCGACCCCGAAGGCTTCCGAAGCCCACTGCCCGACCACACCTCCGTTGCTCACCGCCCCACCGATCACCCACAGACCGTCGGACATCGCGTAGCTGAACGTCCGGCACCGTTCGTCCACACCCGGCTGGTCGCGGGTCACCCGCAGCGCCCCGCTGGTGCCCAGCGACAGCGCGGCCACGCCGGGGCTGACCGCACCGACCCCGAGGTTGGCCAGCGGACCGTCGCCACCGCCGAGCACCACCGGCAGCCCTTCCCACAGTCCAACAGCCTTGGCCACCTGCGACTTCAGCGGCAAGGTGTCCGTCGGCGCGTGGATCTCCGGCAGCTGATCGGCACGCACGCCCGCGACCTCCAGAGCGGGCCCGTGCCATCGCAGCGTCGCCATCTCCTGCAAGCCGCTACCCGAACTCAGCGAGTACTCGGTGACCAGCTGGCCGACGAAGGCCGCGACCACGAAGTCCTTCAGCGCGCACCAGCGCACCACGTCGCGCGTCAGGTCGGGGCGGCTCCCGGTCAACCAAGCCAACTTCACCATGACCGACTGCGTGTGCACCGGAGTCCCGGTGGCCTGGTGCAGGGCGGCCGCGGCGTCCCAGTCGGACCGCAGCCGCTCGGCGACCTCGGCCGCACGGGTATCCGCCCAGTTGAAAGCCGGGGTGGCCGGTTCCCCGGCCGAGTCGAGCCCGACCAACGTGTGCATCGCGGTGCTGAACGAGAGCCCGGCAACCGGGTGGTCGTGCTCATCCGCCCAAACCACGCATTCCGCCAACGCCTCGATCGCCGCGTCCCGGACCTGGACCGCGTCCTGCACGGCCTCGCCGGACTCGTCGGTGCGCAGCGGGTATCCGCGCTCGGTCTGGTGCAGCACCCGAGCATCGCTACCCGCCGCGACGACCTTCGTCGCCGTGGTACCGAGATCGATGCCGAGGACGACCGGGGCATGGCTCATGCCCCAAACCTATCCGCCGGACACACGCCCGAACGTCGGAGTCCTGCTCAGCTCGATGGTCGCCCTGCTCGCCGAGCAAGGGCATCGAGATCGATGTTCACCGCGAACGGAACGTCCGTCGAAAACGTACCGGTGCCACCCCAAGCAACTTCGTAAAGCCCGTCGACGAGTTGGTATTCGGTCAGTGCGACAGGACCATCGAGCCCCACGACCCAGTAGAACGGAATGCCTGCTTTGGCGTACTCGAACATTTTCAGGACACGATCGGTTCGCCCTGAACCCGGCGACACGACCTCGATTGCCACCGCTACGTCTTTGGCGTGCAACCGGTTCGGGTTCTGGTCGATCAAGCTGCTCGACGCGATCACAACATCGGGTACACGCAACGTAGGGGGCCACCCCAGGGTCACCACGACCTCGACGTCCGGAATCGCCTCCCAGTCCGAGGCGAGCTGTCGGTTGAGCGCGGATAACAAGTGCGCCTACGACGCGCTGGTACAAGCTGGAAGCTTTCGGGGTCACGTGGAGGACACCTTCCTGAAGCTCGTAGCGCCGCGAGTTGTCCTCGGGAAGCTCGTCGAACTCCGCCAAGGTCAACACATGGTCGGGCCAGGTCATCACGGACATGCCTCCACTATCGGCCGAATCGAACAGGCATTTGAGCCGCGCAGCGAACAAACACACGTTCGAGTGGAATAGGGCCGCGCTTCACTCAGAACGCCAAGGGCGCCTTCCTCCTGTGGCCAGGAAGAAGGCGCCCTTGGCGGACCCGAGTCAGGTCACTGCGCGAGGGTTTCGGCGATTTCGTAGGTGTTCAGCGCCGCGCCCTTGCGGAGGTTGTCGCCGCAGACGAAGAAGTCCAGCGTGTTCGGGAAGTCCAGCGCCTGCCGGACCCGGCCCACGAAGGTCGGGTCGCCGCCGACGACACCGGCCGGGGTCGGGTACACACCGCGGTCGTGGTCGTCCTGCAGCACGATCGTCGGCTGCGCCTCGAACACCCGGTGCGCCCGCTCGACGGTCACCTCGCGCTCGAAGGTGGCGTGCACCGCCAGCGAATGCGTGGTCACCACCGGCACCCGCACGCAGGTGGCGGACACCTTCAGGTCCGGGATCCCCAGGATCTTGCGGGACTCGTTGCGGACCTTCAGCTCCTCCGAAGTCCAGCCGTCGTCCTTGCGCGAACCCGCCCACGGCACCACGTTGAGCGCCAGCGGCGCCTTGAACGGCGTCTCCTCCGGCAGTCCTGCCGCGGCCAGCGCCTCGGCGACGTCCCCGGCGCGCGCGCCGACTCCCTTGCCCGCCACCGCGGCGATCTCCGCGTACAGCCGGTCGATGCCTTCCTGCCCGGCACCCGAAGCCGCCTGGTAGGACGAAACCACCAGCTCGCGAAGGCCGAACTCGCAGTGCAGCGCACCCAACGCGGCCATCATCGACAGCGTCGTGCAGTTCGGGTTCGCGATGATCCCCTTGGGCCGCTCGTGCACCTTCGCGGCGTTGACCTCCGGCACCACCAGCGGCACGTCGGGATCCATCCGGAAGGCGCCCGAGTTGTCCACCGCGATGGCACCGCGCTCGGCGGCCACCGGCGCCCACTGCGCGGAGATCTCGTCCGGCACGTCGAACAGCGCGATGTCCACCCCGTCGAACGCCGTCGGCGACAGCTCCACGACGGTGCGCTCCTGGCCGCGCACGGTGATCTTCTTGCCCGCGGACCGCGCGGAGGCGATCAACCGGATCTCGCCCCACGGCACCGACTCGCGGTGGTTGATGATGTCGATCATGACGGTGCCGACCGCGCCGGTAGCACCCACGATTGCCAGCGTCGGTGCCTTCTTCTCCTGGGCCATCAGCGGCCACTCCCCGCGTACACCACGGCCTCCTCGTCGCCACCGAGCTCGAACGTGTCGTGCAGGGCACGCACCGCGTCGTCGAGCTGGGTGTCGCGGATCAGCACCGAAATCCGGATCTCCGAGGTGTTGATGATGTCGATGTTCACCCCGGCATTGGACAGCGCCTCGCAGAACGTCGCGGTGACCCCGGGATGCGAGCGCATTCCGGCGCCGACCAGCGAAACCTTGCCCACCTTGTCGTCGTAGACGACCTGCTCGAAGCTGACCTCGTCCTTGATCTTCTCCAGCTCGGCGACCGCCACCGCCCCGTTGCTGCGCGCCACCGTGAAGGTGATGTCGGTCAGCCCGGAAGCGCTGCTGGAGACGTTCTGCAGCACCATGTCGATGTCGATCTCGGCGTCGGCGACCACGCGGAAGATCCGCCCCGCGACCCCGGGGTTGTCGGGCACACCGCGCACGGTGACCTTCGCCTCCGACCGGTCGTGCGAGACGCCGGTGATCATCGCCTGTTCCACGGCAAGGTCCTCCACTGAGCCGGACACGATCGTTCCGGGCTTGGGCGAGTAAGAAGAGCGGACGTGCAACGGCACGCCGTAGCGGCGGGCGTACTCGACGGCCCGCAGGTGCAGCACCTTGGCGCCGGTGGCCGCCATCTCCAACATCTCCTCGTAGGAGATGCGTTCGAGGTGCCTGGCGTTGGGCACGATGCGCGGATCGGCCGTGTAGACGCCGTCGACGTCGGTGTAGATCTCGCACACGTCGGCGTTCATCGCGGCGGCCACCGCCACCGCGGTGGTGTCCGAGCCGCCGCGGCCGAGCGTGGTGATGTCCTTGGTGTCCTGGGAGACGCCCTGGAAGCCCGCGACCAGCACGACCTGGCCCTGCTCCAGCGCCTCCTGCACCCGACCGGGCGTGACGTCGATGATCCGGGCGTTCTGGTGCGCCGAGGTGGTGATCACGCCGGCCTGCGAGCCGGAGAACGAGCGGGCCTCGGCGCCGTGCGCCTCGATCGCCATCGCCACCAGGGCGTTGGAGATCCGCTCCCCTGCGGTCAGCAGCATGTCGAGTTCGCGCTCCGGCGGCGCCGGGTTGACTTGTTTGGCGAGGTCGAGCAGCTCATCGGTGGTGTCGCCCATCGCCGAGCACACGACGACCACGTCATTGCCCGTCTTGCGAGTCTCGACGATGCGTTCTGCGACCCGTTTGATGCGCTCAGCACTTTCGAGTGAGGAACCGCCGTACTTCTGGACGACGAGCGCCACGTGAAACAAACCTCCTCGACCCGTGCGGCCGTCCCGGGTGCGGGTTGTCCCCGCACTGACACCGAGTGGACGAAGGGGCGCCGGCACACCGCTCGGCGGGCCGACAACCCCGCGACCGGGCAGTGAGCAGCGTCGGCCTACCTGGCCGAAACGGCCTTCTACCAGGTCGCTCCGCTGCCGGACTAGCCTACCGAACCGACACCGCCCGACCCCAATCAGAAAAGCCACCACTACGCTGTTGGACGCGATTGTCGACAAGAGCGGAGGACCCGGTTGTCCACCACTCCAGGAGCGATCGAGCCACCCGTTCGCAGCGTCGGAAACACCGCCGCTACGCAGCGGAAACAACCGAGCTCCGGGCTGCTGGACCGGGTTCGTCCGGGCTCGCCGCGGCAGCACCGGCTGATCATCGCAGCGGGGCCCGCTGTGGTGTACCTCGCAATCCGGTTGGTCGGGTTGCTGGTGCTGGCGTGGCTGTCGGCCGCCAACGACGAGGCGCTGATCGACAACCTCCGCGCCTGGGACGGGCAGTGGTACCTGGAGATCGCCGAACACGGCTACGGCGGGGTCAACCCGAACATGGTGGACGGTTTCGGGAACCGCTATCCGGAAACGCCGCTGGCCTTCTTCCCCGGCTACCCGCTGTTGATCACTGCGCTGTCCTGGATTCCGGGCAGCGCAGTGACCGGTGCGGCGATCACCGCGAGTCTGGCCTGCGGCGTGGTGGCCGCCTACGGGCTGGCGCGGTTGGGGCGTCACGTCGGTGGCTCCGACGGAGTCGGGCTGCTGCTGGTCGTGCTGTTCGCGGCGGCTCCGATGTCCGTGGTGCTTTCGATGGCCTACTCGGAGGCGCTGTTCTGCGCCCTGTCGATCTGGGCGTTGATCGGGATCATCGAGCGGAACTGGTTGCTGGCCGGGCTGTGCTGCGCCGGGGCAGGGCTGGTGCGGCCGACGGCCGCCGCGCTGATCGGGGTGGTCGGGCTCGCCGCGCTGATCGCGATCGTGCACCGCCGCGACAGCTGGCGCCCGTGGCTGGCGCTGGTGCTCGCGCCTGCCGGGATGCTGCTCTACATCGGCTGGGTCGGATGGCAGACCAGCAGCCTCACCGGGTACTTCGCCCTCCAGCAGCGGGGTTGGTCGTCGGCGTTCGACGGCGGGGTGGCCACCGGGAAGTTCATGATCGAGTCGCTGACCTCGGACAAGTCGGTGCTGGAGACGTTCACGGTGTGGATCGTGCTGGCCGCGCTGGTGCTGATGGTGCTCTGCCTGCGGCAGCGGATGCCGTGGCCGCTGGTGGTGTTCGCCGCTGCCGTGCTGGTGCTGGATCTGGGCTCCGACGGGCTGATGTATTCGAAGGTCCGCCTGATACTGCCCGCGTTCCCGCTGCTCATTCCGGTGGCGATCGGGTTGTCACGGCGGCGGACGACGACGGCGGTGACCACTGCGGTGCTGCTGGTGTTCTTCGGCTCCTGGTTCGGCGCCTATTCGCTCACCGCCTGGGACTACGCGATCTGAGCCGTTGGAACGGCACTCCGCGGTGATCGGGCCTGAACGGGTCGTGAGCGGGTTGCCGGGGCCGGTTGCGCACGAGCGAGTGGTTGGGCTGTGGACATCGGAGCTCGCGGTAGCCAGACTCGCCAGCAGCAAACCAGGAGGTGCCCGTGACTGCTGAGGAATACGCGGTCGAGATACCGGCGAGCAAACCGGCGGAGACTTCGGTGCCGCTGCACCCGCTGCTGGCCGAACGGTGGAGCCCGCGTGCTCTGGACCCGGCGACGACGGTGAGCGATCAGCAGTTCACGGCGCTGTTCGAGGCGGCCAGGTGGGCGCCTTCGTGGGGCAACACCCAGCCCGCCCGCTACGTCGCGGGACGGCGCGGCGAGGCCACCTTCGACCGGATCCACGGCACCTTGTCACGCGGGAACAAGGGGTGGACCAGCGACGCCGCGGCGTTGGCGATCGGGATCGCGCAGGTGGTCGGCGAGGACGGCGAGCCGATGCAATACGGCGAGTACGGATTGGCGCTGGCGACCCAGAACCTGGTGCTGCAGGCGGTGGCCGAAGGGCTGTACGCGCACCAGATGGCCGGGTTCGACCGGGACGCCGCGCGCGCCGAGTTCGGCATCCCGGTCGAGTACGAGCCGATCATCGCGATCGCCGTCGGCGCCCTGGGCACGCTCGACGGGATGCCGGAGCGGTTGCAGGAGAAGGAGCTCCGGCCGCGCATCCGCAAGCCGTTGTCCGAGCTGGCCTTCACCGACACCTGGGGCGAACCGCTGTTCTGAGCAGATCCGCTCAGTTTCGCGAGAGCTTGCGCGGCCTGTCCTTGCGCTCGTCCTGCGTGCTGCCTCGGGTGGTGGTGTTGGCGCCCTAGCCCGGGATCGTGAGCGAAGGCGCCCTTTTCACTCGCGGCCAGTCAGGACATCGGCAGGTGATGGGACGTCATTTCCGCCACGAGTCGAAAACTCCGACGGGCCGTCAGTGGCAGCAGTCGAGGACCTGGGGAGTCCAGTCGCGGGCGAGGACGTCGACCAGGCCGAGGTCGGTGATCTTGACGCCGGGCGAGACCGCGAGGGTCAACGTGGAGACGCTCATGAACGGGTTGGCGTGCCGCCAACCCCAAGCCTCAAGCGCCTCGCGCACTCGGCCGGAGCCCGCCACGACCTCCGCCGTCGGCTTCGCCGACATCACCCCGCCGACCTCCAGCGGCAACCGGGCCGCAACGCCACCGGCGCGCGCGACCGCCACCCCTCCGTCGTCGGCGAGCACCGCCTCCGCGGCGGCTCGCATCGCGGGCCGCGAAGTCCCGATGGTGACGAAATTGTGGCTGTCGTGGGCATATGTGGTGCTCAAAGCCCCGTCATCGAGGGACATTCCGACCACCGGCACGCAGGACGTGTTCGGCCGCCCGTGGCGGTTGCGCACCCACAGCAGCGCGACGTGCCCTTCCCAGCGCACCTCGCCGTCGACCACGTCGAGCGACACCTCGGCCGCCTCGGTGAACGTGTCGACCGGATTCACCCGCAGCGCGCGGAACCCGTGCCGCCCGTCGGGCAGGTCGAGCCGCCAGCGGAACTCCGCCGGCCCGAGCTCGGAAACTCGCACGGAACCGGCGAACGGATGCCCACTCACGTCCGGCTCCGGGTAGGTGGCCGCGCCGCCACGCGCGACCACCGCACCGCCCGCGAGCACGGTGTCCACTGCGAAGTCGGCCAAATCCCCGTCCAGCAGCAGCAAGTCGGCCCGCTTCGACGGCGCGACGACACCTCGGTCGTACTTGCGCAGCCGCTGCGCGGGGTTCCAGGTGAGCGCGCGCAGCGCGTCCAGCGGCGGCAGACCGGCCGCGACCGCCGTCCGTCCGATGTGGTCCAGGTGGCCCTTCGCGGCGATGTGGTCGGCCGCGAGGTCGTCGGTCACCAGGCACAGCGGCGGCAGCAGCGGCAACGCCCGCAGCGCCGACACGACCTCCGGGAGCAGGCATTTCTCCTGCAACATCACGGTCATGCCGAGCCGCGCCTTCTCCACCGCGACCTCGGGGGTGTTCTTGGTGTGGTCGGAGTCGATGCCGGTGGCGAGGTACCTGCTGAGCTCTTCGCCGGAGAGGTTCGGGCAGTGCCCGTCGAGGATGGTGCCGCGCTCCCGCGCAACCCGCACGATCTCGTGCATCCGCTGGTCACCGGCCACGACGGCGCGGTAGTCCATCACCTCGGCCAGCGCGGAAATCCCTTCCCACCCCAGCAGTTCGTCGATGTCCTCCGGATCCAGGTGCGCACCGGAGTGCTCCATCCCGGCCAGCGCGGGCACGCACGACGGAACGCCCCACAGCTGGGTCTGCGGACTGCGGTTGCCGTCCGCGATCATCCAGCGCATCGCCGCTTTCCCGGCCACGTTGACGACTTCGTGCGGGTCGGCCAGCACCGTCGTGGTGCCGCGCGGCAGGGTCAGCCGGGCGAAGGCCGCCGGGGTGGTGAAGGAGCTCTCGATGTGCAGGTGGGCGTCGACGAAGCCCGGCACGACCAGTTTGCCAGTGGCGTCGATCACCTCGTCGGCGTCGGCCCCGGCGCCGGGTGGCACGACACCGCTGATCACCTCGCCGGTCACCAGCACGTCGGC
Source organism: Saccharopolyspora antiqui (assembly GCF_052246905.1). Classification (NCBI taxonomy): domain Bacteria; kingdom Bacillati; phylum Actinomycetota; class Actinomycetes; order Pseudonocardiales; family Pseudonocardiaceae; genus Saccharopolyspora; species Saccharopolyspora antiqui. The sequence goes on from NZ_JBQQBO010000013.1 coordinate 98,331, forward strand.
TTCGAAGATCTCGCCGGTGAACGTGGACACCACGCGTCCACCGGTGATCCGCAGGTCAGTCACGCCAAGGCTCCTCATGGCTCGTCCGATGAGCGGCACGGCCGCTTTCCGCACCCGCGCCGCTCGCCCCGCCGGGTGCTGCGATTCCACCACCGAGCCGCCGCGCGCCGGAACCAGTCGTCGAGCCTTGCCCCGGCCGCCGGTTCCGCAGCAGCCATGAACGGGGACTTCACTGGTGAAGGGTGCAAGCGCTTGCACTGCAAGCGCTTGCAGGGACGATAAGCGGCGCGGTATGAAGGTGTCAAAGGATCGTGGAGGGGAACTCGATGGCGCGGCTGGCCGACGTGGCCCGCAAGGCCGGGGTGTCGGTGGCGACCGCGTCGCGCGCGCTGGTTCGGCCGGAGATGGTCGCGGAGCGGACCCGGCAGCGGGTGCGCGATGCGGCGGTCGAGCTCGGCTTCCGGTACCACCCCTCGGCCCAGGCGTTGGCGACCGGGCGCAGCCGTTTGCTGGCGCTGATCGTCCCGGAGCTGACCAACCCGTTCTTCGCGCCGATCATCGCGGGCGCGCAGCGCACGGCCGAGGCCGCTGGCAACGATCTGCTCGTCGTGGTCGGCGAATCGGCGGAGCGGGAGCAGGCGCTGATCGACCGGTTGCGCGACCGCGTCGACGGATTCCTCGCGCTGGCCCCGCGTGCACCCGCTGCGCTGTTCGCGGCCGTGGATGTGCCGCTGGTGCTGGTGAACCGGCGGGTGCGCGGGGTGCCGTCAGTGGTCGTCGACACGCCGAGCGGGTTGGGCGAGATGGGTGCGCATCTGGCTTCGCTCGGGCATCGCCGCATCGCCTACGTGGGCGGACCGCGCGGCTCGTGGACCGATCCGCGCCGCCTCGCGGCGTTGCAGCGCGGGCTGGCGCACGAGGTCGTCGTTTTCGGGCCGCTGCCACCGACTTTCGAGGCGGGTAGCCGGATCGTCGACGAGTTGTTGGACAGCGGGTGCACGGCCGCCGTCGCCTACAACAGCGCCTTGTTCCTCGGACTGATGTACCGGCTGGCCACGCGCGGGGTGCGGGTGCCGGATCAGTTGAGCGCGTGCTGCGCCGACGATCTGGCGGAACTCGGGCTCGCGGTACCGGAAGCGACCGCGCTGCACGTCCCGGCCGAGGAGGCCGGAGCGTCGGCGGTTCGCGCGCTGCTCGATCTGGTCGACGGACGACCGCCGGAACCGCGACATCGGCTGGTAGCGGTGGATCTCGTGGTCGGCGGGACCACCGCCGCGCCCGGCTGAACGGCGCAACGAATTGGACTGAGAGCACTAAGAATTCGCCGGTTATTCGGCCCCGAGTTGCGTCCACCGTTACGTACCGTGCGGTAATGCGGTAAGACTTCACTCGTGTGGACCAGCACGAGACCGACAGCAGAGGCGCTCGATGACGCCGACACGCTCGCCGGTCTGCGCGCCCGCTACGACCTACCGCCGGGCTTGATCCGCCTCGATGGCAACAGCGGTGGCCCGCTGCCCCGCACCACGACTGCCCGGCTGCGCCGGTTCGTCGAGCACCGCCGGGAGCCGCACACCGCGCGCTCGCGCGGGGAATCCGACTGGCGGCGGGCGGCACGGCTCGCGGCGGGCGCGCTCGCACCGCTGATCGGTGCGGCGCCGAACGAGATCACCGTCTCCGAGACGACGTCGATCAACCTGTTCAAGGGCCTGCTGGCGGCTGCTCGGCTGCGCCCGGACCGGCCGATCCTCGTGGTGGGCCGGGACTGCTTCGCCGCCGACCGCTGCCTGGCCCAGTCCGCCGCCGACTTCATCGGCGGCCAGCTGCACCTGCTGGACTGCGCGGACGAACTGGCGGCGCTGCCGACGGATCAGGTTGCGGTGGTTGCGCTTTCGCACACCCAACTGCGCTCCGGGGCAGTGCGGGACGCGGCGGCCATCACGGCCGAAATCCACCGGCACGGTGCGCTGGTGCTGTGGGAGCTCAGCCATTCGGCCGGGGCGCTCGACGTGGATTTGCACACCTGGGACGCGGATTTCGCCATCGGCTGCGGTCATCGGTACCTCGGTGGCGGTGCGGGTGCGCCAGCCTACAGCTTCGTCGCCGAGCGGTACCGCGACGAGATCCCGCCGGGCGTGTGCACCTCGGGTGTGCTGCATCCGCTGGCGGGCGGGTTCGTCGGCACGGGTTCCGCGCTGTCGGTGTCCGAACTGCACGCCGGTCTGTCCATCTTGGACGGTGTGTCGCGGACGGCCTTGGCGGCGAAGGCCATCGGGCTGGCCGACCTGTTCCTGGACCGGCTGGGCGCGTTCTGCCCGGACGCGAGGATCGAGGTGGTGGCACCGCCTGCGGGGTTGTCCCGCGGCGCGCAGCTGAGCCTGCGGCACGAGCAGGCGCAGCGGATCGCGGACGCGTTGTTCGACCGGGACGTGCTGGTGGACTACGCGGAACCGGATCTGCTCCGGCTCAGCTTCGCTCCGACGTGGCTGCGCTACGTCGACATCTGGGAAGCCACCGAACAACTCCACACCACCCTCCACGAAGTGCGCTGAGCAACGGGAAAAGTCCACCGGCGCGTGCAGAGCAGAACTCACCGGGGGGACTCTGCCCTGCTGGGCTCTGGCCCAACGAAGCACTCACGACCCGGCGACATCGGCGTAGACGCGCTCCAGCTCGCCTCGCAGTTCGGACGGAGGTACCGGTGTCGCGCGGAGTTGGCGGGTTGCGGTGCGCATCGTGGACACCAGGCGTTGGGCTCGTTGGAGGTCCTGCGGGTTGTCCAGAACAGCTTTCTCGGTGGCCGCGTCGACCACTCGCTCCAGGACGATGATCGTCGGCCACCAGCGCTCGGCTTCCGCGACGGCAGTGGGGTCCATCAGCTGTTGCTGGAGCGCAGCGCGCAGGTCCGCGAGTTGGCGGTAGGTGCGGCGGCGCAGCGCGGATCGGCCGTGGCGCGCTCCGGCCAGCGACTGGGACACGTACTCCGACACCACCTCGACCGCATCGGCGAATCTCTCCGACAGAGCTGGCCCCCTGCTCACCGGACGCAGCAGGAAGCCCATGACCAGGACGATCGCGCAACCGATGAGCGTGTCGACGAGCCGGGCCACCGGGAGGAACCGCTCGGCCTGGCTCATCTGCAGCAGGACCAGCGCCGTCACGACCGCGCTGAACAAGCCGTAGTGCCGGTTCAGCGCGACCGGCAGCTTGGCCGCCAGCGCGACGATGAACGGCAGCATCCACCAGCCGGTCGGCACGAGCATCAGCAGCGCCGAGGCGATGAGCACCCCGGCGACCGTGCCGACCACGCGCATCAGGGTGCGGGCGAAGACCGAGCCGGAGTTCGGCTTGAGCACCAGCGCGACGGTCAGCGCGATCCAGTAGGGCTCGTCGAGCCCGGCCGCCAACGCGATCCCCTCCGCCAGCGCCAGGCACAACACCATCCGGCACACCTGCGTCCAGGTGGAGCGACCGAAGCTCAGCCGCAACCGTTCGCGCTGTTCACCGCGAACCGGTGGGCGTTTCGCGCGGCGGAGCGCGATGATCAGGTCCGCGATGCCCTGATCGAGGGCCCGCACCAACCGCGACTCGTCGGCTCCGCCCCGGTAAGGCGCTGGGAGCTCACCGGTTCGCATGCAACGCGCCAACGCGCGCAATGCGTCACGGGCCCGCTCGGGCGGTCGCTTTCCGGCGTGCGCAAGGGAAACCGACGCTTCCACGATGGGCGTGGCGTACGTGTAGACCAGGTAGAGGCGGTCGCGCACCCGGCTGCGCGACATCGAACCGCCGGCCACCAGCACGTCGTGCGCGTTGTCGAGCGCCTTGGTGAGGTTCTGCCGCGCCGTGATCGGCGATTCGGCGTCGAACATCCGCAACGTCGCCTCGAACACCGCCGCGACCGCGCCGCGCGCCGGAGCCGTGCCGCGAAACGGCCAGGTGGCCGCCACCATCGCGAGCAGCAGGAGTTCACCCGCGAAGAACCACCAGACCTGCACGCCGAGTGGCAGCGCCGCCGACTTGTGCCCGGTCGCCACGACGCAGAACGTCAACATGTGCGCACCGCCGGACGACCACAGCTCGCCCATCCTGCTGGACAGCACCGACGGGACCGACACCGCGAGCACGATCGCCGCAGCCCACCACGGTCCCGGCGCCACGGCGCCAGCCGCGAAACCGAGCGCGCCGAGGACCGCGGCCAGGCCCACTCGGCGCAGCCGGTACCGGTACGAACCGGTCAGGTCCGAGAAGCTCGCGCACAGCGCGCCGACCGACGCCAGCACCGCCTCGTCCATCCGGCCGGTGAGCAGGCCGACGACCTGCGGTGCGCCCATGCCGACGCTCGCCGCGCACACCCGCGTCCAGTCCGTCGGGATGGGAATCGGGCGCAACATCCGCAGCAGCCAGATCGGCGGCGCGAACCGGGGCAGCGCTTCGCTCGTCACACGCACATCCCTTCGGTGACCGGGACACGCGCTCCACGCCGAGCGGCATCGAGTTCTCGTCCTCGAAACGACTGCGCAAGTTTCGGCCGAGGACGAGTGCTGAGATCTCGATTGTCACCAGGCGGCGGCGAACGCACCGCCGATCGCCACCGGCATCACACCTTGGGATGCGTCACACCGCGACCATGCGGACCATCGTGGCGGCCAGCAGCGGGCAATCGATCCAAAGTGGACTCCCGCTTGCCGCGGCGGCGGCGATCTCCACCCAAGGCGACCACCCGCGCTCAGCCGAGGGCGCGGAGGATCTTGGTGGCCATCGACATGGCCACCAGCCAGAACAACGCCGCGATGCCGTAGTTGAGCAGCACCGCGAGTTTCGGATCAGCCGGCACGAACAAGTCCTGGAAGCCCAGCGCCAGCGGGTCCGCCCAGTACGCCACGAACCGGGTGATGCCGTTGTCCGGATTGGCATTGCCGAGGGTCAGCACCACGTGGATCGCCAGCAGCGCGGCGCACGCGCTGCCGACCAACCGGACCGCGGTGATGAGCGCACCGACCGCGCGAGCCCGTGCTCGCCGCAGGTCAACGCGCCGCAAGCCGCCTTCGTGGGCACCCGTGCTGACGTCCTCCGCCACGATCTCCAGTGTGGCACGGGGCGACCGGTCAGCCGAAGACGCGCGCCAGCACCCCGCACAGCAGCACCCAGAAGGCCGCCGCCAGGCCGTAGTCGACGAGCACCTGCAAGAACTCGCCGCGCACCGGCACCAGGCCGGGGAAGAACAGCGCCAGCGGCTCCGCCGCCTGCGCCACGGAACTCGCCAACCCGTTCTCCGCCGGGAAGCCGGTCAGCACGAACACGATGTGCAGCACCAGCAGCACGGCGAGCAGGAAACCCGCACCGTTGATCAGCGCCCCGATCCCGGACTGCCCCTTCTTGCCCGCCATCCGCTTGATCCTTCCCGTCGCCCGGTGCCCACTCTGCCAGGCGCATGGGCTCGGCGGCGGCAGCCGCAGGCCGTGTCCGACACGCGGGCCAAGCCGCCGCGCCCATCCGAACGAGCGAGGAATGCGCTGGCCACCACGTGTCCTGTCCCACCATTTGGAAAGGGTGCTTGCGTTCCGGGTCGCCTTTGCGGTTAGCCTTGCTGACGTGGCTCGCGTTCTCCTGCTTCGCCGCCGCGACGGGGTCTCCTAGACCGGCCCCTCGTCGCGGGGTTCGAACGCGCCGGTCGTCGGTCCAGACCCGGTAACCGAGCAGGAGAACCCCTCGCATGAGTACCAATTCCCCCGACTCCCAGGCACCGTTCGCCGGTCGGGTGCGCAAACCGTCCAACCCCGCGCCCGATGATCAGCAGCCGTGGAATCCGCAGCTGGGCAGCGCCATGCCGTACCACCGCTACCGCCCGTTCCACGAGCTGATCGAGGACGTATCGCTGCCCGATCGGACCTGGCCGGACAAGCGGATCACCACGGCCCCGCTGTGGTGCGCGGTCGACCTGCGCGACGGCAACCAGGCACTGATCGACCCGATGTCCCCGGCCCGCAAGCGCCGCATGTTCGAGCTGCTGGTGCAGATGGGCTTCAAGGAGATCGAGGTCGGCTTCCCGGCGGCCAGCCAGACCGACTTCGACTTCGTCCGGGAGATCATCGAAGACGGCGCGATCCCCGGTGACGTCCGCATCCAGGTGCTCACCCAGTGCCGCCCGGAGCTCATCGACCGCACCTTCCAGGCGTTGGAGGGCGCGCCGCAAGCGATCGTGCACATCTACAACTCGACGTCGATCCTGCAGCGCCGCGTGGTGTTCCGGGAGGAGCGCGAGGGCATCAAGAAGATCGCCACGTCAGCCGCCGAGATGACCTTGGAGCTGGCCGGGAAGTACTCCGACACCGACTTCCGCTTCCAGTACTCGCCGGAGTCCTACACCGGCACCGAGCTGTCCTACGCCGCCGAGGTGTGCGACGCGGTCACCGAGATCTGGCAGCCCACCCCGCAGCGGCCGGTGATCCTGAACCTGCCCGCCACCGTCGAGATGGCCACCCCGAACGTTTACGCCGACTCCATCGAGTGGATGCACCGCAACCTCTCCCGCCGGGACGCGGTGATCCTGTCGCTGCATCCGCACAACGACCGCGGTACCGGCATCGCCGCCGCCGAACTGGGCTACCAGGCAGGCGCCGACCGCATCGAGGGCTGCCTGTTCGGCAACGGCGAGCGCACCGGCAACGTGGACCTGGTCGCGCTGGGCATGAACCTGTTCAGCCAGGGCATCGACCCGCAGATCGACTTCTCCGACCTCGACTACGTCAAGCGCACCGTCGAGCACTGCAACCAGCTGCCGGTGCCCGAGCGGCACCCGTGGGGCGGCGAGCTGGTCTACACCGCGTTCTCGGGCAGCCACCAGGACGCCATCAACAAGGGCCTGGACGCGCTGCGGGATGCGGCGAACCAGGCCGGGACGCCGGTGGACGAGTTCCCGTGGGAGGTGCCGTACCTGCCGATCGACCCGAAGGACGTCGGCCGCACCTACGAGGCCGTGATCCGGGTCAACTCGCAGTCCGGCAAGGGCGGCGTCGCCTACATCATGAAGACCGAGCACCAGTTGGACCTGCCGCGCAAGCTGCAGATCGAGTTCTCCAAGGTGGTGCAGGCGCACACCGACTCCGAAGGCGGCGAGGTCAGCCCGGCCGCGATGTGGACGGCGTTCTCCGAGGAGTACTTGGCGGCCACCGCGCCGCTGAAGCTGGTGCGGCAGCGGGTCGCCGGGGAGAACGGCAACGAGACCATCACCGCGACCGTGGTCGTGGACGGCGAGGAGCGGGAGGTCACCGGCAACGGCAACGGCCCGGTCTCGGCGTTCGTCGACGCGCTGAGCAGCATCGGCTACGACGTGCGGGTCATGGACTACCACCAGCACGCGCTGACCGCCGGTGACGACGCGCGCGCGGCCGCCTACCTGGAGTGCGCGGTGGACGACGAGGTCTTCTGGGGGGTGGGTGTCGACACCTCGACGATCACCGCCATGCTGCGCGCAGTGGTGTCCGCGGTGAACCGCGCCAACCGCTGACCACCGACGCCCGCGGCCCGTTCGTCCGATCCCTCGCGCGAACGGGCCGCTTCGCGGGGTGACGCGTCAGCGGACCGGTGCGTCGGTTTCCGGTTCGACCCGTTCGGCTTCTTCCGCCTCTTCTGCTTCGTCGACCCGCTCCGCGCGGCGGCGCACCACGTGCACGATCAGCCAGCCGAGGACGACGGTGATGATCAGCGCCACCCACGAGAACCGGTGGAACCACTGCCCAGCCACCAGACCGAACACGTAGGACAGCGTGGTCACGGTGCCCGCCCACGCGATGCCACCAGCCGCGTTCGCCAACAGGAACTTGCGGTAGCGCATGCCGAGGATGCCGGCCAACGGCCCGGCCAGGATGCGCAGCAGCGCGACGAACCGGCCGCCGAACACCGCCCACGCGCCCCAGCGGTCGAACGCCCGCTCGGCCCGGCGCACCGGACGCGGCCCGAAGTGCTTGGGCATCTTGCGGCCCAACCAGGCCAGCAGGGTGCGCCCGTAGCGCTTGCCGATCGCGTAACCGACCGAGTCGCCGACGATCGCGCCGCTGGCCGCGATCGCACCGAGCAGCACCGGGTTGACGATCCCCTGCGACGCCGCAACCCCGGCGCTGACCAGCATGATCTCGCCGGGCAGTGGGATCCCCACGCTTTCCAACCCGATGATCAGTCCGACCACCAGGTAGATCACCCCGGGGGGGATCGTGTCCAGCCACTCGATCATGAACGTCCGTTTCGGTCCTGGAACGCGTCGCGCCGCCGTCGGCTACGACCGGCCACCGGCCAGCGTACGCAGCAGACGTTGTGGAGCATCAGGGAAAGCGCCCCATCTTTGGCGCGCGACAGCAAGGGATGTGACGCTACACACACAACAGTCGCGAGTGGATGGCGCCGTTCTCGGTGCCCGTCCTCGGAAGTGGCGCAGCGGGGACTTCCGGGGTTGACGGGCCGCGCTGCCGCGCAACTGGTTCGAAGGCAGGCCCTTGCGGCCATCGCCGTTCACGATGCCCTGGGGGAGGGCGTTTTGCGCATCATCGGCATCCGCAGCATTCCGGTCGCCGTGCCGTTCCACACCGAGGAGAAGTGGGTGTGCGGCAGCCGCCGCGGCCTGGTCAGCGTGCTGATCGAGATCGACACCGACGAGGGCATCACCGGCCTCGGCGAGGCACCGGCCTACCCGTCGGCCGACATCGTGCTCACCGTGCTGCGTTCGATCGAACGGTTCGCCATCGGCGAGGATCCGTTCCGCACCGAGCGGATCGCGAAGCTGATCGACATCGTCGGCACCTGGCACCACGTGGGCGCGACCAGCCCGGCGGTGGCGGCCGTCGACATGGCCTGCTGGGACATCGTCGGCAAGGCCTGCGGCCAGCCGCTGGTCAACCTCTTCGGCGGCCCGCTGCGCGAGGACGTCGAATACCTGCACTACGTCCCGCAGGGCACCCCGGCCTGGATGCGGGAGCAGGCCGCCCACGGCGCCGCGGCCGGGTTCGAGAGCTTCTACGTGAAGGTCGGCGCCGAGGATCCGGCCATCGACGTCCAGCGCGTCGCCGCGGTCCGGGACGCCATCGGTGTCGGGCCATCGCTGCGGGTGGACGCCAACGAGTCGTGGTCGACGGCCGCGGCGCTGCGGGTGCTGCACACCCTGGAGCCATACGACATCGAATTCGCCGAGCAACCCGTGTCCGGGCGCAATCTGCCCGAAATGGCCCGATTACGAGCCCGCACGGGTGTCCCGCTGCTGGCCGACGAGGCGTCGCGGACGCGCTACGACCAGCTCGACGTGATCCGGCAGGGAGCGGCCGACGCGATCTCGGTGGACAACGCGCTGGACGGCACGCTGCTGAACATGAAGCGCTCGGCCGGGATGTGCGAGGCGGCGGGCGTCCCGGCGGTGAAGCAGAGCCTCGGCGAACTCGGGGTCGCGACGTACGCGGCGGCGCACCTGATCGCGGCCACGCCCGGCTTCCACCACGCCAACCAGTCCTACGGCCCGCTGCTGTCCGACGACGTGGTCGAAGGCGGCTCGCTGCCGTACCGGGGCGGACGGCTGCGGGTGCCGGACCGGCCCGGCATCGGAGTGCGGCTGGATCGCGACCGGCTGGCCCGCTACGCGGAGCTGTACCAGGTCGCGGGCCACGAGTACGGCTTCACCGACACGTCCGGCGGCACCCCGGGGATACCGAACCGGTGAGACCCTGTTTTTCAACTCGGTTTGCCTTGCGGTGCGGGTGGCGGAACCTCAGAAGCCTTCTCGACTCCGGGATCCGCGACATCACGTATGCCCGGACGTGAGGCGAGTACGCCGCCGGTCGTAGTCGGGTACGCCGAGAATCGGCGTCCGGATCGGTGAACACACTCGACCAAAGACGGTACTGCGCGTTGCGCCGGATCGGCACCATGGTGCTTGCGTCGCGGGATGCCGCGCGACGTCCCCTGGGGAAATCAGGATCGGGGGGAGCGACCGGTTGACGGGGGACACGTCGGGGAACCGGTCACTCCCCCTCGGTTCTCGCGGCGTCCTCGTCCCGCACCCGGGAGACATCCCAACTCTTCGTGCTCCCAAGTCACCGGCACCACCCGATCGGTCTACGCGACTTGATGCGGGACTGTGCACGCGGTTCAGTCAGGCACCGAAACGCAGCAGTGTTGAGGTGGACATGTGGCCGACCGAGGACCCGACCGAGAAGCTACGCTGGCGAATCCCGTGCGCCACGCCGGACGGCGCGGGCGCCGTTACGGTACTCGTGGTGGGCGATCGGGTCGCCGTGGTGCTGCCACCAGGTGACACGCTGGTATTCACCGCGAACGAAGCCGATGACCTCGCCGCATTGCTGGACCAGGCTGCGGGCTACCTGTCGCGCGGCGACCCGGACGAACCGGAGACGGCATCGTGGCCCTGATCGACACCGACCTGAGCTTCGATCCCCGCGACCCCTACTTCCCAACGCCCGGCGCGTCCGGGGTGGAGTGGGCCCTGCAGGTGTTCACCACCACCAACGGCTACGGCATCGACGTGTCGCGGGCGCACCTGCGCGACGGCGACCGGGTCCACGTGCACGCCGACCGGTACGCCCGGCTCGGCCAGCAGCAGGTGGTCGAGGCCGGTGAGGTCGACATCGAGGTGACCCGCACGGCCGGGGCGCTGGTGTGGTCGATCACGGTGCGCCACGACGAGCCGGTGAAGTCGGTGAAGCTGCTGCTGCGCGGTCTGCCGCTGGAGCACCTGCAGACCGGTTGGTGGGCGCCGAACACCGGACGCGGGTGGACGCACGGCGCGGGCGGCCAGCGGTTCCAGCTCGAATACCCCGGTTCGGACTGGGCGACCCCCTGGGTGGCCGCCGGGGAGGAGCCCAACTGCCTGGTGCTCAGCGTGCGCGACCCACTGGTGCGGCGGCAGATCCTGCACGTCCACCAACCGGTTTACGCACCGGGTCCGATCGTGGAGTTGGTGCACGTGCCCTCCGCCACGGCGCGCTCGACCACCTACCAGGTGCCGCCGATCCGGCTGCGCCTGGACACCACCGAGCACACCGCCGACGCGGATTTCGACGAGCACCTGTCCTTCGTGGAAGGGGCGCACAACCTGCTGCCGTGGTCCTCCCGCGAGGACGTGCCGGACTGGCTGCGGCACATCGCACTGGTGGTGACCCTGCACGGGCAGCACTGGACGGGCTACGTGTTCAACACCTTCGCGCAGATGGCCGAGGCGCTGCGGTTCGTCGCCCAGCACATCGAGCCGCACCGCGTGCTGGTCTTCCTGCCCGGTTGGGAAGGCCGTTACTACTACGCGTATCCGCGGTACTGGCCCGCCGAGGAGCTCGGTGGCGCCGCGGGTTTCGCCGCGTTCGCGCACACCGCGCGGCAGCTGGGCGTGCGGCTGATGCCGATGTTCGGTGGGCACGGCGCGAACGTGATCCAGTACCCGCGGTGGCAGGAGGCGGTGCTGCGCAACGACACCGACCGCTACGCGGAGCTGCTGAACCGGCCGGACTGGGACTGCGACCGGGTCGGCGAGGGCGATCAGGTGTTCCTCAATCCCGGCGAGCCGGAGTTCCGCGCCCACCTGGTGGAGTCGATCTCGGCGGTGGTGCGGGAATTCGGCGTCGACGCGGCCTTCCTGGACACCCTCGGCTACTGGTTCAACGATCCGCGGTACGACGTGATCGACGGCTACCGGCGACTGGCCGGGGAACTGCGCCGCCGCCACCCCGAATTGGCGCTCGCGGTGGAGGGCTGGTGGGACGCGCTTTCGGCGATCTTCCCGCTGAGCCAGCACTGGTACGGCGCGGACCGCGACCTCCGCAAGACCCGCGTGCTCAGCCGCTACGCGCGCACCACCGGGCACCTCGCCGAGGGAACACCGGGGCCGGGCAGCACCGGCGTGCACGAGAAGGGCTTCCTGACCCGTCCGGACGACGTCGACCGCGAAGCCCACATCCCGGCGGTGGGCATCGCCGACACCACCCTCCCGGCCCAGGCGGACGAAGTCGCCGCCATCTGCCGGTGGGCCGCCAAGCACGGGCCGCGCTAGCCGCGTGATCAACGTGGTGCCGCGCGGCGCTCAACGGGTGACGTTGGCCGCTTCCGCGCGCAGCGCGTCAACGACGACTCGGACCGCGGGGCGTTCGGTGGCTCCGCGGCGCGAGACGACCTCCACGTTGCGGCCCGCGCGAACTCCGGCCAGCGGGCGCAGCACCAGCCGGGGACTGTCCGCTGTGTAGCGCGGCAGCAGCGCGATCCCGTGACCAGCGGCGACCAGGGCTTCGGTGACCCGGAAGTCGTTGATGCGCTGCACCACCTTCGGCCGGACCCCGGTGCGGATCGCCAGCGAGCGCAGCACGTCGTCGACCGGGAAGCCGATGTCCACGCTCAGCCACGGCTCGCCCACCAGTTCGGCCGGTTCGATGCGTTCCTTGGCCGCGAGCGGATGTCCCGGCGGCAACGCGACGTCCAAAGGCTCGCGCAGCAGCGGGATGATCGTCATGCGCTCGCTGTCCAGCGGTGCCGCCGCGTCGTCCCGGTGCGTGACCACCAGGTCGAAGTCGGCGGTCAGCCCCGGCACCTCCGGCGGGGTCATGTCGACATCGCGACACTCCAGCCGCACGTCCGGGTGATCGGCGATCCTCCGGAGCAGCCCGGGCAGCAGCAGGAGCGCGCCGGACGGGAAGATCGCCACCCGCACCACGCCGCGTGGCGTCGACCGGTAGCTGTCCAGCTCGGCCTCGGCGCGGTCCAGCGCCGCGAGCACCTCGTCAGCGCGAGCCGCCAGCGCCCGGCCGGCGTCGGTGAGGCGCAGCCCGCGCCCGGCAGCCTCGGTCAGCTGCACGCCCACCTCGGCCTGCAACGCGCGGATCTGCTGCGACACCGCGGACGGCGTGTACGACAGGGCCTTCGCCACAGCGGTGACGGTGCCGCGATCAGCGAGTTCGCGCAGCAACCGCAGCCTGCGAACGTCCATGAAGCAATGCTACATATTACCTGTAAATAGTATTGCTTGTTCTTCACAGAGCTTGCCAGCAGGCTGGCAGGAGTGAGTTCACGTGACCGCTTGCTGGCGGTGGTCGTCGCCGTGCTGTGGGGTGCCAACTTCATCGCGATCGACTTCGGCCTGGGGCACTTCCCGCCGTTGTTCTTCGCCGGGTTCCGCTTCGCGGTGCTGCTGCCGACGCTGCTGTTCGTGCCGCGCCCGCAGGTCGAGTGGAAGTGGCTGCTGGGCTACGGGCTGTTCTTCGGCACGCTGCAGTTCGCGTTCGTGTTCGTCGCGATGAGCATCGGCATGCCGACCGGGCTGACCTCGTTGGTGCAGCAGGCATCCGCGCCGTTCACCGTGCTGCTCGGTGCGCTGCTGCTGCGGGAGCGGATCACGCCGCTGCAGATCATCGGCATCCTCACCGCGGTGCTCGGCATGGCCGTGATCGGTTGGCACCGCGCGCAGGCCGCGGCGCTGCTGCCGATGCTGGTCACGCTGTGCGGTGCGTTCTCGTGGGCGCTGGGCAACCTGTGCAGCCGGAAGGCGAATCCGCCCAACCCGCTGCACCTGACGCTGTGGATCTCAATCGTCCCGCCGCTGCCGATGTTCGCGCTTTCCGCACTGGTCGAAGGCCCGTCGGCGGGCTGGCAGGCGGTGGCGACGGTGTTCGACTCGCCGACCGGCTGGTACGCCCTCGGTGGGCTGGCGTACACGGTGCTGCTGGCCACCGTGGTCGGCTCGGGCCTGTGGACGACGCTGCTCGGCCGCTACCCGGCCAGCACGGTCGCGCCTTTCTCGCTGCTGGTGCCGGTCGTCGGGTTCACCACGGCCTGGCTCGTGCTGGGCGAGCAGCCGCACCCGATCGAGCTCGCCGCTGGCGCGGTGGTGGTTGGCGGGGTGCTGCTGGGGAGCCTGAAACGCCCGGCGATTTCGCGCGAAACCGCCACCCGCCAACCACCGGACGCGGCGATATCGCGCGAAATCGCCACCCCGCCCGCGCACACCGGCACGCCGAAATTCGAGGACGGGAGCTAGGAGCACGGGACCTGGCAGCGGGAATCCGCCCGGTCATTGGACGGCTGAGCTGCCGCGTTCGAAGTCGGGGTTGCAGACGTGGACGCCGTTGCCTTCCGGGCAGTCGTAGGGCACCAGGATCTCGCCGGACTCCACGGCCAGGCGATCGGCGGTCTCCCGCTCCAGGATCGCCCGGTGCTCGCACGCCGAGCATCGCGGCGCACTGCTGTACCTCACCCACTGCCTCCGCTCCACCGTCACCGCAGGACCTCGTGACCATATTGGACCCGGCCGCGGCCTCGGTGCCCAACGCGCAATTTCGCGACGAATCAACCGGCACGCAGGTGGATCCGCGGCCTCGTCGCGGCGCCGGTCAGACCGAGTGGGCGGAGGTGATGTCGAGGTCGCCGAAGTCCGTCGGGTTCACCGCCTCGGCGGTCACCTCGTGCGGTTTCAGGCGGCCGTCCCGGATGTCCTCGGCGTAGTGGCACGCCACCCGGTGCCCCGGCTTGAGCTCGCGCAGCACGGGCCGCTCGGTGTCGCACCGGGCGGGCTGCCGCCACGGGCAGCGGGTGTGGAACCGGCAGCCGGACGGCGGTGCGGCCGGGGACGGCAGGTCGCCGGAGAGCAGGATCTGCTCGCGCCCGTCCTCCACCACCGGATCCGGCACTGGGACGGCCGAGAGCAACGCCTTCGAATAGGGGTGCAGCGGCTCTTCGTACAGATCGTCCGATGTGGACTCCTCCACGATGCCGCCGAGGTACATCACCCCGACCCGGTCGGCGATGTGCCGCACCACCGCCAGATCGTGCGCGATCACCAGGTACGTCAACCCGAACTCGGACTGCAGGTCCTCCAGCAGGTTCAACACCTGGGCCTGCACCGAGACGTCCAGCGCCGACACCGGCTCGTCGGCCACCACCAGGTCCGGCCCCACCGACAGCGCGCGGGCGATGCCGATGCGCTGCCGCTGACCGCCGGAGAACTCGTGCGGGTACTTGCGCAGCGACGTCGACGGCAGGCCGACGGCCGACAGCAGCTCGCGCAGCCGCTTGTCGGTGGCCTTCCGGTCGGTGTCCAACCCGTGCGCCCGCATGCCTTCGAACAGCAGCGACTGCACCGACTGGCGAGGGTCCAGGGAAGACAGCGGGTCCTGGAAGACCATCTGCATCCGGCGGCGCATCCGGCGCAGCGGTTCGCCCTTCATCCCGGACAGGTCGACGCCGTCGAACACCACCTTGCCCGCGGTCGGCTTCTCCAGCCGCAGCACGGCACGCCCCAGCGTCGACTTGCCGCAGCCGGACTCCCCGACCAGGCCGTAGGTTTCGCCGCGCTCGATCCGCAGCGACACCCCGTCGACGGCGTACACGTAGCCGACCGTGCGATCCAGCACCATGCCGCGCTTGATCGGGTAGTGCACCGCGACCTCGTCGATGTCGACGAGCACGTCAGGCGTTTCGGCCGCAGTTCCCGAAGTTTCCGTCATGACTGTCCGCCTCCCCGCGATTCACCGTGGTGGCCACATCCAGCCCCATCGCGGCGTTGCGTCGTTTCTAGTGGCTGGCTTGCGTCACGGTCCCCTGGGGCGCGGTTGAGGAGCACTGAGGTTGACACCGGACTGCTCATGACGCCTCCGTGCCTTGCGGGACACCCGCACCCAGTCGGCTTACACAAGCGCAAAGCAAAGAAGTGTCGCTCATGACGCCTCCGTGCCTTGCGGGACACCCGCACCCAGTCGGCTTACACAAGCGCAAAGCGGAGAAGTGTCGCTCATGACGCCTCCATGCCTTGCGGGACACCCGCACCCAGTCGGCTTACACAAGCGCAAAGCAAAGAAGTGTCGCTCATGACGCCTCCATGGACATCGTCTCGCGCACCGGGTTGTGGCAGCGCAGCAGCCGCGCTCCCACGTCGACGCTCACGTCCGGGGTCTGCTGTTCGCAGACCTCCAGCGCGTTCGGGCAGCGCGGGCAGAACGCGCACCCGGCGTCCCACGGGATGTTGTCGCTGATCGAGCCCTTGATCGGCGACAACCGCTGCCCGCGCGGCGAGTCCAATCGCGGGATCGACGACAGCAGGCCCGCGGTGTAGGGGTGCCGCGGTCGGGCGAACAGCTCGTGCCGCGCGGCGCGCTCCACCACCCGGCCCGCGTACAGCACGTTCACCTCGTCGCAGAGCCCGGCCACCACGCCAAGGTCGTGGGTGATCATGATCAGCGCGGTCTCGGTCTCGGCCACCAGTTCCGCCAACAGCCGCAGGATCTGCGCCTGGATCGTCACGTCCAGCGCGGTGGTCGGCTCGTCCGCGATGAGCAGCCGAGGCTTGCAGGCCAGCGCCATCGCGATCAGGGCGCGCTGCCGCATGCCGCCGGAGAGCTGGTGCGGGTACTCCCGCAACCGCCGCCCCGGGTCCGGGATCCCCACCCGTCGCAGCAGTTCCTCGGCCTCCGGCATCGCGGTCTTGCGCGGTAGCCCGCGGTGCCGCTCGATGACCTCGGAGACCTGCAGGCCGATCGGCACCACCGGGTTCAGCGAGGTCAGCGGGTCCTGGAACACCATGCTCAGGTCGCGGCCCCGACGCTGGTCGAGCTCCCGGCGGGTCAACCGCAGCAGATCGGTGCCGTCGAAGTTGACCGAACCGGACACCTCCGCACCGGTGTTCGGCAGCAGGCCCATGATCGCCAACGAGGTGACCGACTTGCCGCAGCCGGACTCGCCGACCAGACCGACCGTGCGGCCCGGCTCGACGTCGAAGGAGATGCCGTCCACAGCGGTCACCGGCGGCTCGCCCTTGCGGGCGAAGACCACCGAGAGGTCGCGAACTTCCAGCAGTGCCATACGTTTCCTCAGCTCTAGCGCCGACGCTTCGGGTCCAGCGCGTCCCGCAGCGATTCGCCGACCAGTGTGAATCCCAACGCGACCAGGATGATGCAGCCAGCTGGCCAGAACGCCAACTGCGGATGCGAGTCGATGATGCTCTGCGCACCGCCGAGCATCTGCCCCCATTCCGGCACCGAGTCGTCGGCCGCGCCCAGCCCCAGGAAGGACAGCGCGGCGGCGTCGATGATCGCCACCGCGAGCACCAGGGTGGCCTGCACGATGACCGGTCCCAGCGCGTTCGGCAGCATGTGCCGGAACACGATCGAGCTGCGCTTCACGCCGAGCGCCTGCGCGGCCAGCACGTGATCGCTGGCCCGCTGCGCGAGCATCGTGCCGCGCAGCAGGCGGCCGAAGATCGGCACCTGCACGATCGCGACCGCCAGGATCACGGTGAACTGCGTCTGCTGCGCGAACAGGGCCCCGATCGACACCGCCAGCAGCAGCGACGGAACCGACAGCATCACGTCGGCGATCCGCATCACCACCGCGTCCACCCAGCCGCCGAAAGCACCGGCCAGGATGCCCAGCACCAAGCCGCCGCCGAGACCGATCACGGTGGCGAACACCGCGACCGCCAGCGTCTGCTGCGAGCCGAGCAGCAACCGGGAGAACAGGTCGCGGCCGTACTGGTCGCCGCCCAGCGGAAAACCGGGCTGCGGTGGCGGGATCGTGTTGTCCGCGCGGGAAACCTGCTGCTCCAGCAGGCGTTGTGCACCATCGTGCGGAGCCAGGATCGGGGCGAGCAGAGCCAGCAGCACGAACGCGGCGATGATCACCGCGCCGACCACGAACACCGGGTTGCGCTTCAGCCGACGCCAAGCCGACGCCGTCAGGCTCACCCCGGCATCCGCCGCCGTCTCCGCCAGCGCGTCGATGCGCTCCTTGCGCTGCGTTTTCAGCACCATGACCTCACCGTGTCCGCAGTCGTGGGTCGATCAACGCGTACGAGAGGTCGACTATCAGGTTGACCAGCACGTACACCATCGCGGACGCCAGGATCACCACCTGCAGCACCGGGAAGTCCTTGCGCTCGAACCCGATCGCCACCGCCTGCCCGATCCCGGCGATGTTGAACACCCGCTCGGTCAACACCGCCCCGGCCAGCAATGCACCGGTTTGCAGGCCGATCGTGGTCACCACCGGCAGCATCGCGTTGTGCAGGATGTGCCGACGCCGGATCACCATGCCCGCCAGGCCTTTCGCCCGCGCGGTGCGCACGTAGTCCTCGTCCATCACGTCCAGCACGGCGGCCCGGGTTATCCGGAAGATCACCGCGAACGGGATGGTGGACAGCGCGATCGCGGGCAGTATCAGGTGCACGAACGCGTTCCACGAGGCGTCGAACTCGCGGGTCAGCATCCCGTCCAGGATGTAGAAGCCGGTCACCCGGGTCGCTTCGATCCCGCTGTCCTGCCGACCCGAGGCGGGCAGCGCGCCCAGCTGGATCGCGAAGACGAACTTCAGCAGGAACGCCAGGAAGAACACCGGCACGGCAACACCGACGAGCGACCAGGTGATGCTCAGGTTGTCCAGCCAGCTGCCGCGCTTGCGGGCGGCCAGGTACCCCAGCGGAATGCCGACCGCGATCGCCAGCAGCAGCGCCAGGATGGACAGCTCCAAGGTCGCCGGGAAGCGGATCAGGAACACCTCCAGCGCCGGTGCGCCGCGCTGCACACCGGTCGAGGTGCCGAAGTCCCCGGTGATGGCCCGCCCCAGGAAACGCCAGTACTGCACGAAGATCGGCTGATCCAGGCCCAGGTCGGCCTCCAGCTTGGCGCGCGCTTCAGGTGTGGCGCGGTCGCCCAACAGCGCCGAGACCGGTCCACCGGGCAACATCCGCAGCCAGGCGAACAGCAGTACCGACAGCACAACGACGACCAGTACCAGCTGCGCGAGCCGTCGGATCGTGTAGCGGAGCACGAAACCCCCGTTTGTTCAGCCCGGGCAGCGAGTAGACAGGTTCGCGCGGAACCGACCGCCAACCGGTGGCAGGTGGTCGGTTCCGCGCGAAACCGCGATCAACTCACTGCTCCGAGACGCTCACCGACGCGAATTCCTCGGCGGTCAACGGCGAGGTCTGCAGACCCTGGACCCGAGGGCTGGTCACGATCGCCGGCGGCGAGTGCGACAGCGGCACCGCGGGCAGGTACTCGGCCAGCAACCTGCGGTTGAGGTCCTGGTACATCTGGTTGCGCTTGGCCTCGTCGGGCTCGCTGTCGGCCGCCCGCAACTGCGCCGCCAGGTCTTCGCCCCACGGCGCGGCAGCGGTGTAGAAGCGGTTGGTCGGCGTACCGAAGAACGTGCCGATGAAGTTGTCCGGCGTGTTGTAGTCGCCGGTCCAACCGAGCAGGAAGATGTCCGCCCTGGCGTTGTCCACGTCGTCGATGTAGCCGCCGTTCCACGGCTTGCTGATCGGGTTGACGGTGATACCGGCCTCGCGCAGGTCCTCGGCGATGGCGTTGTAGATGCCCTGCGGGTCCGGCATGTACGGCCGGGTGACCTCGGTCGGCCAGTAGAAGTTCACCGTCAGGTTCGACGCGCCCGCCTCGGTGAGCAGCTGCCGCGCCCTGGCTGGGTCGTGCGGGTACTGCTGCACGTCCGGGGCGTAGCCGTCCACCGTGTTCGGGTAGAACTGGGTGGCCACCGACGCACCTTCCGGCAGGTTGGCCTTGACCAGCGTCTCCCGGTCGATCGCGTAGGCCAGCGCCTGGCGCACCCGCAGGTCCTGCAGCGCCGGGTTGTTCTTCTGCGTGATGCCCAGGTACATGATGTTGAACGGGTCGCGGACCTGGACGGTGTTCCCGGCGTCGCGCAGCGACTTCAGGTCGGCGGCGTTCGGGTAGTCGTAGCCGTCGATGGCGCCGGATTCCAGCTCCTGCTTGCGCGCCGTCTCGTCCGGGATGATGCGGAAGATCAGCTCGCTGACCTTGGCCTTCTCGCCCCAGTACTGGTCGTTGCGGGCCAGCTTGATGGTGCCGTTGCTCTCGTCGTAGGAGACGAACTTGAACGGGCCGGTGCCGGTCGGGTGCGACCTGGCGTACTCCGGGTACACGAAGCTGTCGCCCTGCGCCTGGACGTTGTTGGCCTGGTACTGGTCCATCGCGGTCGGCGACTGCATGCTGAACGACGGCAGCCCGAGCAGGTCCGGGAACTTCGAGGTGGCCCGGGTCAGGTGCACCACGGCAGTGGCCGGATCCGCTGCGTCGCAGCTCTGGTACAGCGAGGGGCTCTTGCCGTCGGCGAAACCGCCGAAGTTCTCGATCCAGTAGTAGGACAGCGCGTTGTTCTGGCCAGCGCCGGTCTGGTTGTACATGCGCTGGAAGTTCTTGCACACCGCGTCGGCGTTGAAGTCGGTGCCGTCGTGGAACTTGACGCCCTGGCGGAGCTTGAAGGTCCAGGTCTTGCCGTCCGGGCTGTGGTCCCAGCTCTCGGCGAGCTCCGGTTCGACGTCGGAGGATCCGGGCTTGAACCCGACCAGCCCCTCGGTCATCTGCCTGGTGACCCGGAAGGTCTCACCGTCGGAGGCGTAGAACGGGTCGAACAGGTCGGGTGCACCGGCCGCACCGAAGGTGAATGTGCCGCCTGCGCCGCCACCGGCATCGCGCTGTGATTGCGCGCAGGCCGCCAGCGATGTCGCCGCGACGAGTGCGACGGCTGCGGTCACAACACGGCGCCGCGCGCTTGGTGCGCGACGCAGCGCCGATGGAGCTCTACTCATGGAAGCACCTCGGTGTGTCTCAGGTCTCAGAGTTCCGTGAGACTAACTCGCATTAGGAGTTCAGTGGGGTAGCTGAGGTTACGATCCCACTACTTAGGCGCGCCTAATGAACGGCCGAATTTTCGGGCATTCACCCAGGTGGTCGAGGCTGTTGGGCTGCCCAGATGGGGCGCGACAATCCACCCGGGGGCTGGGAAATCCGGTAAAAACCTAGGAAAATCGGCCCGCCCCGACCGAATCTCGGCCGGGTGGACGGCAAACCGCCGGTCCGGCCGGAGATCACCCGAACTCGCTACATCGCGCGGCGGCCGGAGAGGGCTCGGCCGAGCGTCAGCTCGTCGGCGAATTCCAGGTCGCCCCCCATCGGCAGACCGGAGGCCAGCCTGGTGACCGTCAGGCCGGGGAAGTCCCGCAGCATCCGCAACAGGTAGGTGGCGGTCGCCTCGCCCTCGGTGTTCGGGTCCGTCGCGATGATCACCTCGGCGATCTCGTCCTGTCCGATGCGGGCCAGCAGTTCGCGCACCCGCAGCTGGTCCGGCCCCACCCCGGACAGCGGATCGAGCGCGCCGCCGAGCACGTGGTAGCGACCCTTGAACTCGCGGGTGCGTTCGACGGCCAGCACGTCCTTGGGTTCTTCGACGACGCACACCAGCGTCTTGTCGCGCCGGGCGTCCCGGCAGATGCGGCAGGTCGTCTCCTCCGAAACGTTGCCGCAGATGTCGCAGAACACCACGCCTTCCTTGACCTTCTGCAGCACCTCCTGCAGCCGGGTCACGTCCGCGGGCTCGGCCGCGAGCAGGTGGAAGGCGATGCGCTGCGCGCTCTTGGGACCGATGCCCGGCAATCTGCCGAGCTCATCGATCAAATCCTGAACCGGACCTTCGTACACGTATCGCTCGTTTCAACGGGTGCCGATGCCAAGACCTCTGCCCAGCGCGGCCCTCCCGACCGTCGACGGTGTCCGATGGAATGGGTCCGCCGTCGGGTTGGCAGCGCGGGCTCGCGTACCGGGGCCGGTGCCCGGTCGGCTCACATGCCCGGCAGGCTCAGCCCACCGAGGTCCGGGCCGCCCCCGCCGAACGCGCTGGTCAGCGGGCCCATCTTCTCGGCCTGCAGTTCCTGCGCCGCCCGGTTGGCGTCGCGCACCGCCGCGACCACCAGATCGGCCAACGTCTCGGTGTCCTCCGGGTCGGCTGCCTTCGGGTCGATCGACAGCCCCTTCAGCTCGCCCGCACCGCTGACGGTCGCGGTCACCAGGCCGCCACCGGCGCTTCCGGTGACTTCCGCAGCGGCGAGCTCCTGCTGCGCGGTCATCAGCTGCTGCTGCATCTTCTGCGCCTGTTCCATGATCTGCTGCATGTTCGGCTGGCCACCTGGCTGCACCGTGATCCTCCTCCGGCTGGCGCGCACGTACCTCGCACCGGGTACGCCACCAGCCTAGAGAATGCACGGCCTGCTCCGCGTGGCGGTGCGGGTAGCGTCGCCACCCGCGAAGGGGCAGCTGAGCACTCGTTGTTGTTTCTGTTCTCGAAGCGACGCCAGCCGCTTGCCCCGCCACGCAGCACGAGTTCAGCGACGAGCTCTGTTGCGCGGGTGGCGGGTCCCGGGACGGCACTCATGGCCCTGGGCGGCGGCTGCGAAGCATGACAAGGTGATCACATGGTGCTGGACATCGTGCGGTTGCTGGAGCTGACCAGCTGGCGGGCCTTCGATGTGGCCGACACCGGTCGGGTCCTGGCCGGCTCCGACGAATCCGGCTCGATCCAGCTCGTCGAACTCGCCGACGGCGACCGCACCCCGCTGACCGCACTACCCGGCGCGGTCAGCGGCCGGTACCTGCCCGGTGAGCCAGCGGTGATCGTGCAGCACGACACCGACGGCGACGAGCGCAGCCAGCTGTCCCTGCTGCGCCTGGACGAACCGCGCACCGGCCCCGCCCAGCTGCGCGACCTGGTACCGCTGGTCCGCGACCGCGAGCACGTGCACCGGCTGCTCGACGTCCTGCCGGGCCGGATCGTCTACGCGACCAACCGCCGCAACGACATCGACTTCGACGTGGTGATCCGCAGCGTGATCACCGGCGAAGAGCAGGTCGTCTACGACCGGGGCGGCATGGTCCTGTCGGTGGCGGCCTCACCGGACAGCCAATACGTGGCGCTGACCATACCGGCCGCGCGGTCGATGTCCGACCAGCTGATCCTGGTCAACACCATGCCGATGACCGAAGCCGATCACGTGCTGGTGCTGACCGACCGCGACGAACCCGCCCGGCACACCAACATCGGCTGGCTGCCCGACGGTTCCGGGCTGATCGTCACCAGCGACTTGGGCCGGGACCACACCGGCATCGCGCGCATCGACCCGCGCACCCGCACCCGACGCTGGTTGGTGACCTCCGACGAGCACGACCTCACCGGCTGGCTCGCCCCGGACGGTTCGACCCTGCTGGTGCAGGCCAACGAGGACGGCGCGAGTCGGCTGACGCTGCACGACGCCGCCACGGGCGCGGTGCGGCGAGTGGTCCGGTTGCCCGCCGACGGCTGGTGCGCGTACCCGCTACCCGCCCCGGTCTGGTCGCCGGACTCGCGATTCGCGGCGCTGTCGTTCAGCGCCCCGACGATCCCCGGCGACGCGCTGCTGGTGGACGCTTCGACCGGCGACTGCCGAGCGCTGACCGATTCGGCAGCGCAGCTCGACGGCCAGCACCCGGTCGAACCGAGCACGCACCGGGTACCGACCCGCGATGACGAACGGGTGCCGTGCTTCGTGTACCGGCCGGGCGAGCCCGATCCGCAGCTGGCCGGTTCGGCGGTGCTGCTCGTGCACGGCGGCCCGGAAAGCCAGTCGATCCGGTCGTTCAACCCGATCGTGCAGGCACTCGTCACGCAGGGGCACACCGTGCTGGTGCCCAACGTGCGCGGCTCCACCGGCTACGGCAAGCGCTGGTACTCGGCCGACGACGGCCGCAACCGGCTGGCGGCGGTGGCCGACCTCGGCGATCTGCACGACTGGTTGCCGACGATCGGCCTGGACCCCGAGCGGGCCGCGCTGTGGGGCGGCTCGTACGGCGGGTACATGGTGCTCGCCGGGTTGGCCTTCCAGCCGAGGCGGTGGGCGGCCGGGGTCGACATCGTCGGGATTTCGTCGCTGGTCACGTTCCTGGAGAACACCGCCGCGTACCGGCGCGCGCACCGCGAGCGCGAGTACGGTTCGCTGGCCGCCGACACCGCTTTCCTGCGGGAGGCATCGCCGCTGACCAGGGTCGCGGCGATCGCGGCACCGCTGTTCGTGCTGCACGGGGCCAACGATCCGCGGGTACCGCTGTCCGAGGCCGAGCAGATCGCCGCAGCGGTCCGGGCCAACGGGCTGGAGTGCGAACTGCTGGTCTACGACGACGAGGGCCACGGTCTGGCCAAACGCGTCAACCGCCTGGACGCCTACCCGCGAGCCCTCGCCTTCCTCGCCCGCCACCTGGCGAAACGCCCATGACCCGCGGCTGAGGAGTCGCTCATGAGCACGCTGCTGAACCCCGCCACGGGGCCGGGCGTTGTCAGCCCTCGATGCGGCGGGCGCCGAGTTCGCGTTCGAAGAGTTCGACCGCCGCGGCTTCCGGGTCCGGGCCAACGGGCGTCGAAGCGTCGATCGGGGACGATTCGGCGAGCATCGCCTCCGGGTCCTCGTCGTCCTCGACGACCGGCGGCTTCGGTTTCGGGGCGGGTGCCTCCTCCGGCGGCCGGGGCGGCTCCGGAGGCGGCGGCACGTCGTCCGGCGGCGGAGGCTCGTCGTCCGGCGGTTCGGGCGGCGGCGGGATGTCGTCCGGCTCCGGCGGACGCGGCACCGAACCCTGGCGCGCCGACGTACTCGCCTGCCCCCGGGCCCGACCGTTGGTCGACTGGCCGCCAGGGGTCGGGCCGTCGGACGGCTCGCTCTGCGGGTTGGCCGACCGGCGTTGCGGGGCCTCCCGGCGCGGCGGCTGCGGCGGCTGCTTCGGCGCCGCCGGACGCGCCGGGGCAGGCGGCGCCGCACCGGCCTCGACGCACTGGATGTCCCACTCGCCGCCGAGCACTTCTTGCAGCGCATCCCGGACGAAGTCCAGTCGCCGCTGCTGCGCGAGCTGCTTGACCAGCCCGGAAGTCGGCATGGCCAACACCAGCGTGCCGTCGTTGAGATCCTGGACCGTGGCGTTGAGCAACAGCGCCTGCGTCGGACGATTCCGCTTCGCGACCGCCTGCAGCACGTCCGTCCACACCCGCCGCACTTCAGCCGCGTCGAACCGACCCCGCGCCGGTGCCGTCGACTCGGCGGCCGGAACCTCCGGAGCCGCGGGCTCAGGCGCCTTCGGTGGTTCCGCAGGACGGACCGGTTCCGCAGGCCGCACCGGTTCCGCGCGCACCGATTCCGCGGGACGCGCGGGCTCCGCGCGGGGCGGCTCGGCCGCCTCCTGCGCCGCGCGCTCGTTCGGCCGCTGGAAGACGCGCCGTGGCCGTGCCTCACCATCCGCCGCAGGTGCGGCATCCACCTGCGGCTGCGCGGCGCCCTCGCCCGGCGCGATGGTCATGCGGCGCTCGACGCGCTCCAACCGTTGCAGCAGCGCGGTTTCCGAGTTGGACGCGGTGGGCAGCAGCATCCGCGCGCAGAGCAGTTCGAGCAGCAGCCGGGCCGCGGTGGCGCCGCGCATCTCGGAAAGTCCGGTGTGGACGATCTCGGCGAACCGGGACAGCGTTGCCGCACCGAGCTGTTCGGCCTGGTTCTGCATCCGGGCGAGCTCGTCCCCGGCCGCGTCCACCAGGCCGCGCTGCGCGGCGTCCGGCACTGAGTTGAGCAGCACCAAGTCGCGCAGCCGATCGAGCAGGTCGGAACCGAACCGGCGCGGATCGTGCCCGGCTTCCACGAGCCGGTCGACGGTGCCGTAGACGGCCGAGCCATCACCCGCCGCCAGCGCGTCCACCATGTCGTCGATCAACGCGACGTCGGTCACCCCGAGCAGCGCCATCGCCCGCTCGTAGGTGACACCATCGGCGCTCGCCCCGGCGAGCAGTTGGTCGAGCACGCTCAGCGTGTCGCGGGCGGAGCCGCCACCGGCCCGGATCACCAGCGGGAACACCGGGGGCTCGACCTGCACGCCTTCGTCCTGGCAGATGCGTTCGACGAGTTCGCGCATCACGCCCGGCGGCATCAGCCGGAACGGGTAGTGGTGGGTCCGGGACCGGATGGTGGTGAGCACCTTGTCCGGTTCAGTGGTGGCGAAGACGAAGATCAGGTGTTCCGGCGGCTCCTCGACGATCTTCAGCAGGGCGTTGAAGCCCTGCGTGGTGACCATGTGGGCCTCGTCGATGATGAAAATCCGGTACCGCGACTGGGCGGGCGCGAAGAACGCCTTGTCGCGCAGCTCGCGGGTGTCGTCCACGCCACCGTGGCTGGCCGCGTCGAGTTCGACGACGTCGACGCTGCCGCCGCCTTCGGGCGCCAGCGCGACGCACGAATCGCATTCCCCGCACGGTTCGGGAGTCGGGCCCTGCGCGCAGTTCAGCGAGCGGGCGAGGATGCGGGCGCTGGAGGTCTTACCGCAACCGCGCGGCCCGGAGAACAGGTACGCGTGGTTGATCCGCCCGGAGGACAGCGCGGTCCGCAGCGGCTCGGTGACGTGGTCTTGCCCGACGACCTCGGCGAAGGTCGCAGGCCGGTACTTGCGGTAGAGGGCGAGCGCCACGGTCGAAACCCTACGCGGTGAGGCTGACACAACTCGGACAGGACCTTGGCACGCGGCCAACCGCCGGAACGAGCAGGTGGGCCGATGCGCTCCGGCGCCAACCGCACGGCGGGATGGGACGACCCGCGCACTGGAGAAATAAGGGGACCCCGCGCACCCGCCAGAGCCCGCTTACCCTTGCTGCCTTCCGGCCCTGGGGGAGTTCACAGGATGGACGCCGCACGAGGTCCGCGTTCAGTGTAACCCGACACCGCCAGCGCTCGGCGGAGTACCCCGGTCACTGATCGACCGGAACGTTCTCCGTCATCCGCCGCAGTGCTTCGACGTGCCCGCGATACGCCTTCTTGCCCTGGTCTGTCAGCCGGAACCAAGTGCGCGGACGCCGACCGACCGCCCCCTTGCGCACCTCCAGGTAACCCGCGTCCTCCAGCGCCCGCGAATGCTTCGACAACATCGAGTCGCTGAGCTCGGTCGAGTCCCGGACCACCTTGAACTCCACCCAGTCCACGCCCCCGGCCAACAGCGCGCAGATCGACAACCGAGGCAACGGGTGGATGACCGAGTCGATCACGTCCGCGCCTTCCCCTCCGCGATATCCCGACCAATGCCCAGGTAGACCCGATTGAGCGCGAGCCCCGCACCGAGCCCGCCAATCGCTGCCACCGCCAGCGCGAGCAGCGCCAGCCCGTTGAGGGAGAGCAGCAGCACTCCAACGGTACCGATCGCCAGCACACCCACCTGGACCCAAACCGTGCGCAGGACCGATGGATAGGTGGACGAGGTCGCGAACGGCAGCCGCACGCCGGTCAGCCTGGGCACCAGGAATACCGGGGTGCACAAGGCGAACACGCCGAACAGCTGCAGGACGATCATGATCGCGATGTTCCGATCGAGCAGCACCATCGCCGCCGGAGCGGCCAGTACCGCAGCGCCACCCGCGCCGTAGAGCACGAAGTACCAGGCGGGTAAGCGAAACCGCTCGCCCAGCCGTCGCCGCTGCCGCTCGACTTCACCGAGTGCCGCTACTGAGTCCTCCACGATTGCCCCCTTCGCATCAATTTTCTATGTAGAAAGTACTTTACGTCGCGTCGCCGCGCCTGCCAAGACCGCGCCCGAAGTCGGCCGAGCTGGAGCGGAAGCGCTACGAGGTTGCATTCGAAGAAGTTCGGGGGCTACCGCCCCACCCTCACCGGACGAGCCTGGCGTCCGCAGGACGTGCCGCTGATGGGCCGGATGTCCGGCGCAGCACACCGTTGGCGGCGACAACGGCTGGCTTCGACCGGTCGAAGCCAGGCCTGATCAGGCTACGAATCGCGATCCCGCAAACCAGCGCAACGACTGACCTCAGCAGCGCATGTCGTCAGCGGCCAGCCGCCGCCGCGGAACGCAGGGGCAACCACGCTCCGTGTTCGGCGAGAGCTTCTTCGTCTTGCGCCAACGATCCGCCAGCATGCCCCGGACCGCAGCCGTCGCGTTAGTCGTCCTCAGGTCACGGACCCTCGAATAGTGTTGGTCTCCAAGCGCTGCGCAAGATCCCAACGCCCGACCGTCGCCCCAGGTCACGACCCATATCCGCTGCTCAGAAGGCCCTCTGCTAGGCTTCCCAGCGGAGGATTGGCCGAGCGGCCTAAGGCGCACGATTGGAAATCGTGTTGGGTTAACAGCCCTCACGGGTTCGAATCCCGTATCCTCCGCCGGTCGAAAGCCCCGGACGCGATTGCGCGCCGGGGCTTTTCGCTTCCACCGGGTAGTACGCCCCTTTGCGACCGGCGACGCGCGCCGCACCGTGGCCCCAACGGGACCTTCCCGGGAGGCACCGATGATCACGATCGAGAGGCTGCGGGAGCGGGATCGCGGCGAGGTGATCTGCCCGCGCGACGCGGGTTTCGACGAGGCTCGCCACGCCCACAAGGCCCGGATCAACCAGCACGACTACAACCGGCTGGTCGAGGCGAAGCGGAATTGCGACCCCGACAACCTCTTTCACCTCAACCAGAACGTCCGGCCCTGATCCCTCTCCGCTGCGGACGTCCGCGCGAGCTCGTGAGCGGAAATCCCGGTTCTCGCCGGAACAACCACTCACGAGCTCACGGCTGGATGCGGGTGATCTGCGGGTCGTGATCGCTGGCCTGGTCGGCGAATTCCGCGTTGATGTGCACGATGTCGTAGTCGGCGGTGATCGACGGGCTGACCAGGATGTGGTCCAGCTGCTGGGAGTTGCCCTCGAAGACGTAGCTGTAGCGCTCGACCGGTGGCAGCCCCTCGGCCAGCGGCACCAGCGCTCCCCCGTCGGTCAACGGCGTCAGGGCCGGGGCGAACCCGAAGTCGTTGAGGTCGCCGAGCACCACGACCTTCGCCTGGTCGTCGATGGCCCGCACCTCGTCGACGAACCCGCGCACCGCCCGCGCCTGCTGCTCCCGCTGCTGCTCCGAGGCGCGCGTCGGCGGCTGGAACCGGCCGTGCAACGGCTGGTCCCCGCCCTTGGAGGTGAAGTGGTTGGCCACCACGAGCACCGGCGCGCCGCGGAACAGGAACTCACCCACCAGCGGCTTGCGGCTGTCCCGCCACGCCTCGTTCCGCGGATCGATGCGGCCCGGTGACGCGCTCAGCGCGACCCGGTCGCCTTCGGCCACCGGATAGACGGGCGTGGTGGAGTCCCCACCCGGACGATCCACAAAGGACACCCGGGCCGGGTTGAACAGGAACGCCACCCGGATGTTGCCGCCCGGCTCCCCGCCGTCGGCGTTGTTCTGCGGGTCGATCTGCCGCCACAGGTAGCGCGGCCCGCCCGCCGCCGCGATCGCGTCGGTGAACTCCTGCAAGGTCCGGTCCGCGGCCACCACACCGTCGTCGGTCGGGCCGTTGTTGTCCTGAACCTCTTCCAGCGCAACGATGTCCGGCGCGGCGAGCCGGTCGACGATCCCCTCGGCGAGCCGGGCGAACTTGGCCGGGTCGTTGCCAGCGGCGAGGTTCTCCACGTTGTAAGCGGCGATCGCGAGCTCGTCAGCGCCCTGCGGTCGCGTCGACTCGGGTCGCAGGCCGCCCGGTGTGTGCTCGCCGAGCCGGGCGGCTTCCAGCACGTAGCCGCCGAAGCGGGTGTAGTCCAGCGGACCTTCGGTGCTGCCCCGCAGCTGGTCGCCGACGTTCGCGGCCGGGAACGACCCGTCCGTCAGCGACTCGACCTTGAGCCGCCCGGCGTTGGCATCGGCGTAGCCGGTGTAGGTGGTGCCGCCTCGGCCATTGGTGTTCTGCTCCGGTTTGGTGGTGATCCACAGCGCGCGGTACGCATCGGTCGGCCCGACCACCCGCACGTCGTCGACCCGCAGCGACATGCCTTCCCGCGACTCGTAGTAGTCCAGCGCGTACCGCTGCGGCTCCAGCTCCCGCTTGTCGATCGCGCCGTCCTGCGGTGCGTACTCGACCGGCACGGTCTCCGGCCCGACCACTTCGGCCGGGACCCCGCCCTGGCCGGTGACCTGCCAGCTCGCCTCGGACAACTCGGTGAGCGACTGGTTCGGCGTGGTCTCCGGTGTCTCCCCCTCGGCCGCCGGGTAGTACTCCGCGACCAGCCCGTCGACCGATACGACGTCCCCGACCGCCACTGCCGGAGTCTGCTCCCCGGTGAACACGAACAAGCCCTCGCTGGTGCGCGGATCCGCATCCGGTCGGGGGTCCTGGAACCAGAACCCGCGGGCCGGGCCGAAGCCGCGCACCCCGGTCACCACGCCCGGCACCCCGGCCACCCGTTGACCGACCAGCGGGGACACCCGCGTACTGCCCTGGATGTCGTGGATGCGGACCTGCTGCTGCGCGGCGGCGATCGGCGCGATCGACAGCAGCATGCCCGTGGTGGCCAGCAACGACGTCGTGATGCGCACTTCGGCTTCCCCTTCGCCAAGCGACTTGATCCACGCGAAGCTACCGGCAGCAGGCGACGAACGGCACACGATCAAATGAACAAGCCCGGAGAAATGCAGGAGCCGGTCACCGCGACCGCGGCGACCAGTACCGGTGAACCTCTCCTACGTGGGCGAATGGCTGGCAATGGCATGGAAACGTCGCCGGACCATCGGACGCGGTTGGGCGCTCTACTGCCCGATCTGATCAGGGATGCGCAGCGCTCCTCCAGCAGACGCCGGGGATGGAAGGGATGCCCGTGATTGGTGATGACGACCAGACCCCTCCGGGGTGGCGAGGATCTTGAGGTGGACGGCTCGGCATGGCCGCGAGTCACCACCTCGGGACTCTCACACGGGCCGGGCACGTCGCCAGGCAACCCGGGCGCCGTGCTGATGCGATCGACTGACTCAAGTCCTATCTCGGCCCCTAGATCTTTGGGCGAAGGAGAAGCAATGGTTGAATCTGGGGCGTTTCCGCCACCCAGTGGGGAGGATCTGGTGCCTCTATCAGACAAAGTGGCGACTGTCGGCGTTGTTGCCCTTGCATCGATCGTCGGAATGGCCATGGTCGGCGGAGGCGGGGCGCTCATCTGGTTCGGCATTCATCAAATGATCAACTTCGAGCCGCAGAACGTTACGGTGGGCAACCCCTTCAATCCACGAACCCCGGATGATGAGCAGCGCATGAGCAACTTCATCGACTCGGTACTGCTCATCGTCCTGGGGATGGGCTTGGTCCTGCCGGTCCTGGCTGGCGTACGGGAAGTCATCAGGCACCGTCCGCGATAGCGGTCTGGCCCCGCCTGCTCCGCGCGGCGGATGGATGCTCAGCTTAGCCATGACTCTCAGGCAGCGCACCGCCGCACCGCAGACCGAAATCGGGCCCACGAAACGTACTTTCCGGGCCGCCGAATCTGGTCAGCGGCAGAACAGGACGACGACGATGACGACGGTTCAACCGGTGTTCTGGTGCCCGCCGGGCAGCGCCAACTGAGATCGCACGAAAAGAGCCGGTTCCCATCATCAACGGGAACCGGCTCTCACCTGCGGTAGCGGTGGGATTCGAACCCACGGTGGCTGTTAACCACACGCGCTTTCGAGGCGCGCTCCTTCGGCCGCTCGGACACGCTACCGCCAGCCAGCGTACCGGCCGACCGACGTCGTTCGACAAAGGGGGGTCACCGCCAGGCGCGCATCATGTCGGCCAGGCTCGCCCTGGCGCGGAACAGCCGACCGCGCACCGCCTGTTCGCCCGCCCCGACCCGCTCGCCGATCTCCAGGTACGACAGGCCGTCGATCTCGGCGAGCAGCCAGACATCGCGCTGCCGGGTCGGCAGGCCCGCGAGCGCGCGCCGCAGCGCCAGCACACCCGCGTCCGCCTCCACGACGCGCTGCGGGTCGGCGGTCAGCACGGCCGCGCCGACCGCGCCGCGGTGCTCTGGTACCACGCCGACCGGGTCGGTGCGGTGCGTCCGGCGACGGCGCAGCACGATCAGGCAGCGGCGACGCGCGACCTGGAACAACCAGGGCCGCAGGGCCGTCGGCGCGGCGATTCCCCCGGCTCGCCGCCACACCGTGACGAACACCTCCTGCACGACGTCCTCGGCCTCCGCCCGATCGCCGAGCATCCGCAGCGCCATGCCGAAAACCCCGTCGGAATAGCGACGCACCAGCAGTTCGAAGGCATCGACGTCGCCCGCCGCGATGCTGGTGGCCAGAACTGCGTCAGTCGGATCCACGTCACCCCCTGCAACGCGATGAGCCCCGCCCAACTGGAGCGGAGCGAATTCATGGTCACAGTCCGGGTTGTCGATCGCGGTTCGGACAGGCCACCCGAACCGGTGGAATGTGCAGCCGTCGGATAAAGCCCGCGCGACACCGAGCAGCAGGGCACCGCGGGGTTCCGCGCCCGCTCGGAAGCAACCGCGGGCGCACCGGCTGCCGCGCAAATCCGAGCGCGAGGGCGAGCTCAGTCGCGGTGTTGGGCGAAGAAGTCCGCCAGCACGGCGGCGCACTCGTCGGCCAGCACGCCGCCGACCACCTCGGGCCGGTGGTTCAGGCGGCGATCGCGCACCACGTCCCACAGCGAGCCCACCGCGCCGGTCCGCGGTTCCCACACTCCGAACACCACTCTGGCGACCCTGGCCAGCACCAACGCGCCAGCGCACATCGTGCAGGGCTCCACGGTGACCGCGAGGGTGCAGCCGTCCAGGCGCCAGCCGTCGCCGTGCGCGGCGGCCGCGGCGCGCAACGCGAGGATCTCCGCATGCGCCGTCGGGTCCCGCAACGCCTCCCGCTGGTTGTGCGCTCGCCCGAGAAACCGCCCGGTCTGGTCGACCACGACGGCGCCGATGGGAACATCCCCTGTGGACGGTGCCTCGGCGGCGGCTCGCAACGCGGCCCGCACCAGCTCGGCATCCCCGGCGCGGGCACCGGAAGTGCTCACTGGTCCAGCTTCTCCAGCACCTTCGCGAATTCCTCGCCGAAGCCGCAGCGCTGAGCGATCATCTCCAGCTGCTCGTCCGGGTAGAGGTCGACCTCTTCGATGATCACCAACAGCTCGCCCTCCGGCAGCCCGAGATCGGACAGGATCGACAGGTTGCCCTCCGGCCAGACCTCTTCGTCGTCCTCATCGGGCGGATCGATGCGCAACAGGTCGAGGACGTCGGCCGCGATGTCGTAGTCCAGCGCGGCGGCGGCATCCGACAGCAACAGGTCGACGCCGCCGGGTATCGGTCTGGTCAGCACGAAGAATTCGTCGTCCACATTGCACATGCCGAACACCGCACCGGTGGAACGCAGCTCGCGCAACGCCGTGATCGAGGCGTCCAGGCCGGTCAGCACCGATTTGTCCATCGCACTGCACCGCCACCGCCCGTCCTCCCGCACCACGGCGACGGCGAAGCCAGCGACCGGCTCCTGCACCGTCATGAGGACACCGTAGAGCGTACGAACGCCACCCGAAAGCACTATTGCGTGCTCGTAACCATCCGGGCATGGTTTGCCGCTCAACCGGGTGCGTGGTCACCGGTGGAGTCGGGCAGGATGGGCCAATGCGTGCCGTGTGCGTGATCGGACTGGGACTCATCGGTGGATCCGTGCTGCGGGCCGCCGCAACCGCTGGACGACCCGTGTGGGGGACAACGGCGTCCGAGGCGGATGCCGCCGCCGCGCGGGCGGCCGGGTTCGACGTGGTTGAGATCTCCGCGGCGCTGCGGCGTGCGGCGGAGGCGGACGCGCTGGTGGTCGTCGCGACCCCGCTGACCGCCGTGCGCGAGGTGCTGCGGCAGGTCGCCCAACACGCTCCCGAGGCCTGGTTGACCGACGTGGTGAGCGTGAAGGACCCGGTCGACGCCGAGGTCCGCAGCCTGCTGCCCGATGCCCGGTACGCCGGCGGCCACCCGATGGCCGGGGTTTCCAGCTCCGGGTGGTCGGCCGGTTCGGGCGAGCTCTTCGCGGGTGCGGCGTGGGCGGTGACCATCGAGGAGGACACCACGATCGACGCGTGGCGGCAGGCCGCGCGGCTCGCGTTGGACTGCGGCGCCCAGGTGGTGCCTACCTCGGCGGCGGCGCATGACTCCGCGGTCGCGCGCATCTCGCACCTGCCGCACCTGTTCGCCGCGGTGCTGGCCGCTGTCGGGGCCGATGGCGGGCCGCTCTCGCTGTCGCTGGCCGCTGGCTCGTTCCGCGATGGCACCCGCGTCGCGGGAAGCGCGCCGGAGCTGGTGCGGGCGATGACCGAGGGCAATCGCATCGCGCTGCTCGACGCCGTCGACGACGCCCTGGGCCGACTCGGCGCGGCGCGGGGTTCGCTCGCCTCGACCGGCGGGTTGAAGTCCACAGTGGATGCTGGACATGCCGCGCGGAAGGCGTTGGAAGACCTGGTGACCAGCGAGCGCACGACCGAGGCGGTGCGGTTCAACGGCAGCGCGCTGCGGCGCCTGCGGGAGCTCGGCGAGCGCGGTGGACGCGTGGTGGCCCTGTCCGAGCAGACCGCCAGCGTGGAGCTCCCGGTCGGGTGATCGACGGCCGTCTTGCCGCCGCGATGACCCCGGACATGAAGAGAGGCCGCCCTGTGCGTTGAGGCGGCCTCTCCATGATCCGCTCCGACCACTGCCGGGCAGGACGGCCCTCACCTGGTCCCGCTCGTCAGCGTGGGTCGGGCGGCGATGTCCGATTGGTTACCACCAGGCTCCGGCGCCGGGCCGCTCCGGACGCGGCCGGTCGTTGAAGTCTGCAAATCCCATGGTGCCCCCTTCCGGCCTGCGGGAAAAGCCCTCCGGCATGGGCACCACCTGCAGAAACTAATCCCGCGACGGTGGAGGCGCGCGCCGGGGTTCGCTCGGAGGGAGCAACTCGACCAGGGTGTTTTGCGCTTCCAGGTGACCATTGCCGCGGTCGTCGAGCCGCGCTATCTTGAACCTTGACCGGATGACCAGATTTCAATATTGGTCATGCAGTCATCGGACTGATCCATCTCGACCTTGGAGGCGCCCCGTGCCGCAGCCCACCGAACGCGCCGACCGCATCCTCGATGCGGCGGGCGAACTGATGATTCGGCTGGGCTACCGGAAAGTGACCATCGAGGACATCGCCAGGCAGGCAGGCATCGGCAAGGGGACCGTCTACCTGCACTGGCGCACCAAGGAACGGCTGTTCGAGGCGCTCATCGTGCGCGAGTCGACGGGGCTGCTCGCCGAACTCGTCGACGGGCTGCGCCACGACCCCGAAGAGGTCCGGCCGCATCGGTTCCTGCACTCGTCGTTCCTGGCGACGCAGCGCAGGCCGCTGATGCGCGCGCTGGTCATCGGCGACACCGAACTGCTCGGCAGCCTGCACGAGTCGCCGACGCGCAGCCAAGGTCAGCTGTTCAGCGACCGGTACTTCGCGCTGATCACCAAGTACGGCCTGGTGCGCGAGGACGTGCCGCACCTGGTCTTCTCGATGAACGCGACGATCACCGGTTTCTTCCTGGCCGCCAGCATCAACCCGGAGCTGGAGCACCTGGACGACCAGGCCAAGGCGGATGCCCTCGCCGACACCGTGCGACGCGCCTTCGAACCCGAAGACGGACCGGACCAGGCGACACTCGCCGCGGCCGCGGCCGAGATCAGCGCGCTGTTCGACGAGGTCAACGCGAGCTACCAGGAGTGGATCTACACATCCGATCCGAACAACCAGCGCGGCTGATCCCGCGCCGGAGGTCATCAAGAAGGGGCAACAATGACGACGCTCGCCGACACCTGGGGAATTAACGAGGCGCAGTTCTGGCTGCGGGGCGTCCAGCCGGACCAACCGGTCCAGTACGACTCGCAGACGGGTATGTGGAACGTCTACGGCTACCCCGAGATCCTGCAAGCCATCAGCGACCCCGCCACCTTCTCGTCGAACGCCCAGCGGCTGGTGCCCGAGGCCACCGGGTTCACCGAGGGCAACCTGGTGCAGATGGACCCGCCGGAGCACCACAAGCTGCGCAAGCTGGTCAGCCACGCCTTCACGCCGAAGGTCGTCGCGGATCTGGAACCTCGGATCGCCGCGCTGACCAACGAACTGCTCGACGCGGTGACCGACCGCGCCGAACTGGTCGCCGACCTGGCCTACCCGCTGCCGGTCATCG
The DNA here is from genome assembly GCF_052246905.1 of Saccharopolyspora antiqui. NCBI lineage: Bacteria > Bacillati > Actinomycetota > Actinomycetes > Pseudonocardiales > Pseudonocardiaceae > Saccharopolyspora > Saccharopolyspora antiqui. The sequence goes on from NZ_JBQQBO010000013.1 coordinate 134,147, forward strand.
TGATCGCGGAACTGTTGGGCGTGCCCGCCAGCGACCGGGGCCTGTTCAAGAAGTGGGTGGACGCGATGTTCACCAACTCCAACTCCTTCTCGCTCAAGAAGCGCTCCAAGGAGCAGGAGGAGTACATGGCCAAGGCCATGGAACAGGTGCAGGAACTCGTCGATTACCTGGGTGAGCACGTCGCGCAGCGGCGGCGCAGTCCGCGCGCGGACCTGCTGAGCAAGCTCGTCGCGGCCGAAGTGGACGGTGTGCGGCTCAGCGACGCCGAAGTGGTCAACTTCGGGATGGTGCTGCTGATCGCCGGGCACATCACCACGACGATGCTGCTGGGCAACACGGTGCTCTGCCTGGACGCGCACCCGGAGCAGTTCGCGGAGGTGCGGGCGAAGCGGGCCCTGGTGCCTTCGGCGATCGAGGAGTCGCTGCGCTACTTCAGCCCGTTCGCGGCGGTTTCCCGGGTGACCGACCGGGAGGTCGAGCTCGGCGGCCAGCAGATCCCGGCCGACGAGTTGCTGCTGCTGTGGATCGCGGCGGCCAACCGGGACGCCCGGCAGTTCGCCGACCCGGACGTCTTCGACATCACCCGGGACCCGAACCCGCAGATCGGCTTCGGCCGCGGCATCCACTTCTGCCTGGGCGCGCCATTGGCCCGGCTGGAGGGGCGGGTCGCGTTGAACATCCTGTTGGACCGGTTCCCGCGCCTGCGGACGGACCCGGCGAACGCACCGGAGTTCATCCCCAGCCCCAGCATGACCGGGGTCCGCAAGCTCCCGCTCCTGCTCAACTGACCCCACCAGCAGTCCGGGGCATCGGCGCGGTTTTGCCTGGCACCGACCGGCGCTTCGCCGGGTTCGGGGGATGCCGGTTCCAGGCAGAACTGGCGCTTCGATCCACTGACCGATCACAGTGGACAGAACTGGTCGGTGGTCGAAATCATCCGCGCGTCACCGACAATTGACTTGTCCGGCGCCGCGGTCTGCGAGATTCTGCGCCGCATGAGCAATGCCACGGACGCTTTTTCCAGCTGCCTGCGCGGGCTCGGCGTACCCGGTCAGGTCGTCGAGTTCGACACCGACCTGCCGACCGCCTCGGCGGCCGCCGAGGAGCTCGGCTGCGAACTCGGCGCGATCGCCAACAGCCTGGTCTTCACCGCCGATGACGAGCCGCTGCTGATCGTCGCCAGCGGTGCGCACCGGGTGGACACCAGGCACGTCGCCCGACTGCTCGGGGTGCGCAAGATTCGGCGCGCCACCCCGGAATTCGTGCTGGCGGCGACCGGGCAGCCGGTGGGCGGCGTCGGCCCGGTCGGCCATCCGCAGCCGATCCGGACCGTGGTGGACCGACAGCTGGCCGAGCACCCGGTGGTTTGGGCCGGAGCGGGCCGCAAGCACGCGATGTTCCCGACTTCGTTCGACGAACTGGTGCGGATCACCGACGGCCTGGCAGCCGAAGTGGAGAAACCCTGAATTCCACCTTCAGGTGGTTCGGGATGCACTCCACATGAGCATTTTTCGGACAGTTCCAAATTGTCGTGACAAGCCTGATCGACATGCCACCCGTACGGGTACCAGCCAAGGGATTACCAGGTCACACAAGGTATGAACATGATTCACGTGGGCCTTTAGCAGCGTCGACCACACCTCGGCCGTTACCGCTATTCCTGTTTGGCACACCTTGAGGTGAAAGGACCTCGTGAGAGCGGCAAGTGAAAGCACGGGCCGGTAAACATGGGAGCGCAACACATTCCGGGTCCAACCCAGATCCGGGAACCAATATCCCCCGAATTGGAAGGAAGGCACCGATGCGTTCGCTGTCCCGCATTGTCGTTGTGAGCGCCTTTGCCCTGCCGCTGGCCGTCGGCGGAGCGGGGCTGGCCGCTGCGGACCCTTGGGGCTGGGATGGACCCCACGGGGACGACGGAGACAAAAACACCTGCATTTTCATCAGTTGCAACGACACCGATATCGACTGGGACTGGACCCACATCAGCGATGACGATGTGAACATCATCAACGCTGGCATCATCGGCTGACCGAAAACGAGCAGCGAGGCCCCGCCGATCCGACGGGGCCTCGCTCTTTGCTGGGCAACGGGACTGCCGACGCCGGGCGCGCCGCTGCGATCCGCGCCACCCGGCGGTCGGGAGCCGGTCAGACGCTGGGTTCGAAGCGGCCGTCGATCGCGGTCCAGCCGCCCTCCACCAGCTGCAGGCTGCCGGTCACGTAGGACGCGGCGTCCGAGGCCAGGTACACCACGGCACCCGCGATCTCGTCGGCACCCGCCCACCGCTTCAGCGCGGTCTTCTCGGCATACGCGTCGTACCAGGCCTGGTCGGACTTGATCTGCTTGGTCAGCGGAGTCTCGAACGGACCGGGCGCGATCGCGTTGACCCGCACGCCCTTGGGCCCCAGTTCCGCTGCCAGCGCACGGGAAAGCTGCACGACACCGGCCTTGGTCGCGGCGTAGATGCCCTGGCCGGGTTCGACCACCTCGGCCCGGAAACTGGCGAAGGTGATGATGCTGCCCCGGCCGCGCTCGGCCATCCGGGCGCCGAAGTCCCGCACCAGCCGGTAGGTGCCCTTCAGGTTGACGTCGACGATCCGATCGAATTCCTCGTCGACGGTGTCCACCAACCGCTTGCGGACGTTGATGCCGGGGGTGATGACCAGTACCTCGGCATCCGATTCGGCCGCCGCCAACTGGTGGATCTGCGCGCCGTCCCGCACGTCCAGTTCCCGCCAGCTCGCCTCGTGGCCGAGCTGCTTGATCGACTCCGCGGTTTCCTTGGCGCCGACCGTGTCCACGTCCGCGACGACCACCTTCGCACCGAACTCGGCCAGGCCCACCGCACTGGACCGGCCCAGGCCGCTGCCGCCGCCGACGACCACCGCCTTGCGACCGTCGAGCTGGAAGAGGTTGGCGAGCCGATTGGTCATGATTCCTCCGGGTGCTGATCGGTCCGCTGTGGACCAGCCGTCGGGCGCGCTGAACAAGCCGTTCCGCACACCCGCGTACTGGTCTGACCACCAGATCATTCATCAGGCCGGAGGACCACGGCAAGGGCGAAACCGTCGTAGCCCTTCACACCGACCGTCTGGATCGTGGTGGCCTCCGCCCTCGGCTCGGACGCGAGCATCTCGTGGAACCGGCGCACGCCGCGCACCGCCGGATCGGTGCTGTGCTCGTCGACCACCTCGCCCCTGCGGACCACGTTGTCCACGACCACCATCCCGCCCGGTTTGGTGAGCACCATCGCCCACCGGAAGTACTCCGGCAGATTCGGCTTGTCCGCGTCGATGAAGACCAGGTCGAAGGCGTCCTCGACCAGTTCCGGCAGGGTGTCCAGGGCGAAGCCGAGGCGCACCTCGGCGACGGCGTCCAGCCCCGCCCGGGCCAGGTTGCCGCGCGCGACCTCGGCGTGCTTCGGCTCCACCTCCAGGGTGATCAGCCGACCGTCCGGCGGCAGGGCGCGGCCGAGCCAGATCGCGCTGTAACCGGCGAGCGTGCCGATCTCCAGGATGCTGTGCGCCCGCACTGATCGGGCCAGCAGGTGCAGCAGCTTTCCCTGCAGGGCGGAAACGCTGATGCGCGGCAGCCCGGCGTCGTCGGCGGCCCGCAGCGCAGCGATGAGCACCGGATCTTCCGGCGCGAGCAGCCCGGCCAGGTAGTCGTCCACTGCGGTCCACTGCTGTTCTGCCATGCCGACCTCCTGTCGTTTCCACCATTGCACCCGGTCGGACCCCACCGCGCAGCGGATCGGCTGGAGCACTGGTTCGCCGCGCTTGGGCACACCGGCTGAGCAGCTCGTGCGGCCACCGTGGCCAACCTCGACGGATGTCGATCAGTCCTATGTGGACATCTTGGTGGTCAACCCACCATGACCGATTCGCCGCCGCGGAAGGTGCTGCGATAGGCGCTCGGTGACACGCCGAGCGCGGCCTGCAGGTGCTGGCGCAGCGAGGCCGCCGTGCCGAAGCCCGCGTCCGCCGCGATCCGGTCGACGGACAGATCGGTCTCCTCCAGCAGATGGCGGGCCCGCTCGACGCGCTGCTGGGTGAGCCACTGCAACGGCGAGATGCCGACCTCGTCGCGGAACCGCCGGGTGAACGTCCGCACGCTCATCGACTCGCGGGCGGCCAGCTCGCGCAGGGCCAGCGGCCGGTCCAGGTGTTCCAGCGCCCACGCGCGGGCCCGCGCGGTCGAGGAGAACTGCGGTTCGGGCATCGGGCGTCGGATGTACTGGGCCTGGCCGCCTTCGCGGTGCGGCGGGACGACGGTCACGCGCGCCACCTCGTTGGCGACCGCCGCGCCGTGATCGCACCGGATCATGTGCAGGCACAGATCGATTCCAGACGCTTCGCCAGCCGAGGTCAGCACGTCGCCGTCGTCGGTGTAGAGGACGTCGGGATCCAGGTGGACCGCCGGGTAGAGCTTCCGGAACTGGTCGCCGGACCTCCAATGCGTCGTCGCCCGACGGCCGTCGAGCAACCCGGCCGCGGCCAGCACGAAGGCGCCGGTGCAGATCGAGGCGATGCGCGTGCCGGGACGGATGCGCGCGAACGCATCGGCCATGGCGGCGCTGAGTCGACCGAGGGTTTCGGACTCGTCGTACTCGTGCGACGCCGGGACGATCACCGTGTCGGCAGCCGCCAGGGCTTCCGGACCGTGCGCGACGCGGATCGGGAAATCCGCGTCGGTGCGTATCTCTCCGGGAACGAGTGCGCAGGTCACGACCTCGTACAGCGGATCCCCGGCAGGCGAGAGCGCCCGCCCGAACAACTGGTGCACCAGGCCCAGCTCCATCGGCATCACACCGTGGCGGACCAGCACCGCGACTCGAATAGCCATGGCCCGATTCTTGCATATGTTGTCTATCAGGCCACTCGTTCCACTGGGCTCGACGACGCAGGGTCGAAGCCATGACAGCTGGCACGACGACCGAACCGGTTCAGCGAACACACATCCACCGCGCCTGGTGGGTCGCCGCGGTCACCGCCCTGGCGATCGTCGGCGCGGGCGCCTGCGCCACCACCGCCGGTCTGCTGGTCACTCCGCTGCACCACGAGTTCGGCTGGTCGCACGGCACCATCGGCGTCGCGGTCTCGGTGAACATGGCGCTGTACGGATTGACCGCGCCGTTCGCGGCGGCGCTGATGGACCGCTTCGGCATCCGGCGGGTGGTCGTCGGTGCGCTGCTGCTGATCGCATCCGGTGCCGGGGTCACCACGGCCATGTCCGACTCCTGGCAGCTGGTGGTCGGTTGGGGCCTGTTCGTCGGGGTCGGTTGCGGCGCGTTGGCGATGGCCTTCGCCGCCACCGTGACGCACCGCTGGTTCGTCGCGCGGCGCGGGCTGGTGACCGGATTGCTCACCGCAGCGAGCGTTTTCGGCCAGTTCGCCTTCCTCCCGGTGCTGTCGTGGCTCATCGATCGGTTCGAGTGGCGTACGGCGACCATCACGCTGGCGGTTATCGCGTTGGGCACCGCACCGCTGGTCTGGTCGGTGCTGCGCGACCATCCCGCCGACCTCGGCCTGCGCCCGTACGGCGCGACGCGGTTCTCCCCCAAGCCGGTACCGGTTCCGGGCGCCGCCCGCCGTGCGCTCCGGGTGGTGTTCGCCGCCGCGCGGACCGGACCGTTCTGGTTGCTGGCGGGCACTTTCGCGATCTGCGGCGCGTCGACCAACGGGATCATGTGGACCCACTTCACTCCCGCCGCACACGATCACGGCATGCCCACCACGGTGGCGGCTTCGCTGCTCGCGGTGATCGGGGTGGTGAACGTAGCTGGCACGATCAGCTCGGGCTGGCTCACCGACCGGTTGAGCCCGCGCCTGCTGCTGGCCGGCTACTACGCGCTGCGCGGTACATCCCTGCTGTTCCTGCCGGTGCTGCTGGCGCCGACGGTGCGGCCGACGATGATCGTCTTCGTCGTCTTGTTCGGACTGCTCGATGTGGCCACCGTGCCGCCGACGATCGCGCTGTGCCGCGAGATCTACGGTGCCGACGGCGCGATCATCTTCGGTTGGGTGAGCGCCGCCCACCAGGTGGGCGCCGGGCTGGTCGCCTTCTTCGGTGGCGTGGCGCGGGACCTGCTGGGTTCCTACGACGCGGTGTGGATCAGCGCGGCCGGGCTGTGCGCCGCAGCCGCCCTGCTGGCGACCGCGATCAGGCGGTCGACGGGTCGAGGTCTGGCGTGAACTGCGCGGTCGCCGCGGCGATGCCCTGGGCGATCTGGTCGCCGTCGGCCGTGCCGGAGTCCTCGGCGGCGGCGGCCCACGCCTTGATGGTCTGCTGGGAGAACCGCTGCACCTCCGCGGAGTTCTGCCACTCGACCGGGTCGGGGAAGATCTCGCCTCGGAGGAACAGCTCCAGGCCGAGCAGGCTGACGTCCCAGCCGGGGCCGACGAACAGCGCGCCCGCGGCGCTACCGGCCACCTCCATCGGGACCGAGTGCATCATCTCGAACCCGGTACCGACGTCCACCTCGGACAGTCGCAGCTCCACCACGCTGGTGTCCATGCCGAAGGTCATCTTCAGCAGGCGGGGTGTCTCGCAGCGGAGGATCTCGCCACCGGCGTTGCCTTCGAGCTGGAACCGGCCACCTTCCCGCAGCTCCCCGGTGACCGGCAGGAACCAGCGGCGCAGCTGATCCGGTTCGGCCAACGCGTTCCAGACGTCCTTGATCGGGGCGGTGTAGTTCCGGCGCAGCAGCACGCTCACCCGTTCGCCGCCGTCGATCGAGTGCTGGCAGACCACCCGCTGCACGGCGGTGACCTGCGTTGCGATGTCGATCATGTGGTTCCTCTCCGTCCGGGCGCCCGCTGGTCATCATCCGGCCTCCACCGCACTCTCGCTCGCCTCGTGGGTGCGGAAGCGGGTTGGCGCCCGCCGTCGCACCCACGAGCGGACCGGGGTGTGCGCGGTCTGCTCGATCGCCAGTTCAAGCACCGCTGGCCATCACCCGGCCTTGGTCGCAGGCTCGCGCGTACCGGCAATTCGCAGCGCCTCGACCAGCTCCCGGTACAGCCCGTCAGTGGCGAGCAGATCCGCGTGCCGTCCTTGGGCTCGGATCCGCCCCGCGTCCAGCACGACGATGTTGTCCGCATCGAGCACCGTCGAGAGCCGATGGGCGATCGTGACCACCGCCGCGTTGTCGGCGCGGTCCCGGATGCAGTCGTGGATCGCGGCCTCGGTGCGGCCGTCGACCTGCGCGGTGGCCTCGTCCAGCAGCAGCACATCGGGGGTGCGCAGGATCGCGCGCGCCAGCGCGATGCGCTGTCGTTCGCCGCCGGAAACCGATGCCGACGCCAGCGGCGTGTCCAACCCGGCAGGCAATGATTCGATCTTGTCCGCCAGCCGCACCGCGCGCAATGCCGCCCGCAGCTCGTCGTCGGTGGCATCGGGATGGGTGAACAAGAGGTTGTCCCGGACCGTGCCAGGCACGATCGGGGTCTCCTGTTCCACGTATGCCAGACGGGACCGCACCTGGTCGTGGCTGAGCTCCGGATAGGGCCGCCCGTCCAGGAAAAGCTGTCCTTCCTGCGGCTCCAGGAAGCGCAGGACCAGCGAGAACAGCGTGGTCTTTCCCGCGCCCGTCGGCCCCACGATCGCGGTGTGGCCGCGTCTGGGGATCACCAGGTCTACTCCGCGCACCACCGGCTCGGCATCCGGCCCGTAAGCCGCGGCCACACCCCGCAGCTCCAGCACCGGCGTCTCGCGGGTGACCGCGGCCGCGATCGGGCGAGGATCGGCGCTGATCTCCGGCGCGAGCTCGCTGACCTCCCGGATCCGCCCGGCCGCGGCGACTCCGGTCTGCAGTGCGGTGACGTTCCGGCTGAGCTCGGTGATCGGGTCCATCAGCCCGAACGCGTACAGCAGGAACGCGATCAGGCTGGACACCTCCAGCTGCCCGGCGCTCACCCGCCAGGCACCGACGGCGAGGATCAGGATGATCGCCAACTGGATGCCGGACCACGCGATGGTCCAGGCGATCGCCTCCCGCCGGACGGCGCGGATGCTGTGCTGCGCGGAGGCCCGCGCATCGGCGATGATCCGCTCGGCCTGCCGGTCCTCGGCCCGGCTGACCTTCACGGTCCGGATCGCGCGCAACGCGCCCTCCAGCACACCGCCGAGTCGCCCGACGTGTTCCTGCGCCTGCTCCTGCGCCTTGGCGATGGCTGGCATCAGCACGGCGAACAGCACTGCGACCACGAGGACCGACGCCGTCGTGATGCCGAGCAGGACCAGATCCAGCACGCCCATCAGCAGCAGCGTGCCGACCAGCATGATCGTCCCGTTGATCAGGCCGATCACGCTGGAGGTGGCTGCCTCGCGCAGCAGCACCGTGTCGGAGGTGACGCGCGTGACGAGCTCGCCGGTGGGGCGGCCGGTCACGGTCAGCACCTTGGCGCGGAAGAACCGCCGCACCATCGACTCGCGCGCCGCCAACACCACGCGCTCACCCAAAGTGCCCAGCAGGATCCACTGCCAGGTCCATATCAACCCACCGGCGACGAGCAGCACCAGCAGCGCCGCGACTGGCGCGGCCAGCGACGCCGACGCGTTCAACGAGTCGAGCACCCACTTGGTGACCATCGGCGTAGCCAGGCTCAAAGCCGATGCGACCAGCGCCAACAGCAACGCGAGCAGCAGCTTGCCCACATGCGGCCGTGCGAACGACCACAGCACGCGCAGCCTGCCGCCGCGACCAGACTCAGCCCTGTCCGAAGCATTCATGTTCCCCAGTGGAACATCTATGTTCCACTTCAGTCCAGTTATTTTTCGAAATGGGACGCGGAGGTAGAGTCGCCTCATGACCGAAGCGGACGGGACCGCGGCCTTCAGACGCGCACACCTCGAAGTGACCGGCAAGGGCGAGACCGCGGCGCGGCTGCGAACCCGGCGGGCCATCCTCGACGCCGCGGTGGGGATGCTCGGCAAAGACGCGTCGGCATCCCTCGCCGACATCGCCGCCGCGGCCGGCGTCGGACGCACCACCCTGCACCGCTACTTCCCGGACCGCTCCCACCTGCTCGCCGCGCTCAGCGCGGTCGCGGCCGACAAGATCACCGCGGCCACCGCGGATGCCGCTCCGGAGCACGGCACGGCGCCGCAAGCCCTGGACCGGCTCTGCCAACAGCTGTTCGAACTCGGCGACCTGCTGATGTTGGTGTTCAACGATCAGGAGTTGGTGACCTGCGGAACCTGGGACGAGGACACCGACGCCGACCGGACGGTGCTGCGGATCGTCGAACGCGGCCACGACGACGGCACCATCGACCCGGAACTGGACGGGCGTTGGATCCAACAGGTGCTCTGGGCCGTGCTCTACTCCGCCTGGCAGCACACCCGGTGCAACGGCGCGCCCAAGCACGCGGCACTCAGCATGTGCCTGCGCACGCTGCGGAAGGCGGTCAGCGCCTGAGCACAGCGCGGCGGTAGCGGCGCGAGTCGGGCACTGGCCAGTGGGCGCACCACGGTCCGCGCGACCAGCCTGCTCAGCAGGACCATCCATCCAACGAGGTCATTGGCGGCACCCACGATTCGTGTTAATGTTGGTGAAGCCAACGTTGGTATCACCAACAATATGGTGAGCGAACCGTGATCGAACAGACCCAACGCAGCGACCTCGACCAGCAGTTGCGGCGGCTGGCCGATCGGGAGGGGATCGTCGAACTGCTCGCCCGCCAAGGCCGTTGGCTCGACGAGCAGCGCTTCGACGAGGTGCGAACGATCTTCACCGAGGACGCGACGGGCGACTTCCCCGCCGGACGACTGCACGGCGCCGACCAGCTGGCCGAGCGGGCCCGGCGCAGTCACGCGGCCTTCGCCCGGACCCAGCACGTCACCAGCAACGTGCTGATCGACCTAGCCGAAGACCGCGCAACCGTCACCGCGAACCTCATCGCGGTCTTCGTGCAGGACCCGAGCGACCTCGAACCGACCTTCACGATCGGCGAGCGCTACCGCTTCGAAGCGGCCAGGACCCCGGCGGGCTGGCGCTTCTCCCACGTCGAAGCCGAACGGCTCTGGCGCTCCGGCGCCGCCGCGTGACCGGCCATCACCGCTTGCCGCGGGCCCGTTCCCGACTGGACTGGCGCAAGCCCCAGTAGCAGAGCGCGAAAACCACCACCGCAGCGATGCAGAGCCCGTAGTTGAACACCGCGTCCGACGTGCTGACCTGCTCGGGGTAGAGCACGATCTTGGCGGTCACGTAACCGATGCCGACCAGTCCGACGGTCCCGTCGAGCAGCCAGAAGCGCCGCCAGGAACGATCAACCGGCTGCCCATCCCGCACCATGCTCCCGACGGTAGCGACTCGCACCCGACCGGGCGTTGGTGCGAACGGGGTCATTTGCGAAAAGGACCGCCGCGATCGCCATCACGGCGAAGGCCGACGACGGCGGGGCCGACCACGACCACGAGCGGCGCAACCAAATTCGATGCCCTCGCCGTGCGCCAGTCGCGTGAGGGTCAGGTCGCCGCCAGTTGGCGAATGTCCTCGGCGATGGCGGAAAGCGGCGCGGTGTGGCCGATGGAGGCGAACCAGCCCCAGCGTTCAAGTGCAGTCCACCTCCGGCGACCACCGGGATCCAGTTGCGATCCGCTGACAAATTCAGATCTCGCGCAACCACCAGTTGCCCTAGAAATCGCACTCCGGCATTTTGTGGAACACGTAAAACATCTCCGACACTTTCCACGCATGCATTCTCGATAAGCCGGTCGTGCGCAGTCGAAGAATCCGGATTCAGGAGCAGGTCTGATCAACAGGAGCGGCATCCTATCCCGAGTCGACAAACGCCGCCATCGCGGCGACAAGTGGGCCGGTCGCACTGACACCAGGCTCCTGACCTCGGGGTCTTGCGTCCAGCCTGGAGCGCGACCACTCGATCGACGCCGACGAAACCTGAATTCGATCCCGATTCACAATCCGCGACACGACTGATTGTGCAGGCGACCAGACCCTTGACCTATCCGCCGCCAGGCAAAATGTGACAAATTCTTGGATAGCCGCGGCCGATGCGCCGATGACGAAATTCCGCCCGTCCGGGGGTAAAGCGTCGCCCGTAAGGATCACCGGGGCGCGCTTCCGGTTGCGACCGGAATTTCGACCGACTAGCTATTTTCGCGTGGTTCATTCGACACCGCGCATTGCCTCGAAACTTTCTTTAGGAGGTATTACTGTGAAATCTGGGCACAGGCGGAACCTTCGCGGGTTGGCAGTTGCGTTCGCCACGCTGGCCGGATTGGCGGCATTCGCCCCGCAGGCAGCGGCTCAGGCCGTGAACTCGACCACCACGGTGCAGGCGTCGCCCGCCTCCGCGACCGTTGGACAGCAGGTCGTGCTGAGCGCGACGGTCAGCTGCCCGGGATTCACTCCCGGTGGCCTTGGCGTGACCTTCTTCGACGGTCCCGACATCCTCGACACGGTGCCCCTCAACGCCAGCGGAAACGCTTCGCTAACCACGGCTTTCTCGACTGTGGGAAGCCACGAGATCACGTCTGCCTACAACGGTGATGAGAACTGCGGGGCGTCGAACGACACCACCACGGTCCAGGTGTCTTCCGCGCCCACGCCGCCGACACCGCCCTCGTGCGACTGCGGCTTGCTCAACCTCATCATCGGCGATATCAACTTCGGGCCGTACACGGTGACGAACTAGGCACCGCGGCAGGCAACGGGCCAGGACCAACGACGAGCCCGTTTGTCGTACCGAGCAAGGCGCATCAACCCCGGCTCGATTTCGAGCCGGGGTTGATGTTCCCGAGGTGAAGACGCGGCAATCACCGTCCCACCCCGGAACCCCAGCGACAGATTCGCGTGCTGCGCATCCGGAATCAGATCTGCGGGGCCGGGATGTAGTTGTACGGCAAGGTTCCGCTGTTACCTCCCGGCGTTGCCACCGCCACGAGTACCGTCCCGGTGCCCGGTGGCGCCACGGCGGCGATCTGCGTGTCCGACAGGACGACGAAGGAAGCAGGGTTGACACCGAAGGTGATCCCGCTCGTGAACGTCAGGTTCGAACCGTTGATCGTCACCCCGTTCCCACCGGCCTGCGGGCCCTGGGCGGGAACCAGGCTGGTGATCGTCGGAGCGCTGAGGTAGGCGTACGACAACGAATTGCTGGTGCCGCCCGGTGTGGTGACGACGACCTGTACCGCGCCAGCCGGGCGGGCCGGCGTGGTTGCGGTGATCTGCGTGCTGGAATTGACCGTGAACGTGGTCGCCGGAGTTCCACCGAAGGTGACCGCGGTGGCACCGGAAAGATCGGTTCCGGTGATCGTGACGACCTCTCCCCCTGCCGTCGGCCCCATATCCGGTGTGAGACCCACCAGCGCGGGGGCGTTGAGGTAGAAGAAAGCGACCGTGTTGTTGCTGGTGCCGCCGGGCGCGGTGACGACGACTTGCGCCGCGCCAGCCGGGCGGACCGGCGTGGTTGCGGTGATCTGCGTACTGGAATTGACCGTGAACGTGGTCGCCGGGGTCCCACCGAAGGTGACCGCGGAGGCACCGGTGAAATTGGTGCCGGTGATCGTGACGACCGTTCCCCCGGAGGTCGGCCCACTGCTGGGACTGACGCTCCCAACCGTGGGTACGGGCGGTGTCTGGTAGTTGAAGAACACCGCGTTGGTGCTGGTTCCGCCCGGGGTGATGACGCGGACTTGTGCGGCGCCCACCGGACGGGCCGGGGTGGTCGCGGTGATCTGGGTGTTGGAATTGACGTTGAAGATGGTGGCGGAAGTACCGCCGAAGGTGACGGCGGTTGCGCCGATGAATGCGGACCCGGTGATGGTGACGACCGTGCCGCCCGTCGTGGGCCCGGATCCAGGACTGACCCCGGTGACCACGGGGACGACCAGCACCCCCACGGAATCGGTGTCGATTTCGGGTTTTTCCACGTTTGAACTGCCTGCTTGCGGATTGGTGGCCATGATGTCCTTCACGCGCGGAGCCAACGCTGCCATTGCTTGACGAGCCATCGCAGCGCAGGCAGTAGGGCGGCTGAGCCGGACCGGCGCCGGTATTGACTCGTACTTGCCGGTTGGGGTTTTCGACCGCAGAAGTCGGCGAACTTGAGTTTTTGGGGTGGAGCCAGGGGCGCGGACGCCCCTGGCTCACCGATGTGCCTAGATACCTGGCCCTGCGAGGTAGGTGAAGCCAGCGGCCAGCGTGGCACTACCACCGGTGGTGGTGACCGTGACGTCCGCCGTTCCCGCAGTTCCAGCCGGGGTGATCGCGGTGAGCTCGGTGTCCGACAGGACGCTGAAGCTCGCCGGGACTCCGTCGAAGGTGACCTGGCTGGTAGTCGTCAGCCCGGTTCCACCGATGGTGACCGGCGTACCCCCCGCCGTCGGTCCTTCATCCGGAACGATGGTGTCCACCGTCGGTGCCGCGACGTAGGTGTAGAACAGACCGTTGGTGCTGCCACCCGAGGTCGTGAGGGTGATCGCCACCGTTCCGGCCGCTCCCGCGGGCACTGTCGCGACGACGGTGCCCGCGTTCGCACTGGTGATGGTGCCGGCGTTGGCACCGAAGGTGATGGCACTGGCCGTGTTCAGGTTCGTGCCGGTGATCGTCACCGAGTTGCCGCCAGCGGTGACCCCGGAAGACGGGCTGATGCTGGTCTTGGTCGGCGGCTCGATGTAGAAGAACGGCAGGGAATTGCTGGTCCCGCCCGGCGTCGCGACGGTGACGCCGACCGAGCCGTGCCCTGCTGGACTGACCACGTCCACCTGCGTCGCGGTGTTGGCGGTGATCGTTGCGGGGTTCAAACCGAAACGAACCGCAGTTGCGTTTGCCAGGCCGGTACCGGTGATGACCACAGCGGTCCCACCAGCACTGGAACCCTGGTTCGGGCTAATTGGCATTGAATCCTCATTCCAATCAGATGGCGTAAGGAACATGCCCGCGTCAGACCCACACGGAGCGCACCCCAGTAGCACTCAGTAACAAGAGAGTTCCCCAGTTGAGTCCGATCATCGCGGACAGTGACCAACCTAGCTCGCAAAACCACTGATCGTTAGTAAGTAAACACGAACGGTTATTCGTTCACTCGCAAAGACCTAATCGGGTTAACTCTGGGTGCAATAGGTAGGGCCACATGGCGTAACCCCTTGCCTACCTTTGTCGCCCCGATAGAAGCAGGCCGACCCCAAAATGATTACTCTCCGTGTCTCCTGCCGATATTCCGGCCAGTTCACCGCACCAGTTGCTGGAACGAAACGCGACCGATCGCCGACACAGGGTGCAGAGGGGTAGCGATGTTCACGCACCCCACGGAGGGGGCTCGATGGGAAGCACGACGCGCGGCTCGGCAAGAGCGAAAAACCCATGCCGCAAAGAGGTTCGCGCCGCCTCGAAGAGACCCGGTGCGCACCGAGCCGGAATCCGCGATGCGCCTCATCGATTGGCCCGGCATTACCACCGCGCGGGTACCGCGAACGCCGGTCGGGAATTTTGTCAGCAAGGCCACACGAGCGCTTGCGCCACGATCACCGTGGTGCCGTTGAAGGTCGCTGCCGGTGACCCGTGCAGCTCGTAGCCCGCGTCGAGTGCCGCGCTCACGCGGCGGCAGAAACTCTCGTCATCCGGCCCGGTCAGGAGACGGTAGCGGGGCTGTCCGTTCGGCGGCTGACCCATGTCCGCAAGCATCCCACGCAACCGGTTCGCCGCGGCGATGCCCACAATCGCAGCCGGAGCGCACCAACGACGCAGCTGTGGCCACACCGACGGGATGACACCGACGGGGAGGCGCAGTGCTCGGACCCCGAAAAGCAAAGAACCCCCTGCTGGAGGGGGTTCTTGCTGTCTCGACCAGACGCGCGCCCGAAGGGATTCGAACCCCTAACCTTCTGATCCGTAGTCAGATGCTCTATCCGTTGAGCTACGGGCGCATGTTCAATTGTGGGTCTCCACTTAGCAGTGAAGGCCGCAGCGGAGGCTCCGGGATTTGAACCCGGGAGGGGGCGTAACCCCCAACCGCATTAGCAGTGCGGCGCCATAGACCAGACTAGGCGAAGCCTCCCGGCAACCCTCGCGGCCACCGGAGAAAAGACTACACAACCGGCGGACCTGTCGACAAAGGGGGGTCGATGTTGCCTTCGGGGAGGTCGCCGCGGTGACCTCCCCCACCGTCGATCAGTCCGCCAGATCGGCGCTGAGCTGCACGAATCGGTCCAGGGCCGCCGGGTTCTGCAGGGCGTCACGGCTGACCGCGCGCTCCGGTGGGGTGCCCGCGAGGATCTTCTTCACCGGGACTTCCAACTTCTTGCCGTTCAGGGTGCGCGGCACCTCGTCGACGACGATGAACCGGTTCGGCACGTGGCGCGGCGAGAGTTCGGTGCGCAGCGCGGCCGTCAACTTCGGCTGGATCGCTTCGAGGTCGGCGCCCGCGGCCAGCACCAGGAAGCACAGCAGTTCACCGTCGGTCTCACCGGCACCCGAGGTGTCGATCACCAGCGAGTCGACGATCTCCTCGAAGCCCTCCACGACCCGGTAGAACTCGGCGGTGCCCATCCGGACGCCGCCGCGGTTGAGGGTCGAGTCGCTGCGACCGTAGATCACCAGGGTGCCGCGATCGGTGATCCGCACCCAGTCACCGTGCCGCCAGACGCCGGGGAAGGTGTCGAAGTAGGCCTCGCGCAGCCGGGAGCCGTCCGGGTCGTTCCAGAAGAACACCGGCATCGTCGGCATCGGCTTGGTCAGCACCAGTTCGCCGACTTCCTCGTGCAACTCCTTGCCGAATTCGTCGTAGGAGGCCACCGCCGCGCCCAACATCGGGCAGGAGATCTCCCCCAGCCACACCGGAACATCCGGCGCGGCGCCCACGAACGCGGTGCACACGTCGGTGCCGCCGGAGACGCTGGCGATCTGCACGTCCGCGCCGATCGCGTCGGCCACCCAGCGGAAGCCGTCGGTGGTCAGCGGTGCCCCGGTCGAGCCGACGGTGCGCAGCGCGGACAGATCGAAGTCGTCCTTGGGGCGCAGTTCCTGCTTGAGGCAGCTCTGGATGAACGGCGCCGACGTACCGAAGTAGGTGATCCGGTGGCGGGCCGCCAGCTCCCACAGCGCGGTCAGCGACGGATAGCCCGGGTTGCCGTCGAACAGCACCACAGTCGCGCCGTTCAACAGGCCGCTGACCAGGTAGTTCCACATCATCCAGCCGGTCGTGGTGAACCAGAAGAACCGGTCGCCCGGACCGAGGTCGCAGTGCAGTCCGGTGGCCTTGAGCTGCTCCAGCACCATGCCGCCGTGGCCGTGCACGATGCCCTTCGGCAAGCCGGTGGTGCCCGAGGAGTACAGCACCCACAGCGGGTGGTCGAACGGCACCGGCTCGAACTCCAGCGGCGCGCCGCGGTGCTGCGCCAGCAGCTCGTCCCAGTCGAGCGCCCCGGTCAGTTCCGCGTCCTCGGCGAGGTAGTCGATCAGCACCGTCGCGGCCAGGCTCGGCATCGCCGCGCGCAGTTCGTCCACAGTGGATCGGATGTCGAATTGGCGGCCGCCGTAGCAGTACCCGTCGACGGCGATCAGTACCTTCGGTTCGATCTGCACGAAGCGGTCCGCGACCGCGCGGGCGCCGAAGTCCGGCGAACAAGACGACCAGGTGGCACCGAGGCTCGCCGCCGCCAGGAACGCCACCAGCGTCTCTGGGCTGTTCGGCGCGAGCGCGGCGACCCGGTCACCGGCGCGCACCCCCAGCGCCGCGAGGCCCGCGCGGGCCGCCGCCACCCGCGCCCGGAGCTCGCCATAGCTGATCTCCTCGGTGCGGCCGTCCTCGCGCGCGAAGATCACCGCGAGGTCGTCGTCGGCCTTGCCCGCGCCGTCGCGCAGCGCGTGCTCGGCGTAGTTCAACGTGGCGCCGGGAAACCACCGCGCACCCGGCATGGCCTCGGTGGTCAGCACCTGCTCGGCGCGGTCGTGGAAGCGGACGTCGAAGAACTCCGCCACCGCGGCCCAAAACGCGCTCAGGTCCGACACCGACCACTGCCACAGCGCCCGGTAGTCGGGCAGATCGAGGCCGCGCTCGGCGCGCAACCACTCGCGGAACGCGGCCATCCGGCTGGCGGCCACGCGTTCCGCGCTCGGTTGCCACAGCAACTCGGGAGCCGATTCGGGGTGGGTGCTCGATGTCATGGGCTCTTCCTAACCCACGACTACCCGATTCAGCCAGCGGTCAATGCGGCAGAGATTTCAGCGCAGGTGGAGGTCGAACCAGTTGCGGGCCCGCTGCCACGCGTCCGAGGCGGCTTCCTCGTCGCGGTCGAACCGGTGCCCGGCGCCCGCGTAGCGGACCACGTCGGTCACCGTCGGGGCGGCGTCGGCGACCTCGCGGAGCTTCTCGACCTCGCCAGCCTCGATCTCATCGTCATCGCCGTACAGCCCGAGCCACGGGCAGGCGATCTCATCGGCGATCTCCACCAGCGGCGGAACCGCCGCGGACAGCGGGTCGAGAATGCCGCGTCCGCCGACGCTCACCGCCGCGCCGAGCGTGCGGCTGGCCGCCACCACCAGCGCCGCGGTGCCCCCGACGTCGAAGCCGATGATGCCCTGCCGGTCGGTGGGTACGCTCCGGTCGGACAACCAGAGGAAGGCCGCGTCGGTGTCGGCCAGGATCGAGTCGCCGGAGAGCCGCTGGACCTGGTCGTGCACGTGCTCGTCCGGATGGTGGTCGTGGAACTCGTCGGTGCCGTCCCGGTGGTAAAGGTGTGGCGCGACGGTGAGCCAGCCCTCTTCCGCGAGAGCGCTGCTCAACCGGCGCACCCGCTGCGTGACACCACGGGCCTCGTGCAGGACGACCAGCCCACCACGCACCACGTTGTTCGGTTCGGCAACGGTGAACCGGAGTTGGGTGCCGTCGGTGAGCGAGAGCGTCTCGGTCCGGGTTTGGGTCATGCGAAGCAGGTAATCACGTCAACGTGAACACCAGTCAACGAGTTCAGCCGGTCGGACGAGTGAATTCCGACGGACGGTCACTGGGACGGGCCGTTGCTTTGCGCCATCCGCCGCACAACCGCTTTCCGAGTGCGGTGGGGCTCCGGTCGGAGATCCACCGCCGCGCATCCCGCGAGGTACGGCGACCCGCGCACTCCCGCTCCCGCCTCGGCGAGTTAACGTCCAGGTGACGGACTGGAGCTAGGAGTCGTAAATGACCGTGCGCACTCGTGCCGACCTTGAGCAGCTGCCCGCTTACGTCGCGGGACGCACCATCCCCGGCTCGATCAAGCTGGCCAGCAACGAGGTTTCGGAAGGCCCGCTGCCGAGCGCGGTGGCGGCCATCAACCAGGCGGCCAGCGAAGTGCACCGCTACCCGGACATGGGAGTGGGGCAGCTGACCGAGGCGCTGGCCGCTCGGCTCAAGGTGGCTCCGGAGCGGATCGCCGTCGGCTGCGGTTCGGTCGCGCTGTGCGAGCAGCTCGTGCAGGCGACCTGCACCGCCGACGACGAGGTCGTCTTCCCGTGGCGGTCCTTCGAGGCGTACCCGATCATCACGCAGGTCGTCGGCGCCAAGCAGGTGCGCGTGCCGCTGACCGCCGGGCACGCGATCGACCTGGACGCGATGCTCGCCGCGATCACCCCGGCCACCCGGCTGGTCTTCGTGTGCACGCCGAACAACCCGACCGGCACCCTGCTGCGACGGGCGGAGCTCGAAGCCTTCCTGGACCGGGTGCCCTCGGACGTGCTGGTGGTGCTCGACGAGGCGTACTTCGAGTTCGTCAGCGACCCGGACCGGCCGGATGGCATCGAGATCGCGCTGCGGCGCGACAACGTCGCGTCGATGCGCACCTTCTCCAAGGCCTACGGGCTCGCCGGGCTGCGGGTGGGCTACGCGGTGGCGCCGCCGAAGGTCGCCGAGGCGCTGCGGAAGGTGTCGATCCCGTTCAGCGTCAACGCGCTCGCGCAGACCGCCGCGATCGCCTCGCTCGACGCGCCGGACGAGTTGACCAAGCGGTGCGCCAACGTGGTGGCCGAGCGGGAGCGGGTGCACCGCGAACTGGTGGCCGCCGGGTACGAGGTTCCCGAAACGCAGGCGAATTTCGTGTGGCTGCCGCTGCGCGAGCGGACCGCCGAGTTCAACGAGCACTGCCTGCGCAACCGGGTCGTGGTCCGCGCATTCGTCGGGGAGGGCGCGCGGGTCACCATCGGGCTGCCCGCCGAGAACGACGCGTTCCTCGTGGCCGCGCGGTCGTTCCGCCGAGCGGAGCAGTAATCCCGCACCCGATTCGGCACATCCGGGAATCCGGGCGCACCGAAAGCGCGAAATGCGGCGTGGTACTTCCCGCCAATCATGATCATGGCCCATGCTCCACCTATAGGCTCATCCGCAGCAATGAAATGCGATCCCATGGGGCGAAAAGTGAACTTCGCAAAGAGAGCCGCCGTTGGTCTGGCCACGGCGACCGCCGGACTGCTGCTCGCGGCAACCCCTTCCCACGCGGTGCCGATCAGCGATGGCATGACCGTCGGCTACGTGGTGGTGGACACCGAATCCGGCGAAACCGTGCTGCAGTTCCACGAGCACGACAAGTTCCGGTCGGCGTCGTTGGTGAAGCTGTTGATCGCGATCGACTACCTGGAAGCCTTGGACGGCAAGGAGATCCCGGCCGAGGATCGCGCGTTGCTGGAGCCGATGCTGCGCGCCAGCAACGACGACGCCGCGAGTGCGCTGTGGGTGCGCGGCGGGCAGCAGGCGATCGTCGACCGGATGGTCGCCAAGATCGGGCTGGTCGACACCGCGCCGCCCACCGACGAAGGCATGTGGGGCTACACCGCGCTCAGCGCGGCCGACGTGGCGAGGATCTACCAGTACATCCTGCACGACGCGGCCCCCGAGGTCCGCGAGTTCATGCTGACCAACCTGCGCGCGCACACCAAGTGCGCGGACGACAAGTTCGACCAGTCCTTCGGAATTCCCAGCGGGGTGCGCGAGCCGGGCGCGGTCAAGCAGGGCTGGTCGGGGTTCGGCGCCGCGCCGGAGCCCGGTGCGGAGTGCCAGGACTCCAGCGACCCGGGGCTGAGCGCGCGACTGCTCAGCTCGCCGGAGGTGCAGCGGGCCCAGCAGATCGCACCGGGTGAGGACGCGACGCCCGCCGCGGCCAGCGACATCGACCTGACGCGCCCCGCCATGCACACCTCGGGCACGGTCGGCGACGACGAGAAGATCATCGTGCTGCTCACCCTGGAGCCGGAGCAGACGTCCTGGGACACCGCCGCTGAGCGGATCACGGCGCTGACCAAGTTGTTGGACACGACCACGCGCTGACCGAATTTCCAGTGCCATTTCCCGGGCCAGAATTTCACGGAGCCAGAATTTCCCAGGGCCAGAATTTCCCTGGCCCAGAACGGATTCCGGGACTGGCTCTCCCGCAAGACGGTGGTGTTCAGCGAAGAGAGGGGGAGTACTTCGCCGAACACCACCGCAGGGGGCGTGGTCGTTTGAGCCGAAACGACCACTTGGAGTGCGTAGCAAGCTACGCAGCACGGAATGTAGTGGTGATCAAAGAACGCTGGCCAGCGACAGCTTCACGATGCACCTGTTCAGGTGGCAGAAGCCAGCCGTCCGGATGATCTCAGCCGGTGACCGCGTGGTGCCCGCGGACTGCGACCGGAGTCGGCGCGGTCGGCAGGCTCGGATCGGTGACCTCGCCCGGTCCGCTCGGCCCACCGGGACCACCAGGTCCACCCGGCCCACCAGGTCCGCCTGGTCCTCCCGGCCCGCCAGGCCCACCCGGGCAATCCATCCCGCCCGGGCCCGGCCAGCCGGACCCGCCCGGCCAATCCGACCCGCCCGACCCGCCCGGCCAGCCGGACCCACCCGGCCACTCGGGCTCGTCGGAGCCGCCCGGCCAGCCCGTACCACCCGTTGTGGGTGGGCAATCCGGCTGCTCGGGCCGGTTCGGCTCGTCGGGCTTCCCCGGCGGCTGGGGAGTCCCCGGCGTGTTGCTGTCGTCCTGCGGGTGGTCGACGATCGGTGCGTTGACGCAGTCGTTGGCCTGGGGCGACAGGATCGGCGCGACCGCCCCGAGCACCGCGATGTTGTTGCCGCACAGTTGGATCGGCAGCAGGCTCAGGTTGTTGTCGTTGCCCAGGTTCAGGCCGTCGTTGTCGGCGCTGTCGGCCAACGCTGGCGCACCGCTGACGAGCACTCCGGCGCTCGCGGCGAAAATCCCCGCGATACAAGCCGTCCTACGCATACTCGCACTTCCTTTTCTGTGTGTTACGGGGAAAACTCCAGCCGCGGCCGTCACCGCAGGTGGACGAGGGTGCCTAGCGGCAGGGTGGTCAGCAGCCGCAGTGCGTCGTCGGGCACCCGAACACAGCCGTCGCTGCTCGCCTGCCCGAACACCGCGGGGTCGGGCCAGCCGTGCAGCGCGACCGTGCCGGGACCGCCGCCGTAGGTGTTGAAGGTTTCCGAGTGCGCGCCCAGCGGCAGGATGATCGGGCTGAACCGGGTCACGGTCTCCTCGATCGCGGCCATGATGAAGGTGCGACCACGCGGTGTCGGCGAGTCCGGCGAACCGACCCCGACGATCCATTCCCCGATCACCGCACCGTTGTTGCGCACCGCGAGCCGCCGCGCGTCGATGTCGACGTCCACGACGTAGGGCGATCGGGCGCGGTCTACCCGGTCGTCGGAGCGCACCCAGCCGGTGGCGCCGTTGGGGCCGGACGGGAGCAGCACCTGGGCCCACGGCCCACGTTCCGCGATGACCGGCACCCAGGTGGGGTTTTCCAACTGGGTGGCGGGGAGGCGGGCGAAAACCGGACCGTCGGGTGTTTGGTGCACGGCGATGTCCTGCTTGACGTGCAGGACGACGCCATCGGTTTCCGCGCTCGGCGCCGGATCCAGCGGTGCCGAGGGGAAGTTGGCGAAGGTGGTGGCCGATGCGTGCATGCCGAGGTCGGCACGGGCCATCGCGTACGCCGGCTCGAACGTCGGCGCACCCGCACAGCCGGTGAGCGCGAGGCACAGCGCCGCGAGCGCGGCGACCGTCGCCCGGACTCGGCGTTCGGCGGAATCAACTTGTCTGGTAACAGTTGCGCGAGGTCTCATGATCGGCTCCTGGCCCGTTGGCATACCTGTTGTCGGCAGCGTCCGGCGATGGCCGGGAAGCACCTGCGGCGGGCAGCCTGATCTGCGAGATCAAGTGCCGCCGGGACGCTAACCCGTCCCCGGGCGAACACCGACGCAGACCAACCGGAGCACGATCCCGCGAATTGCCGCCTGATCAGTACAAACAGATCAGCGCTACTGTCGACTATGGATTGTTACCGGAAGCCGATCACTCGATCGTGTGAGGTTTTTAAGTCTGTTGAGCGACAAAAGGCCGGGTCTTCCGCGTCGAGGGGCGACTCGGAAGACCCGGCCTGTCAGAGGGCGCGCGACCTCACTTCCAGGTGGCGACGAGGCCCAGCGGCTGGCTGTTGGAGTCGGTCGGCTGGTACTCCACGGTGAACCCGGTGGCGTCCGCCGGCACGTCGTAGTAGATCTTGCCGGTGGCGACCTCACCGTTGGCGGTCAGCAGGTGGATGAACGCCCCCGAGATGTCCATCGTGACGATGGCCGGTTCGTACCGGTTGCCCTGCGAGTCGACCAGGGTGAACTCGTCCTCGCTGATGTTGCCGGCGATGCCCGACAGCAGCGACGCCTGACCTTCGATCACGATGAACTTGCCCTTTTCGGGCGGGAATTCCGCCTGCGCGGCGTCGAAGTCGGCGGGTGCGCCGACGGTCACCTGCAGTTCGGATTCGTCATCCGGCGAGAACTTGATCGGCTGCCCGAAAGCAACGCTCTGCGGACCGGTGGATTCTTCGGATTGGGTGCTGCCCTGGCTGCTGCCCTCCGTGGAGGCGGAGTCCCCGCTACCGGAAGCGTCCGAGCTCGCGGCTCCGCAGCCTGCTAATCCGATCAACAACGCCGCGGCTAACGGCGCAATGAGCCTTTTCAACTTTCCTCACACAAAAAGAGAATTTAGGTCTAGTCCAACGGCGGTCACCCTGCCACAAGCATCCGGACGGAACAATCAGAACAGACAAATGTCCTAACGGGTACTTCGACTGAACTTCGGATGTGCAAACGGGCAGATCCGATCGCGGGCGCGGAAAACGGGCGCCAACCCGCATTCCGCACCCGCGAAACCCGATCAGTCCAGGGCTCGGCGCAGGAAGAACCTGATGCCCAGGTAACCGAAGACCACCGTGGCGATCAGCAGCGCCAGCACGCAGATCCAGGCCGGCATGTGCGGAACGTCCGGGAGCAGGGCACCGCGCATGCCTTCGCTGACGTAGGTCAGCGGGTTGATCGCGCACAGCACCTGGAACCACCGGAGGTGTTCCAGCTGCGCCCACGGGAACTGGGTCGCACCGGTGAACATCAGCGGCGCAAGGATCACCGCGAACATGATGTTGATGCGGCGCGGCGGCACCGCCGCACCCACCGTCAGCCCGACGGCCGCACCGGACAGCGAGCCCAGCACCATGCACAGCAGGGCGAAGGCCAGGCCGCCGAGATTCCAGTTGATCTCGCCGAGCATCCACATCCCCAGCGGCACCATCAGCACCGCCGCGAACAGCCCCCGCAGCGCGCCGAAGAGCATCTTCTCCACCGCGACCCAACTGATCGGCAGCGGCGCCAGCAGCCGGTCCTCGATCTCCCGGGAGAACGAGAAGTCCAGCACCAGCGGGAAGGAGGTGTTCTGCAACGACACCAGGAACGCGTTGAGCGCGATCATGCCGGGCAGCAGGATCTGCGCATAACCGGGCTGGGCGTAGCCGAGTTCGCTGAGCACCTTGCCGAAGATGAACAGCAGCGCAACCGGCTGCACCAACACCTGCGCCAGGAAGCTGGGCAACTCCCGTCCCGTCACGAAGACGTCGCGGCCCAGCACCGCGGTGAACGCGCGGACAGGACTCATCGCAGTTCCCTTCCGGTCAAGTCGATGAAGACGTCTTCCAGCGTCGCCGAGCCCAGCGACAGGTCGCTGACCGAAACCCGCTGCTCGTGCAGGGTTTGCGCGACCGGCCCGAGCAACGCGGCGGGCTCCTCGCCCACGTACAGCCGCAGGCGCAGCTCCGCGTCCCCGTCCGGCGTGGTGCCGGACCCGATCTGCTCGACCCGCTGGACACCGTCCACATTGGACAGCAACTCGGTGACCTTGCCGGGGTCGTAGCCGTTGGGCCGCAGCGTGGCGTCCACCGTGCCGCTACCCGGCAGCGACTTGATCAGCGCCTCCGGGGTGTCCAGGGTCAGCAGCTTGCCGTGGTCGACGACGCCGACCCGGTCGGACAGCTTCTCCGCCTCGTCCATGTCGTGCGTGGTGAGCACGATGGTCACGCCCTCGGCGCGCAGGTCGTTGATCCGGTCGTGAACGAACAGCCGGGCCTGCGGGTCGAGCCCGGTGGACGGCTCGTCCAGGAACAGCACCTCGGGCCGGTGGATCAGGGCGCGGGCGATCATCAACCGCTGCGACTGCCCGCCGGATAGGTCGTCGACGCGGGCTTTCGCCTTGTCCGCCAAGCCCATCCGATCCAGCAGCTCGTCGGCGAGCCGCTGCCGCTCGCTGCGCCCGACACCGTGGTACGCCGCGTGCCAGATCAGGTTCTGCCGCGCGTTCAACGAGCGGTCCAGGTTCACCCGCTGCGGCACGACGGCCACCTTGCTGCGGGCCGCGACCGGATCGGCGGCCACGTCGACCCCGGCGACGCGGGCCGATCCGCTGGTCAGCAGCACCCTGGTGGTCAGGATGCCGACGGTGGTGGTCTTGCCTGCGCCGTTCGGGCCGAGCAGCCCGAAGATCTCCCCGGCGGCCACCTCGAAGCTGAGCCCGTCCACCGCGTTCTTGCTGCTCTTGGGATACCGCTTGACCAGGTCGGTCACTTCAACCGCTTTGGCCACATCCGCCTTCTTTCTCGTTCAGTCCGCTCAGGAGCGCGAGCAGGTACTGCCGGACCAGGGCCTCCTGCTCGGGACTGGTGTCCGGTTCGATCCGCCTGAATTCCGCGCGCACCCCCTGCCACGCAGTGTTCAGCGCCTCCCGCCCCGCCGGGGTGATGCACAGCCGGACGACGCGCCGGTCGACCGTGTCGCGCTGCCTGGTGAGCAGCCCGTCGGACTCCAGGGCATCGATGACCGGAGTCAGCGTCGCCGGGCGCACCCAGCAGCGCTGGGCGACCTCGCGGTGGGTTCGGCCGTCCTGCTCGTCGACCGCGGTGAGCGCGATCATCGCCGTCTGGCTCAAATCGGTACTTCGCGCCACGGCCTGCTCCCAGTGGTGCGACAGCCGCCGACCGGCCAACCCGACCAGTCGGCTCAACGGCATCCGCTGCGGGTCTTGTTCCAGGAAGCCGGGCACAGGCCAACAATACCCACTGGGAATGGTTAGGCGACAAATTATTTTTTCGCGATGGCACGAAGTG
Source organism: Saccharopolyspora antiqui (assembly GCF_052246905.1). Classification (NCBI taxonomy): domain Bacteria; kingdom Bacillati; phylum Actinomycetota; class Actinomycetes; order Pseudonocardiales; family Pseudonocardiaceae; genus Saccharopolyspora; species Saccharopolyspora antiqui. The sequence goes on from NZ_JBQQBO010000013.1 coordinate 159,561, forward strand.
CCGCAAGATCGGGACCCTCCCGGTAACCTGACTGAGTGACCGAGGTGACCGCGCAGCGGACCAAGTGGCTGGGCGACTGCGAGATGGTGTCCTGGCGCGCCTACATCGTCGGCAGCGCGCTGCTGGAGTACCGGCTCAACCGCGAACTGCAACTCGCCCACGGCCTCTCGATGGCGGACTACGAAATCCTGGTCCGCCTGTCCGAACAGCCCCAACAACAGATGCGGATGAGCGAACTCGCCAACGAGATCGCGCACTCCAAGAGCCGCATCTCGCACCAGATCCGCCGCCTGGAAGCGGCCGAACTGGTGCGCCGCATCGATTGCCCCAGCGACGGCCGCGGCGTGCTGGCGGTGCTCACCGAGCAAGGACTGGCGAAACTCCAGGAAGCCGCGCCAACCCACGTCGCGGGCGTCCGGGAGCACATGATCGACCAACTGGAACCGGATGAGCTGAAGGTGCTCACCAGGATCTTCGAGCGGCTGACGACCCGCTTGCGCGGCCTGGACTGACCCGACCGGCCGCACGCAGATCTCGGCCGGTTGGCTACGCTGCTGCGGGGAAGCGTGGCAGAGCGGCCGAATGCACTCGCCTTGAAAGCGAGCGTCGGGAAACCGACCGGGGGTTCGAATCCCCCCGCTTCCGCAGCTGCGACCAGCAAGAACAGTGCCCGGCGGAGATCTCCCCCGCCGGGCCTTTTTCAGAGTGGTCTCATTTCTGGTCTCAGTTGGCCTTCTTCCGGCGCTTCCGACGTGACTTCTTCGGCTTCTCCCACAGGCTCTCCCCGACCTTGTCGGCCACCATGCCGAGTACCTTTCCGTTCACGTGTTGGTAGCGCTTCGCCATCGACGGGTTGGACCACCCCATCACGTGCTCGGCGGCTCGTTGGGTCACCCCGAGTTCCAGCAACACCGTCGCAGCAGTGTGCCGAACATCGTGGAGTCTGGCGTCCCGCACCCCAGCTGCGGCCAGTAGATCCTTCCAGTGCTTGAGGTCGGTCCGGTGGTTGAGCGGCTGACCAACCTCGTTGGTGAACAGCCAGTCGCCGTCCTGCCAGAGACCGCCCGCCCGCTCCCGTTCCGTCGCCTGTTCAGCAGCGTGGATCTTGAGCTGGTCAAGCAACGGTTGCGGCAGTCCGATAGGCCGCTCACCCGCGCGGGACTTCGGCTTCTTCGTCTCCTTCCGGAGGTTCACGCGCTGCGGGCAGTGGCCGCCATGCTTGCGCCCGCAGGTGTCGCCGCAACCGTGCGCCCACTTCGGCCGGGGTCGCTGAATGTTGACCTTGATCGTGCCCTCGTCGAAGTCGATGTCAGACCACCGCAGTCCAAGCGTTTCGCCCTGACGCATGCCCAGCGAGATAGCGATGATCCAACGGCACGCATTGCGGCTCTCCAGCGCGACGCCAAACAGCTTGGCGATCTCATCCCGCGCGAACGGCTCGACCTCCTTCTCCTCCACCTTCGGAGCCTTGGCGATCAAAGCCGGGTTCTTGGCGAGATAACCGCGCTTGACCGCCTCGTTCAACGCCGCCCGGATAGTTCGGTGCACCTGGTGCGCAGTAGCGGCCGACGCGCCCGCCTCCTGCATCTTGCGGTACATCGTCTCCAAATGATCAGGCAGGAGACGGGACGAGAGCTTGTGTGCACCAATATGCTTGCGAATGTGCTTGGCGGCGTAGAAATAGGCATCCCACGAACTGGCGATCAATCGAACCTGTGTTCCAACTTTGCTCCCGTCTCCGCCGGAGGGGAATCCCAATCTGCTTGTCAACTACTCGGGTGTTCGAAGCTCGGAACGGGGCCTGCCCTGATTCGTCATCGGCGGGCCGGTTCGTCCGCAAGGGGATCCCGCTTACGGACGAACCGGCCCGCTCATTAGCGACGGCTGCGGCTATGCCGCATCGCGCACGCTCGCGGTAATCCCGTCGATGGTCAGGGACGGGTGAAGTGCAGGCCGATTACGCCGTTCGCCAGTGCGGTGACGCCAGCCGTTGTGAAGCGGGCGTCTACGCCATCGGGGAACAGGCGTAGCCCGCCGCCGACCAGCACGGGGACCACAAACAGACGCAGGTCATCGATGAGGTCCAGACGCAGCAGTTCGCCGATGACGCTGGCACTGTTGGACACCAACACGTCACGGCCCGGCCCTTCGCGCAGCGTCTTGACCTCGGTGGCGAGGTCGCGAGCGATACGCGAGTTTTCCCACGGTGCCTCGGTCAAGGTGCGCGAGACCACTATCTTCTCGGTGGCGTCGAGCCAACGGCCCAGCTCGCGCGTCCGCGAGTCGGTACTCTCGTCGCGGGTAATGCCAGGCCACACGGAATAGAAGCCCTCGTAGTTGGTGCGCCCGAGCAGGATCGTGTCGGCGCCGCGCCAGATCCCTTCGAAGTACTCGGCAGTCTGCGGATGCATCGCGGCTTCGTGCAGCCAGGTGTCGTGATCCGGGCCGCCTGGTCCGCTGGTGTGGCCGTCGAGGGACACACCGGCCCAGGCGACGATGCGACGGGATGCACTCATGCTTTCGTTCCTCTCGTTTCGCGAGCACAAAGGAGTTTCGTATGTATAGACGCTACGGAGACCACAGACTCATCGGCTGCCGGGAGGGAAACTCGGCAAGCGGAAGGAACGTCCGCAGCGGAACCTCAACCGGACGCGGTGCTTCGCAGTGACCGGCGTGCCTTGACCGTGACGGTAAGGAAGTCCATCGGCGACCACGCGGGCTGGGCGCAATGAACAACGAGATGATGAACAGTGCTCAGGCCAGCAGGCCGAGCAACACCCATGTATTCGGACATGCGTTGACACGGTCTCCGGTCTCATTCGCCCTCGTTCGCGAGTGTTCAGCGTGGTCCGGCAGCACCGTGCGACGAGGCAGAACGGACACTGCGAACTGGCCTAAACACGCCTACGCAGACCTTGAAAGCGAGCGTCGCGAGAGCGACCGGGGGTTCGAATCCCCCCTCTTCCGCTCATCCGTACAGGTCGCTGGGTATTCAGACTGGGTGCCAGGATCGTTCCGGCCGCATCGACTACGACGGTCTGGTGACCGTGTGGTGGCAGGTTTCCGATGACATCGCCGCCGATATCGAGTCGGGCGAGCTGTTGCCGGGCTCCTGCTGCCAAGCGAAGCCGAGCTCTACGGCGTCGCCCGAGGCACCGTGCGCTAGCGGCCCTAGTCGAGCCCGACACCGCGACTCCCTGTTAGTTCTTCACGAAGAAGGGTCTGTTTGTGGACACTTTTGGGGCTGCGTTGGATCCCGAGCGGGCATACGCTCCGTGCTGATGCCAACTAATCGTGGGTGTTGGAATGGGGATCTGGGGCTTCCGACCTTGTTTGGGCATCGATCTCCTCGGCGATTCCGGGCCCGATCGGCAAAGGATGATCAAGTGTTCGACTCGAATCAGCCGTTGAGCTTAACGGAGCTCAATGACCAACACGTGGAGTTCTTGCCCGCACGCACTGCATTAACGGTGTTGTCGTCGCTCGTTGACGGACTATGGGGCGACTTCGAAATCAATGGTGGTGACGGTGGCGACGGCGGCGCCACAGGTGGTGGCACCGGCGGGGGTGACGGTGGCGACGGCGGCGATGGCGGGTCAGGCTCGCCTGGTGGCCACGGTGGTCTCGGCGGTAGCGGCCGGGGAGGTCACGGCTACGGTGAGGGTGGCGAAGGTGGTAACGGTGGCGGCGACGTCGTCGGCCCCTAACCGCGACGTCAACACGGCCACCGAAGATCCACACCACGTAGCCGTTATTTCCATTCCCCAAGGAACGGCTGGAAAACACGACCTGCCGTTGCCGTACACGCCGCCGCTACGGATGACCATGTCGACCGGCCGAGCAGCAGCCGCTTAGTGGGCTTCTCCGACCAGGCCAGTTGCAGCTAGCCGGTATCCGGGAACTGCAGCCCGCGGTAGGCGCAACTGGTTGCTGGCGTCGAAGCGGAACGTGCGCTCTGCGGGCCATTCTCGGTGGTGTCATTTCCACTACCAAGACAGAGGAATGGTCCTATGCGTACGAGTTCACGAGCAGTCGTCGGATTGGCCCTGGCCGCGTCGCTCGCGCTGGGAATCGGTGGTGTCGCTTCGGCTGCCACGATCGACTCGGTGGGGGCACTGCAGGCGGCCCACTCGGGCTCCCACGGGGGCACCGGCAGCCCCGACCACTCCGGCTCCAACTACAGCGGCTCCAACTACAGCGGCTCCAACGGCCTGCCCGGCGGACAGCCGTGACGCCCGGTACAAGTGCGGGTCTGACTTTGCCGAGGTCGAAGCCGGGACGATTCCTCGATTCCGCAACGCTTTCCGGTCGTAGTCGGCGGTCGAATCAGGCCGTTCAGCCCTCGGCCCGATGGGTGACCGGCGCCTCCGTGTATTCGGCCGGGAACTCGTACCAGCGTCGCCGCAGGCAGACGTACCGCACGTCGGTTTCCACGAGATGGACGAAGGCCGAGACGGTATCGGCCAGGCGTTGCTGTAGATCGGGCTGGGCCAGTTGCCCGTCTTCGATGAACGCCTCGTGGGCTCCGGCGAGGCTGAACATGTCGGGTAGACCCGTGTCGTGTCGTCAGTCTGCTCCGTTCTGACTTGCCGCGCGAATCCGATCGTGGGCGTTCACGGCGCACCGGAAACGCCACGCGATCAATGTCGAACGGTGCAACGCAGATCTTGAGATCGGGCAGCCTTTCGCATGGACACCGGCCATGCGACAGAGGAAATAGTCCTCTCTTCTGGCTCTCCGGCGAACCTATTCTGGGAATGTCTTCGTTTCTCGTTTGAAGCGTCACTGTTCGTGATTCTTCGTGGCGCTTTTTGCGGGATCGCACCAAGCATCTGTGCGAAGGAGCAGTGATGCGCATCGTTTTACGCGGGTTGGTTGGCCTCGCCTTGGTGCTGCCGCTCCTGTTCGGAGTCTCCGCTCCTGCTCTGGGAGGCCCGCTGGCGACGGGTCAAGCTCCTGCCACGGCAGCGCTGCTGGCCCCGCAGCAGGGGCCCGACGAGCATTGCTTCACCGACACTGCTGGTCATCGGATCTGCACCAGCGACAACCAAGGGAACTCAAACCCACACCCCCGTCGCTAGCATCGTGCGAATCAGCCTGATCGCGTCGCCGGGCTCAGGTACGCCGGAGGTCGCGCCCTCAAGGTCGAGAGGCGCGAGGCGTTGCTGCTGCTGTGCGTCACTGACATGGACTGACGAGCGCCAACGTCCAGCTGCGCGGATAGCATCGGCGACATGGCTCAGATCAATTTCAGCTCAAGCATCGGCGTGTGGTGGTCCAGCGACAGCTGGTCGATCCACGACGTGCGCGCCCGCGCCCGCGAGATCGAGGAACTCGGCTACGGCTCGCTGTTCTACGGCGAGGCGTTCGGCAAGGAGTCGCTAACCCAAGCCAGCGCGCTGCTGGGCGCCACGGAGCGGCTCGTGGTCGGCACCGGCATCGCAAACATCCACTCCCGGGACGCCAGCGCCGCCGAATCCGGCTCCCGCACGCTCAGCGCGCTGTACCCCGGGCGGTTCGTGCTCGGCCTCGGCGTCAGCCACGCCCCACTGGTGGAGAACAACGCAGGCACCTACGCCAAGCCGTTGGCCACCATGCGCGAATACCTGCGCCGCATGGACGAGATGCCGGAGCAGATCGAGCCCGGTGCGCAGCGACCGGCCCGGCTGCTGGCCGCGCTCGGGCCGAAGATGATCGAGCTGTCCGGTACCGCCGGCGACGGCGCGCACCCCTACCTGGTCACCCCGGAGCAGACCGCCCGCACCCGGGAACTGCTCGGGCCGGACAAGTGGGTGGTCAGCGAGCAAGCGGTGGCGCTGACCACCGACCGGGAGACCGGGCTGCGCCGAGCGCACCAGCACCTGCACATGTACTCGCAGCTGCCGAACTACCAGAAGTCCTGGCTGCGGCAAGGCTTCGACGAGTCCGACGTGGTCATCGGCGGCTCGGACAAGCTGGCCGAGCACATGGTCGCGATCGGCGACGCCGAGGCGATCGCCGCACACGTGCGGCGGCATCTTGACGCGGGCGCCGATCACGTGGTGATCCAGGTCCTCGGCGACGATCGCGCCGAGGACCCGCTGCCCGCGCTGCGCGAGATCGCCCCCGGACTGGGGCTGTAAACCGCCCGCACCGAGATTCCGGACGCGAGCCCACGGGGCGCTTCGCACCCGCCCCGCTGACCGCTGCCTCGGAAGCTCAACACCAGTGCACACGACCGCATGACTTGCGAGCTGTTGTCGTGGTGCAGGTCGGCATCTCTTGGCAGCAGCGGACCGCCCTCAGCAGGCCGAGCGAGGCCCTGCTGAGGGCGGGGCGTGTCGGGTTCGGTTGATGGTCTACGACCCGCAGCCGGAGGCGATCCGACAAGACCGCTCGCGTGGCGCCATGAAGCCTGGGCTGCTGCCGAGTTCGCTGCCCGGGCTGTTCACGTTAGCGTTCGCTGCTGGTTCGCCGTCCTTCCCGCAGTGCTACCGGGTCTTCGTCGCGGATATGCGGCAGGAAGGCCGCGTCTTCGGATTCAACTCGGTGGGCTTCGGCCAGGACCTCTCGCACGCTCTGCGCCGGGATGACGACCGCGCCAGCGCGATCAGCGTAGATGTAATCGCCGGGCGTGATGCACACGCCGCGGACTTCCACGGGGATGTTCGCCGCGCATGGCGTCACGGTGTCAACACCTGCTCGGGTGGCTTCGCCGATGCACCAGGTTGCGAAGCGGTAGCGGGCCAGTTCGTCGAAATCGCGGAGTCGGCCGTCGCAGAGCAACCCCGCAAGCCCGTGGTTGTGCAGACGGGACATTTTGGTGCCACCTCCGTGGGAGGCGTCCGGGTAACCGCCGCTGGAGAGCACGAGTACCAACCCCGCCGGTGCATCCCCCACCGCTCGGTAGAACCAGCCAGCAAATCCTGCGGCGTTGCTGTCGGTGAAGTCGTCGCGGTAGGGCAGGTAAGCGATCGTCACGGCGGGGCCGAACATCGGGCGCTGCGGGCTGGGGCTGACGAGGCCGAGGAGGTGGGCACGGTGTTGGTGGGTACGGTGTTGGTGGGTACGCCCCATGGCATCCACAATGGACGCGCAACCAAGTCCGGTGACCATCGTTGCCAGGTCCGTGTTCTGTCCATTCATCATGGACCCCCTTTGGGCCGTACACCCTCAGCGGTAGTCGGGGTTGTCGAATCCGAAATGACAGCCTGCCGTCCACTCGGAGCGCTGGTTGCCGTAGGCGGGCACGCCGCCAGCATTCCGGAGCAGGGCGGCGATGTGCATGAGGTTGTAGGTCATGAACGTGGTGTTGCGGTTGGTGAAGTCGTTGTCCGGGCCACCCGAGCCTTCGTCGAGGTAGCTGGGTCCGGGTCCCGCTTCACCGATCCACCCCGCATCAGCCTGCGGCGCAACGGTGTAGCCCAGGTGTTGCAGGCTGTAGAGCACGTTCATCGCACAATGCTTGACGCCATCCTCGTTGCCGGTGAACAGACACCCTGCGGTGCGCCCGTAGTAGGCGTACTGGCCGGAATCGTTGAGCAGGTGCGAGCAGCCGTAGAGTCGTTCGACGACGCGTTTGAGCACGGAGCTGTTGTCTCCCAACCAGATCGGTCCGGCCAGGACGAGGATGTCGGCGTCCAGCACGCGGTGGAACAGCTGCGGCCACTCGTCACTGGCCCAACCGTGTTCGGTCATGTCGGGCCAGACGCCGGTGGCGATATCGTGGTCGACGGCTCGGAATTGACCCACTTCCACACCCCGGTCATGCATGATCGCGGCGCTACGGTCGATCAGGCCCTGCGTGTTGCTCAACTCTGGTGAGCGCTTGAGCGTGCAGTTGACGTACAAGGCACGTATGCCGTCGAAACGTGGCGGTTGCTGGGAGAGTGCCATTGTGTCGTCACCTCCAGTCGAAAGCTCGGATGAACGCGAGCACAACCGGCGAGGCCCTTGGTCGTCGACACCGGACGGCTGGCGAGGAGCATCAACTCGCTGCTGGCGACCTGGACTGCGCTGTCGATCCGGGTCGCGGTCTCCCGTAGCTCGCCAGGCGACGTACGACTACATAGAGGGCTTGTGGACTGGGACTTTCTGTCTCTCAGTCGGAGTATCAACCACGTCGTGGCGTCGTGCTGGCCAGCGAGGCGAGCATGCCCGGCTCGGAGCAGTACGTCACGCGCGCGTTCGATTCCCGCCACTTCACCAGTGCGTGCCGAAGCTGCTGGGAGACCTGACCGGGCCGCAGGTGGCGGTGGGGTCGGCCTTCGAACAGGGCCGACCCCGGCGGGGTTGGTCAGCGGACGACGTTGTAGACCAGCTTCTGGATTCCGTTGGTGTAGGACTCGCTCTCGACGAGTTCGAGGTTCTGCTTGTCCTTGTCGGTGTCGCTGAACAGCCGCTTGCCCGCGCCGAGCAGGACCGGGAAGACCAGCAGGTGGTAGCGGTCGATCAGGTGGGCATCGGACAGGTTGCGGTTCAGGGTGGCGCTGCCGTGGATGCTGATCGGCCCGCCCTCGGTCTCCTTGAGTGCGGCGACGTCGTCCAGTGAACGGAGGATGTTGATCTCGCCCCAGTTGGACACCAGGTCCTGCTCCTGCAGCGTGGTCGACACGACGTACTTCGGCATCGCGTTGTAGCCGGGGAACTCCGCGGTCATGTTCGGCCACACCGGCGAGAACGCCTGGTAGCTGACCCGGCCCAGCATCATCGCTGCGGCCTCGTCCTGCTCGCGACCCTTGATCTCGTAGGCGGCCTCGTCGAACTCGATGCCCTTGAAGGTCCAGCCCGAGTTGCGGTAGCCCGGTTCTCCGCCGGGCGCCTCGACGACGCCGTCGAGCGAGACGAACACGGTGGCGATCAGGGTGCGCATTGGTTGCTCCTTGGTTGGTCTGACGTGCTGTCATCAGTGCATCGAACGGGAGCTGTCGAATTCGACACCTCGCGCCGAGAAAGTTCTGGTGCGCCGATCTTCCGCGTTCAGGAACGTTCGTGACAGTCCGATCACCAGGGCGTCGATCTTGAAAGACGATCGCAGACCTTGAAAGCGACCGACCGCGGGTTCGACTCCCCTGCTTCGATGACCGGGAGACTGCCGGTCATCGCGCAGCCACCGTGAATTCGTTGCCACGTAACGGTTTTCCGCCACCGGCGAAAGATGTCGTGGCAGGCGGGAACTCGTGGGTCGTGGCTGTTCGCTGGGCTGCGCCGGGCGTCAGCGGAAGATCGCGATGGGGTACAGGATGAGCACCTGCCTGGCGGCTTCCCAGCGTTCAACGCGTGCCAGGCATCGGGCCGGGAACGTGCCCTCGGGAACCGCGTGACCGCGCAACCCCGAGGTGGCGCAGGTGAGCAGGACTCGCGGGGTGGCGGGCTCGGGTGGGACGGTGCCCTCGCCGTAACGGGCCTCCAGGACGGTCGTGTCCTCGGTGCGCTCGACCACCCGGAACAAGGCGCGCACCGAGACGAAGGTGTCGAGGGTGCCGAGATGCACTGCGGCGGGTGCGGGGTCGTCCACGTCCAGGGTGAGCGCCTTGATCAGGGCACGACCACCGGTGACTTCGCGGCGACGCAGATCGACGTCGAGGACGTCGCCCTCGCGTTGCAGCGCCGACACCACCACCCCGATGACGCTGGTGGGCTTCGCCTCCTCCACGTAGCTGCGGAAGGTCTCCTTGTTCGTCCCGTGCTCGGCGCCTGCGCTGACGGGCGGCGCCTCGACGGACAACCCGAACCAGCGGAAGCGGCCGGGTCGGCTTCGCCGAACCGGACGGCGAACAGCGGCGTCCGGGTGGCGCGAACCCGCGCCAGGAGTTCCGACTCGGTGATCCCGGTGTTGCTGAGTCCGTCGGTCATGACGACCACCGATACTTCGCCGGGGCCGAGCTGGGCCGCCAGGTCGTAGGCGTGATCAACAGCGGACCAGACCGCCGTGCTGGTGTCGTAGGCCTCCACGCCGACGAAGTCGCGCACGGCGGCGAGGTCGGCGGGGCCACCGATGGTGAATTCCCGCTGGTCGATCACCCGGCCACCGAAGCGGATCACGGTGAGCCGCTCGCCTTGGTGGAAACGGGAGAACCCGGCCTCTCCGGCCCCGGTGAGGTCGGCGAAGGCGGTGCGCAGGGCCGCCATCCGCGCTCCCCGCATCGATCCGGAGAAATCCAGGGCGAAGATCACCTGCCGCGGCCCGGTCCGGTAGTTGGCGAGCAGGGTGTCGATCACCTGGTACTCGTCGGGGAAGTACAGGGAGTTGGCAGGCTCGGCGCTGAGCCGGGGACTGCGCGGCACCTCCGGGTTCACCGGCCTGCGCGCGGTGCGGTCCATGATGCGCTGCTGCACGGGAGCGCTGCGCAGCCACTCGACCACCCGGTCGTAGGCGGCGCGTTTGCTCGGGTCCAGCAGCAGCAGCGGGTAATCGGCCTGCACGATCCCGTCCGCCGGGTACACGATCCGCAGCGGCTCGGCGACCCTGCCGCTGTCGTTGAGGGTCATCAGGGTCGACTCGTACGTCACCAACCCGTCCAGCTCCGACTGATGAGCGAGGTACTCGGCGACCAGATCGCGGGAGTTGTCGGCGCTGAGCCGGTGCCCGACCCGGAATCCGCTCAGCCGGTCGCAGGCCACGTCCTCGGTCCGCAGGGCACGCCCGGTGCCCGCGGCCGCGGTCGCCACCCCGACCAACGCCGCCAAGCCGCTGCCGGTACTGGCCGGATCGCCCATGGCGAAGCGCAACTCGCCAGCGGCGGCCCGGTCGGCGATGTCGGCCCACGATGGCGCCGAGCCGAGCTGCTCGGCCGCCTGCCGGGTCAGGCCGAGGACCACCGGCGACATCATGGTGCTGGTGCTCAGCGGCTTGGGCCCGGCGTAACCGGACTCGCGCAGCTTGAGCTGGAAGTGCCGGTCCGAGGACAACCAGGCGAGGTCATGGCGGTACTGGCCGGGGGTCAGGGACTCGGTGGCGTCGACGGTGCCGCGCGGGTCGAGTTCCAGCTCGATACCGGTCTCGGCGCGCAGCTCGGCCAGCAGCGGGGCCATGTCAGCCAGTTCGGCGCTGGCGAGCACTCGCAGCCGCACCGTCTCGGCCGGGGTGGCGGTGCACCCGGCCAGCACGACGAGCGCTACCAGCGCGGTGAGCAAGCGGGCCGTCATCGCGGGATCACCGGCGGGCACCGGCCGATCTGGGTGATCATGGTCTCCAGCAGGCGCACGTCGGGGAGCTGGGCCCTGGTGTCGGCGCCCCCGGGCGGCACGGGGACGCCGTGCTCGCCGAGGTACTCGACCATGTCCTGGCTCGTGTAGTCGCGTCCGATACCGACCACCCGGAACCCGAGTTCGGTGGCGCGCCGCTGGAGGCCGGGGTCGGTCTCCAGCAGGTAGCCCAGCCGTCTTCCCTCCGGGGTGAGGGAGATGAAACCCGGCTCGGTGACGAATCCGGTGTCGGGGTAGAGCAGCACGCGGTCGCGATCGAGGGATCCGCTGCGGTTCCGGGCGTCCAGTTGCAGCTTCAGGTACTGGTGCTCGTAGAGGACGATGACCGGCGAGATCTTGCGCCCCTCCGGCGCGGCGTAGATCTGCACCGGCGACCGCAGGGCCATGCCCTGGGCCCGCAGCAGCGGCTCGATCCTGTCGGCCACCGCCCTGGCCTCCGCCTCGTTTGCCACCGGCCAGCCGAGGTCGGTGAAGGCGACCAGGCCGAGGTAGGTCCCGGCACCGTTGGAGGTGCAGACGTCGGAGGTGCCCGCCAACACCAGGTTTCGGTTGCTGGTGCCGTGGTTCTCGATCCCCAGCTGGTTCCAGGTCCTCCCCTCCCGCATCAACTGCACGAACTTCGCCATGTTCAGGCGGTAGTAGTACGGCTCGCCGGAACCCGGGTCGAGCTGCGCGGTCGCCACTCCGGCGTCCACCAGGGTTTCGGCGTAGTCCCGCCAAGTGGCCAGCACCAGCGGGCTGACGAACACCGAGCGGTGGAACCGGGTTTCCTGGTCGGTCTGGCGCATCGCCCGAATCAGGTCGGAGGCGGGCTGCCCCGAGGGGAAGACGAAGTCGAAGGTGTCCAGACCGCTGACGACCACGTCGCGCGAGCCCATGGAGGTCACGTGCACACGGATGTGGTGGCGCAGCAGGGTCTTCTGGACCTCGGGGTCGTTGAAGAAATCCTCTTTCGAGCCCATCTTCCCCTCAAGGACCAGCACGCGTTCGAACGGTGCCGTCGCCGTGCCCGAGAGCAGCAGCGACACCAGTCCGACGACGGCGACCAGCGCGGTGGGGACGAACAGCCGCAGGAACTTCCTGCGCAGGTAGAACGGGCGCGGGGCCGGACGCACCCGCAGCGGCGGCTCGGCGCCCGGAGGAGGCGGTACGGCGGATTCGGACGAGACGTCCTGGACATGCGGCTCACGAGGCATCCGGCCTGCTCCGATCGAGTCGGGGCTTACCAGGGTGGATCGAGGTGCTCGACGAGCACGCTACTCGCCGTTCCAAGCCTGCGGACCTGGAACTGGCAAATTGGGCCAATCCGGCATGAAATGCCGCTAGGAATTCCGAGACCCTTGCTCCGCCACCGATTCGATGCCCTCATAAACCGATGGATGATCGTGCGGCTCCGCACGGTTCGTGGGGACGGTGCAGTGGTTCTGAGCACAGTTGGCTCTGCGGCTGACCGCCATGGCTGATCATCGGTGCGTTGATCCCTAGCGTCGAATTCACCGGGGTGCGCACGTGAGCGTGGTAGCGGTCGTGTTGTCAGTCGTCGTCGGCGCGCTGTTCGTCGTCACGGGCGGGGTCAAGGTGATCGGCCTCCGGCAAAGCCTGGCCGTCCGCGACCACTTCGGCATGGCGCCCGGAACCTGGCGCGCGGTGGGACTGCTGGAATCCGCTGGCGGTATTGGCGTCCTACTCGGAACCAAGATCCCCCTTCTCGGCCTGCTCGCGCTGAGCGGCCTGGCTCTGCTGATGCTCGGCGCCACCGCTTCGCGGTTCAGGGTGCACGACCCTGCTCACCTGCTTCTTGCCGACGTCGCCGTGCTCGCGCTCGTCGTGGCGACGGCGGCTACCCACCTCTCGGAGTAGCGCGACCGAGGGGCAGCGTTTCCGGTCGCAGCACTTTCCGCCGACCCGTTGTCGCGGCGTTCTTCTCCATTAATTCGATGTTCCGGAGTTCATTTCAAATGGCGCAAAGATTGGTTTTCGATCTTCATTGCCCCGATTCCCCAGCCGGTGGCACGATGCTTTTTGTTCGTTTTCGCATGACCTAATGAGGAAAATTGAAGAAGTTGATCGCGCCGCTCGCCGCGCTGCTGCTGATGGGTCTGGTCGGTTGTGGCGCCGGAGGTTCCAGCGAAGCCGCCGATTCCGGGCAGCAGTCCGACTCCGCGGCCCAGCAGAACGCGGAACCAGCCGCCGAAGAACTGGCGAGCGACGTCAAGTTCGGTGCGCCCGCCGGGGCCTCGCACGACGGTGGCCAGTTCGCCATCACCGCCAGCCCGTTGCAGGACCTCACCGAATTCGCGGTGCCCCCGGTGGAAGGCAAGTACGTCGTCGTCGACGTCGAGGCGAAGCTCGTCGGCGGCACCGGTGGGGCCGTCACCGCGGTGGACTTCATGCTGGTGGACGCCGCTGGCACCGAGTACCCCAACGCCGCACCCAACGGCACCGACCTTGACGGCGTGCTGTTCGCCACCCTGCTGACCAGGGGCGACTCCGGCAGCGGGAAGGTCTTCTTCGACGTTCCCGCCGACGCGAGCGGGCTCGTGCTGAAGTACCAGCCGCTGGGCAGCACGGAACCCGTTGCCCAATGGAGCTGAGGGCCTAACGGATCTGACAGACCAGTCGAGCTGACGCCGTGAATGGGTAGCCGGGCGCCGACCCGGCTACCCATTCACGACCCGACGTGGTTCGTGATCGTGCGGAGGACTTCTGCCAGCGCCGCGCGGATCTGCGGGTCCGCGATGGTCCCGTCCGGGCCGACGGCATCGCGCGCGACGGTCAGCCGGACGCACGCCGACCTGATGATGTCGGTGCCCAGGTAGGTCAGGACCGTGGCGAGGGTGTCGGCCGCGCCTTCGCCACGCCCCTGTGCGGCGACGTTGATCCAGGCGACCGGCTTGCGGTAAATCGCCGAGCCGCCGACGGTCCAGTCGAGCAGGTTCTTGAAGCTGCCCGGCAGGGTGCCCGCGAACTCAGGCGTGCAGAACAGCACCGCATCCGCCGAGGCCAACTGGCCGCGCAGGTCCGCAACGGGCGCGGGCAGCGGGTCGGTGTCCTGATCGGGGTTGAACGCGGGAAGTTCGGCCAGCGCCTCGTAGAGCAGGGCCGCCACGCCGTCCGGCGCGACCTCCCGAGCCGTTCGCAGTGCGGCGGTGTTCGTCGAACCATGCCGCGTGCTACCTGTCACCAGCAGGACCTCGACCACTGCCCGCACCTCTCCACAACCCGCGCCGCCCCGTCGAAGGTACTCCCCCGCGCCGATCGCGCGGACGGCCGGAACCCGACCCGCCGCAGGTCAAACCAGCAGGTCGGTCCAGACGAGGTGGTGGTCCGAGGTGTCGTTGAGGCGAGCGAGTTCGTCGTTCGAGGTCGGCCAGAAGACACCCGCGCGCAGCGGGATCAGCGGCGCCGACGGCAGGACGTAGTCGACGCGGATGTTGCCGGGCGCTTCGTCGTTGAAGTCGGCGGTGTCGAAATACGGGATGCCGCGCTGGTTCTCGTTGGCGCCGCCCTGCGCCCCGCTCGCCTCGACCGCTCCGGCGCTACCGGGCAGCGGGTCGAGAACGCGGGGTGCGTGCAGGATCTGGCGGGCACCGGTGCTGTCGCCGTCGAGCGGATCGGAGTTCTGATCACCGGCGATCACGAACCGGGCGCCCGGCGCGAGGCCGCCTGGAGTGCCCGCGTCGTCGTAGATGTAGCCGCCGCGGCCCGGCGTGACGTAGTCCGCCCAGAAGCGGATTTCGTCCTGGTTGCGCAGGCCGTTGCGGTCTTCGGGGCCGTCGAAGGTCGGCGGTGTCGGATGCGAGGTCAGGAAGTGCACGGTGCGTCCGCCGACGTCGATCGGCACGTCCCAGTGCGACTTCGACGACAACCGCAGGGCGCGCAGCTCAACCGGCGAGTACCAGTCGGCGGGTTGCGGCGTCGCCGGATCGTCCGGCAGTCGCGCGCCCGGCAGGTCGGCCCAGCGCAGCAGCTGGAAAGTGCGGGTTTCGCCGATCGGGTACTTCGACAGCACCACCATGCCGTACTGGCCGGGGAACTCACCGAAGCCGTAGGCGTCGTTCCCGCCGCCGATGGTTCCGTTGTTGTCCAAGTCCATCCCGGACGGCACGCCGGTGTTCACCGGGGCGGTGTAGGCGTAGGGGTAGTCGATCGGGTCGGCGCCGCTTTGGCCGTGCGCCAGGTAGTTGGCGCGGAACGCGTCGACCGCCGCGCCGCCCTCGACGTAGTCGAACTCGTTGAGCAGCAGGACCTCGGGGCGCACCCGCTGCACGATCTCGGCCACCTTGCGCGCCTGCGGATCGTCCGGAGTGGACAGGTCCGAGAGCAGTTCGCCCTCGGTGGGCCGGTTGAGCGACGCGTTGAACGTCGCGAAGCGAACCGACTCGACCGCGACCGCAGCCGCGGTCGGTGCCGCAACCGGCGCCGCAGCGGACACCACCACCGCGGAAGCCACCGCCGCAACGACCACACCAGCACGCTTCACAACATCTCCTCACGTTCAGCCAGGGGTGAAGGGCACCTTTCGCCAAGTAACTTGGTGAAAGGTGCCCTTCACCTCGGAAATCAGCTGCGGTTGTGGTTGGCGGAGGCAGCGTCGAGGCGCTGCGCCATCACGGCGCCCTGGGCGGGACGCAGCTGCGCGCGCTCCGCGCGGGTCAGCATCCCGTTCACCCCTTCGGTGCTCCGCGAGTAGCCCTCGATGACAGCCGCCAGGGCCTTCGCGTTCCGCTCCAGGGCGACGCGGTCCACATTGGCCAGGTTGTCGTTCACCGTGTGGTAGTTCGGGTCGAAGGCGATGCCAGCGGTACCGCCCCACTTGGCGGCCTGCTCGTCGGTCTTGACGACCTCGGCACCGGTGTTCAGCCCGCCCGAGGGGATTCCGACCGCGATGAACTCGCCGTAGTCCGAGCGGCCGTCGAAGTCGTCGCCCTCGACCGCAACGCCCTGACCGGCCATCGCGGCGACGAGGTCCTGCTCGATCTGCGCCGAACCCTGCGGGCCCGGCCCGGAGCCGACACCGTCGGAGTCGTCGCCGTCGTAGGCGAAGTAGCCCGCGTTCGGCGAGCCGATCATGTCGAAGTTCAGGTACAGGGCGATGTCGAGCTGCTGCTCGAAGGTCAGGCTCTGCACGTACTTCGTCGACCCGACCAGGCCGGATTCCTCCGCGCCCCAGAAGGCGAAGCGCACCGCGTTGTTGACCGCCGGGTTGCCGCCCAGCCGCAGCGCAGTCTCCAGCAGGCCCGCGCTGCCGGTGCCGTTGTCGTTGATACCGGCGCCTTCCGGCACGCTGTCCAGGTGCGCGCCCGCCATCACGACGTTGTCGGTGCGGCCGGTGCGGGTCTGCGCGACGACGTTGCGGGTGGTGACGGTTTCCAGACGGGCCTGGATGTCCAGCTTCACCTCGGCGCCCGGCTGTCCGGCCAGCGCCTCGCCGACCTGCTTGGTGACCCCGGCGCTGGGAATCCGCGCCGCCTCGGGGTCGCCGAGCGTGCCGTTGAGCGGACCGTCCACGTTGTTGTAGATGATCGCGCCCGCCGCGCCGAGGTCGGCCGCCACCCGCTGCTTGTCGGCGAAGGTGCACGACCCGCGCTGCACCAGCACGACAGCACCGGTGATGTCGGTGCCGTCGTAGTCGGTGGCCTCGCAACCCGGGGTGTCGTCGACCGGGGCGACCGCCAGCGGTGCGGTGATGCCGCCCTGCGGGGTGGCCGGGGAGTACTCCAGGACATCGCCTTCGGTCGGCTGACCGGCCACCGCCAGGCTGAACGAGTCGAGGTAGTAAGCCTGGTAGGTGAATTCCGGTGTGGTGACGTCGAAACCCGCGCCGCGGAGCTTGCCGACGACGTAGTCGACGCTCGCCTCGTAGCCCGGCAGCCCGGATGCGCGGTTCCCGTCGTTCTGGTCGGCGATCCGCTGCAACGCGATCAGGTGACGGTTGACGGCGTTTCCGTTGATCTGAGAACCCAGATCGGCTGGCGCTGCGGTGGCCGGGGTGACGGTGCACAACGCGGCCGCGCAGGTCGCGACGAGAACCGCCGCCGAGCGCCTGGGTGTGATGGTTCGCAAACTCATCGTGCTCCCCGCTTCGGGTGGATTCTTTGTTGGCTAGCCTTGAGAGGATCACTCAGCGAAGTCAAGTCCGTACCGGGAAGAGTTAAGAAGCAGGAATTCTTTCCCATATTTCCCGTATTGTCCGACTCGGCACGGGTTTTCGCACCGCCGCGACAGCGGAGGCCACCGAGCTGACTACCGTCGACGTCATGTACGCGATCTCGATCCGCGAGCCGGGCGAACCGGACGTGCTGGAATGGACCGAACACCCCGACCCGCGGCCAGGTCCGGGCGAGGTGCTCATCGACGTCGCCGCCAGCGCGGTGAACCGCGCTGACCTCAGCCAACGGGAGGGCAACTACCCGCCGCCGAAGGGCGCCAGCGAGATCCTCGGGTTGGAATGCTCCGGCACCATCGCCGAAATCGGTGCGGGCGTGGCGGATTGGCAGGTCGGCGACGAGGTGTGCGCGCTGCTCGCCGGTGGCGGCTACGCCGAACGGGTCGTCGTGCCTGCCGCGCAGGTGCTGCCCAAACCTGCCGGGGTGGACCTGGTCGAAGCGGCGGGAATCCCCGAGGTCGGCTGCACCGTGTGGTCCAACGTGGTGCTCGAAGCCGGGCTCCGGAGTGGACAGTTGCTGCTGGTGCACGGTGGTGCCGGTGGCATCGGCACCTGCGCGATCCAGGTCGGCAAGGCGCTCGGGGCGCGGGTGGTGGCGACCGCCGGGTCGGCGGCGAGTCGGCAGCTGTGCGCCGAGCTGGGTGCGGATCCGGTCGTCAACTACCGGGACGAGGACTTCGTCGCGATCGTCAAGAAGCTCGGCGGGGCGGACGTCGTCCTGGACAACATGGGCGCGTCCTATTTGGACCGCAACCTCTCCGCGCTGGCCGCCGACGGGCACCTGGCCGTCATCGGCATGCAGGGCGGCCGCAAGGCCGAGCTGGACATGGGCAAGATGCTGGTCAAGCGGCTGCGGATTTCGGTGCTCGGGCTGCGCGGTCGGCCGGTGGAGGGCCCGAACGGCAAGGCGGCCGTCGTGGCCGCCACGCGACAGGACCTCTGGCCGCTGGTCGAGTCCGGAAAGGTTCGGACGCTGGTGCACGACCGGGTGCCGCTGCCGGAAGCGGCCCGAGCGCACGCGATGCTCGAAGCAGGCGACGTCCGGGGAAAGATCCTCCTGGTCCGCTGACCCAACCCGATCGGGTGCAAAAACCCCGGGTGAAGGGCACCTTTGACCAACTTACTCGGTCAAAGGTGCCCTTCACTCACCACTCGATCGGGGCGCGGTTAGTTGAGGTCGGCGACTGCTCGGATTAGTTGGTCCACTTCGGAGGCGTTTGTGTAGTGGGCTAGGCCGACGCGGACTGCGCCGCCGACTTCGCCGACGCCGAGTACCGCGAACACTCCGTGGGTGCCGGGATCCGCGAAGGCGCACACCCCGCGTTCGGCGAGGTGCTCGACCGCGTCCACCGCTTTGACGCCGTTGATGGTGAACGCCATCGACGGGACCCGGCGCATGGCATCGCCGATCACCATCACGTGCCGCAGCCGCCGCAGCCCGTTGGTCAGGTTCGCCAGCAGCCCCGCCTGGTACGACTTCACCGAACCCAGCGAGGTCAGCAGCCGCTCGCGGCGCGGCCCGACCGCCGAATCGTCCAGCCCCGCCAGGTAGTCCACCGAGGCCACCAGCCCGGCCAGCAGCGGGTTGGCATGCGGGCCGAGCTCCAAGCGCTCCGGGCCGCGCGCGCCGGACTCCAACGCCACCGACGGCAACTGGTCGAGCATCGCCGGGTTCCGGAACACCAGCGCACCCACCGGCGGGCCACCCCACGCCGAGGCGTTCACCGCCACCACGTCCGCGCCCATCGCGGTGATGTCCAACGGCACGAACGGCGCCGCGGCCGCGGCGTCCACCACGCACAAGGCACCGTGCTCGGCCGCGGCTTCGGCCGCCGGGCGCACATCTGGTCGGGTGCCGACCGCGCCGGACGCGGCGGTGATCGCGACGACCTTCGTCCGCGGGGTGACCAGCTCCTGGTACTGCCAGGTGGGCAGCTCACAGGTCTCGATGTCGACCTCGGCCCAGCGCACCGTGCCGCCGGAACGCTGCGCCACCCGCTGCCACGGCGCGACGTTGGCGGGGTGGTCGAGCCGGGAGACGACCACGTCGTCCCCGATCATCCAGCCGTCGCCGAGCGCGTCGGCGAGCCGTTGCAGCAGCACGGCCGAGTTCGGGCCGAGGACGACCCCGGCCGGATTGGCACCCACCAGGTCGGCGATAGCGCGACGGGCGGCATCCACGATCGCCTCGGCGCGCTGCGACGCGGGGAAGATCCCACCCGGACCGGATACCGGGGCCCGCAGCGCAGTGGACGCCGCGGTCGCCACTTGTTCAGGAACCTGCATGCCCGCCGGAGCGTCCAGGTGCACCCACCCGTCGCCGAGCGCGGGGAAGAGCCCGCGAACCGCCGCGACGTCGAACGCCATGGTGACACCGTACGGAGGAGGCGTCTCGATCTCGCTGCCGGGTGGTCGATATCGCATCACTCGGCACCGCGGGTCAGCACTGACGCACCCAGCGGAGTGCTCGGGAGAATTGAGTCCCCGCTGCCGTAGGACCCCGGTACGCGGATCGGCACCGGGTGCTCCACCGCACCGTGGCGTCAGGCCAGCGGCGAAGCCGTCTTCCCGCCGCGTGAGGTGGGTGTGCGGAAGTCTCCTCGGGAGGACCGAACCGAGGTGGTGCGTTGGACGTGCATGATGTCGGGGATCCCAACCGCGGGGCGCCTGAAGTTCCGCTAGGTGACCAGCTACGCAAATCGACCCACAAGATCGAATGACCCGCCAGGATGGAGATATGAACCACGATCAGAGCGAGGGCAGGCCGCAGGTCTTCGTGGTCGGCGAGGACGGCAAGCCGATCGGGGCCTCCGGGAATGCCGAGGAGCGCGGCGAGGACATCAACGACCTGGTCGAGCAGCCCGCCAAGGTGATGCGCATCGGCACCATGATCAAGCAGCTGCTTGAGGAGGTCCGGGCGGCACCGCTGGACGAGGCCAGCCGCAGCCGCCTCAAGGAGATCCACCAGTCCTCGATCCGCGAACTGGAACAGGGCCTGGCGCCGGAGCTCATCGAGGAGCTGGAGCGGCTGTCGCTGCCGTTCGCCCAGGACGCGACGCCGTCCGAGTCGGAGCTGCGGATCGCCCAAGCCCAGCTGGTCGGCTGGCTGGAGGGCCTGTTCCACGGCCTGCAGACGGCGCTGTTCGCCCAGCAGATGGCGGCCCGCGCACAACTGGAGCAGATGCGTCGCGGCCTGCCGATGGGCAGCACCGGCGAAGCCGAGAGCAGCCAACCGCGCAGCGGCGGCCAGTACCTGTGACGCTCAGGGCCTGCACAGCGGAGGTTGGGCACCGGGCGTCACGAGGTGCCTACGCCTACGAGTGAAGCCCAGGGCCGGACGGCATCCCATCGATCGGTACTCTGACGCACTGTGCAGGCCACAAGCACGGTAGACAGACCCCCAGCCCCAACCGAAACGTCGTCGAGGACTTGGCGCAAGGCGTTCAAGGACATCAACGACGGACTCTCGCAGCGACAGCTGTGGGCACACCTCGGCTGGCAGGACATCAAGCAGCGCTACCGGCGCTCGGTCATCGGCCCGCTCTGGATCACCATCGGCATGGGCATGACCGCGACCGCCCTCGGGCTGCTCTACTCGCAGCTGTTCGGCGAGGACATCCGGACGTTCCTGCCCTATCTGACGGTGGGCTTCATCGTCTGGAACTTCATCCTCGGCTGCTTGACCGAGGGAACCGAGGTCTTCATCGCCAACGAAGGCCTGATGAAGCAATTGCCCTCGCCGATCAGCGTGCACATCCTGCGCCTGGTGTGGCGGCAGTCGCTCTTCTTCGCGCACAACATGGTCGTCTACCTGGTCGTGTTGGCGATCTTCCAGATGCCGATCAGCTGGACCGTGATCGCGGCAATACCGGCGTTCATGCTGCTGATGTTCAACGGCGCGTGGGTGGCTCTGCTGTTCGGCATCATCGCGACCCGCTTCCGGGACATCCCGCCGGTCATCAACAGCCTTTCCACGCTGCTGTTCTTCATGACGCCGATCGTGTGGAACGCCAACATCCTGCAGACGAAGGCCCCGCAGCTGGGCTGGCGCGCGAACCTCGCGGACCTCAACCCCCTCTACCACTACATCGAGATCGTCCGCGATCCGCTGATCGGCCAGGACCAGCAGATCTACCACTGGATCGTGGTCCTCAGCTGCACGATCGTGGGATGGGCGATCGCGTTGCTGGTCATGCGCAACTACCGAGCACGCGTCACGTACTGGGTCTGATCGGGGGGGCTGGATAACTGTGGTCAGCATTGACGTCTGGAACGCGGCGGTCGACTTCCCGATCTTCGACGCGAAGTCCCGGTCGCTGAAGAAGGCGGTGCTCGGCAAGGCGGGCGGCAAGATCGGCACCGACAGCCGGGTGCCGATAATCGAGGCGCTGCACGACATCAACCTGTCCCTGCGGCACGGCGACCGGGTGGCCCTGGTCGGCCACAACGGCGCCGGGAAGTCGACGCTGTTGCGCCTGCTCAGCGGCATCTACGAGCCCACCCGGGGCAGTGCTCGGGTGGTCGGCAAGGTCGCTCCGGTGTTCGACCTCGGTGTGGGGATGGATCCGGAGATCTCCGGGTACGAGAACATCATCATCCGCGGCCTGTTCCTCGGCATGAACCGCAAGGAGATGGAGAAGCGGGTCGACGAGATCGCCGAGTTCACCGAGCTCGGCGACTACCTGGCGATGCCGCTGCGCACCTACTCCACCGGTATGCGGGTGCGGTTGGCGCTGGGTGTGGTGACCTCGATCGACCCGGAGATCCTGATCCTGGACGAGGGCATCGGCGCGGTGGACGCCGAATTCCTGGAGAAGGCCCGGGATCGGCTCAACAACCTGGTCAAGCGATCCGGCATCCTGGTCTTCGCCTCGCACTCCGATGAGTTCCTGATCGAGCTGTGCAGCACCGCCATCTGGATGGACAAGGGCGGGATGCGCGAGCAGGGGTCGCTGCGCGAGGTGCTGACCCAGTACAAGGGGTACGACCCCTTCGAGAACCTGAGTGACGAAGCCCTGGCCCGGATCGGTGAATCCAGGGCCACGATCGGGAGCGAAGAAGGCTCATGAGCACCGACTCCGCACAGCAGCTACCTGCCGGGTCCGTAGTCGCGGTGATCGTCACCAGGCACCGTCGCGAGCTGCTGGCCGAGTCCCTGAAGATCATCGCGAGCCAGACCCGGCTACCGGATCACCTGGTGGTGGTCGACAACGGCCCGGACCAGCCCGCGCAAGACGTGGTGGACGACTGCCCGATCCCGAGCACCTACCTGGTCTCGCGGCGCAACCTCGGCGGCGCCGGTGGCTTCGCGCTCGGCATGCTGCACGCGCTGTCGCTGGGTGCGGAATGGGTGTGGCTGGGCGACGACGACGGCCGACCGGCCGACGAGCACGCGCTGGCGACGCTGCTGGACGTGGCGACCAAGCGCCGGTTGGCCGCGGTGTCGCCGGTGGTGGTCAACATCGACACCCCGGACAAGCTGGCGTTCCCGCTGCGCCGCGGTCTGACCTGGAAGCGGCGGGTCAGCGAGCTCGGCGAGGGTGACTTCCTGCCGGGCATCGCGTCGCTGTTCAACGGCGCGCTGTTCCGCTCCTCGACGCTGGACGTGGTTGGGGTGCCGGACTACCGGCTGTTCTTCCGCGGTGACGAGGTCGAGGTGCACCGCCGGGTGGTGCGTTCCGGGCTGCCCTTCGGCACCACGCTGAAGACCCGGTTCCTGCACCCGGACGGCTCCGCGGAGTTCAAGCCGATGCTGGGCGGCCGGTTCCACGCCCAGGACCCGTCGGACGCGGTGAAGCGCTACTACACCTACCGCAACCGCGGCTACCTGCTGTCGCAGCCGGGAATGCGCAAGATCGGCGCGTTGGAGGTGCTGCGGTTCGGCCTGTACTTCGTGGGCCAGCGCCGCGATCCGAAGGCGTTCAGGGAGTGGCTGCGCTTGCTCCGGCAGGGCCAGCAGGAGAAGTTCTTCCGACGCTGACCGAATTGACGGGTGCCGGGATCGTCCAGGTTCGGATGCCCGACTCGCTCATATGTCGGCTCGGGCTGTCCGCCGGAGAACTCGCGCCTGGTTAATTTGTGCGGAAAGCGGCTTCACCACTTGTCCGGCGGTCGAGTTCGGTTAGCGAGGTCATGCCTCGCAAACCGCGCGAACAGGCATTGGTAACCGAACTGTCACAAGACACTAAGAGCGACCTGAGAACGGACTGAGTTCGCAGCTCACGGCCTTGGCCATGGTGGCCATTCGCACACCGGCCCAATGCCGCGAAAGGGCCCGGACCAGCAACTACTATTCTCCAATCGTGCTCAGTGGCCAAGAAGAAAGCCGCCGAACGGTCGATGCTTCGGCGCACACCGAGACGAACCGTCGACAACCTTCAGCCAAGCGGCTGAAGGTGTTCGCGTCGGTCCTGGGGCTGCTCGGTACGCTGCTCGCCCTGACGGTGCCGTTTCTTCCGGTCAACTTCAACATCACGACGCTGAAGTGGCCGACCGCCGAAGGCACCAAATCGGTGTCGGCGCCGCTGGTCAGCTACTCGCCGGTGTGGCTGCGCGCCGACGTGCCGTGCGCTTCGGTGCGCAGTCTGGACGACCGCACCAACGGCCCGGCCAACCTGCTGAGCACCAACCCGCCGTCGTCGGACTACGGCAAGCTGACCGGGCTGACGCTGCAGGTCGATGGCGGCCACCTGACGCTGCTGACCAAGGGCCAGCAGGTGGGCACGGTGCCGCTGCCCGCGGGCGACTGCTCGGTCTCGCTGCACTCCGACGCCTACAGCACCACGGCCAGCGTCGGTGACGAGTCGCTGGCGAACCTGCGCGGCGACCAGCGCCCGCAGCTGACCGGCATCTACTCCAGCCTCAACGACGGCATCGACGACGTGCGCGGCGTGTCCTTCGAGGCCCGCGTCGACAACCGCTACGAGAGCCAGCCGACCGAGATCAAGATCGCGGTGATGGTGCTCGCCGTGGCCGCGTTCATCGGCTCGGTGATCT
The DNA here is from genome assembly GCF_052246905.1 of Saccharopolyspora antiqui. Classification (NCBI taxonomy): domain Bacteria; kingdom Bacillati; phylum Actinomycetota; class Actinomycetes; order Pseudonocardiales; family Pseudonocardiaceae; genus Saccharopolyspora; species Saccharopolyspora antiqui. The sequence continues at coordinate 183,913 of NZ_JBQQBO010000013.1, forward strand.
GCCTGCGGCGGCTGGACGTGCGGGCCGGTCGGCGTCCGCCGAAGCTGATCCCGAGCGGCTGGTGGAAACCGACGTTCCGGGACGTCTCGGTGATCGGCGCGCTGCTCATCTGGTGGGTCATCGGCGCGATGACCTCGGACGACGGCTACATCTTGAATATCGCGCGGGCGCGCGAGAGCTTCGGCTACATCAGCAACTACTACCGCTGGTTCGGCGTTCCCGAGGCGCCGTTCGGCTGGTTCTACGAGCTGTATTCGCTGTGGGTGCAGGTGTCGACCTCGACGCCCTGGGTTCGGTTGCCCGCGCTGCTGATGGGCATCGTCAGCTGGCTGTTGATCAGCCGCGAGGTGCTGCCCCGGCTCGGCCAGCAGGTGCGCCGCAGCAACGCCGCTGGCTGGGCCGCGGCAGCGGTGTTCCTGGCGTTCTGGCTGCCCTACAACAACGGGCTGCGCCCCGAGCCGGTCGTGGTGCTGTTCTCGCTGCTGGCGCTGTGCGCCGTCGAGCGGTCGGTGGCCACCGGGCGGCTGATGCCAGCCGCGCTCGGACTGGTCGTCGCGGCGCTGTCGGTGGGTGCGAACCCGCACGGCATGGTGTCCGTGCTGCCCTTCATCGCCGCGCTGAAGCCGCTGTTCCGGCTGGTGCGCAAGCGGGCCCAGGAATTCGGCTGGCTGCCGGTGCTGGCGCCGATCGCGGCTTCCGGGTTCGTGATCCTGACGCTGGTGTTCGCCGACCAGACCTGGCAGTCGGTCATGGACGCCACCGAACTGCGCACCGAGATCGGCCCCAGCCAGAGCTGGTACGAGGAGCTCAGCCGCTACAACCTGCTGTTCAGCCAGACGCCGGACGGCTCGATGACCCGCCGGTTCCCGGTGCTGCTGGTGATGCTGTGCCTGGCCACCTGCGCGGTGGTGCTGCTGCGGCGCGGCCGGATCCGGGGCGCCGCACTCGGCCCGAGCCGACGGCTGCTCGCGATCACCGCGCTGTCGTTCGTGGTGCTGGTCCTGACCCCCACCAAGTGGTCTCACCACTTCGGCATCTTCGCCGCGTTCGGCGGCGCGCTGGCGGCGCTGACCGCGCTGGCCACCAGCAGCACCGTGTTGCGGTCCAAGCGCAACCGCGCGGCGTTCTTCGCGATGCTGATGGTGATCCTGGCGTTCGCCGCGACCGGGCCGAACGCCTGGTGGTACGTCTCGGGCTGGGGTGTGCCCTGGTACAACATGCCGCCGCAGATCGACGGCCACCACCTGAGCACGGTGTTCCTGATCATCGCCGGGATCGCGCTGGTCGTGGCGTTCATCGAGCACCTGCGCATCGACGAGAACAATCCGAAGGTGGTCGACGAGCGCTTCGGGCGGGAGGAGAAGCGCAGCAGGGCGTTGCGGCTGGGCACGGCGCCGCTGTCGATCCTGTGCGCGCTGCTGGTGCTCTTCGAGCTCGCCAACTTCGGCAAGGTCATCCAGAAGCAGTGGGGCAGCTACAGCCTCGGCGCCGACAACATCAAGCAGATCGTCGGCTCCAGCTGCGGGCTGTCGGACTACGTCTACGTGGAGACCAACCCGCAGGTCGGCATGCTCCGGGTGTCCAGCAACCAGCCCGGCAAGGCGGCGCCGTCGGAGGACAAGGACATCGGCGTCCCACCCAAGCGGCTGGAGGGCAAGGAGGACGCCGACCAGTACATGCGGGCCAAGATGGTCGGGTTCAACCGGCCCGGCCTGCCGCCCGGCGACGGCTCCGACCCGCAGGAACCGGACTGGAAGCCGCCGCACCAGTTCGGCAACGACAACGCCCCGGTGTGGGGCAGCTACGACGCCGCTGGCACCGGCACCGGGGAGCTGCGCACCCAGTGGTACGACCTGCCGGATCGGGCGCGCAACGGCGAGGTGCCGGTGGTGCTCTCGCTGGCCGGTGCGGAGCTGGGCGCGAACTCGGTGGCGTTGGAGTTCGGCCACGACACCGACCACGGCTTCCAGATCACCGAGCGCAAGTACGTGGTGCAGCAGCCCGGACCGGCGTGGCGGGACTTCCGGTTCACCCTCGGCGGCAAGTCCGAGGGCGCCACCAAGATGCGGGTGGTGGCCACCGACAACTCGCTGGGGCCCAACGGCTGGGTGGCGGTCAGCGCGCCGCGGGCGCCGCAGCTGGTGAACATGACCGACTTCGTCGGGGACCAGCCGACGTTCGTGGAGTGGACCGCCGCGCTGGTGAACCCGTGCCTGCAGTTGCCGGGCGTGCACAACGGCATCGCCGAAATCCCGAAGTTCCGGGTGGCGGCCGGGGCCGAGGTGCGCGACATCGGGCAGGGCTGGTCCTCACCGGATGCGGGCGGACCGTTCGGCTGGCTCAACGTGGCGACCAGCATGCGCGAATTGCCGACGTACCTGAAGAACAACATCCACCGGGACTGGGGCTCGCTGTACGCCGTCGACCCGTACGAGCCGGACGCGCTGCCCGCGCAGGCGGCGATGGACGTGCACCAGGAGACGCACTGGGGCACTTGGACGCCGGGTCCGACGTCCAAGACCGTGCAACTGCCGGGCGACGTGCCGAGCTCCGACGACCGCAACGACGTCAAGGGCTTCGAACCCACCGAAGAGGACGAGGACTCCCAGCAGTAGGCGGCGATCTTCGCGGCAGCGCCGGTCGTTCAGCTGGGCAGCTCGCTGCGGTCGCGTCGCACCGGCTACTGGACGGCGTAGGTCTCCACGGCGTGCGCGATCCAGCCAGCGGTGCGCGCGATCACGAAGACGGCCTCACCCGCGCCTTCGGTCATACCGTGGACGAAGCACAGGGCGCCGAGGGCGAACTCGACGTTCGGTTCGAGGTTGCGGCGGCGACGGACGAGCTCGGTGGCCGCTTCGACGATGGCCAGGCGTTCCCGGTCCGCCGGGGCCGCGGCGAGCATTTCGAGCAGGGCCGCGGCGCGGGGATCCGCGCCGCGGTAACGAGGCTGGCCGAAGCCGGACAGCCGGTCGCCGCGCAGGAGGCGCTGTTCGAGGACCCGCGACACCGAGTCCGGTGACGTGATGTCGCCGAGCCAGGCCTGCACCGCGAGGGAGGAACCGCCGCCCAGCAGGAGTCCACTCGCGACACTCATACCGGCGAGCACGGCCGAGTACGGATCGGCCGCCGTGGCCGCTGCGTCGCGGACGGCGTGGGTGGACGGACCCAAGCCGTGGTCGGCGAGCAGCACCAGCGCGGCCGACAGCACCCCGATCGCCTCCGGCGTGGCGGGCTCGGCGGTGAGCCGACCCCACAACCGGTCGGCGATGGACTGGCCGGGCGCGTCGGGCGCGCCCTGCTGGGGCAGGGACGCCACGAAGGCGGGCGCGAGCGTGCGCGCGGCCGAGAGCACCGACGGAGCGGTCAGGTCGTAGCGGAACGAGTCGCGGGCGCCGAGCAGCATCGCCGTCACCTTCAGCCGGTCGAGCGGCAGGCTGGTGGGCGGCATGGTGTTCTGCAACCGGTGAATCGCGGTCACCAGCTCGGGGTCGAGCTCGGCCGCGCGGGCCGGGCCCGGCTGTCCCCACAGGAGTTCGGCCACCTCCTCGTAGGACGAGGTCCTGGCCAGTTCGACGGCGTCCCGGTCGCGGTAGAGCAGGGTGTCGTCGTCGATGCGGGCCACGGAGGACGCGGCCTCCTGCTCGGCGGGCTCGTTCTCGCGGATCAGCGTTCGGGTGCCCTTGCGCTGCCCGAACCCTTCGACTTCGCTGCGGGACAGCCAGCTGCGCCGGTCTCGGGGCAGCCGCCGACGGTTCAGCAGACCACGGCTGATGTAGGCGTAGACCGTGCTCGGCTTGACGCCGAGGACGTCGGCTGCCTCGGCGATCGACAAGACCTCCGTGTGATCGCTCACGAGTGGCGCCTCCCGATCCGAGTGTTGATTTTCGTCGAGTCTAGTGATCGTGCTGACTCGATCACGAGCGACGAGTCGTTGTCGCGGCGCGGAAAGGCCGGGTTGACACGGCTTTTCGCACGCGACTACTGTCTCCGCAGATTCGTCAACATTGACACTTAAATATTGATTATATTGATTTTCAAGCTGGAGCGGTAGTGCAGGTTCATGACATCGCCGTCATCCGCGGAGACGGCATCGGCCCCGAGCTGGTGGACGCCTCGCTCACCGTGCTCGGCGCGGTGACCGCGAAGGGCTCCTTCGAGCTCCGCTACACCGAGATCGACGCTGGCGCCGACACCTACCGCCGCACGGGCACGGCGTGTTCGGCCGAAGACCTGGAACATCTGCGTTCCGGGGTCGCGGCGGCCCTAAAGGGACCGGTCGGGCTGCCCGACGTCCGGTTCCCGGACGGCACCGAGGCCGGCTTGCTCGGCGGCATCCTCCGGACCGGCCTCGACGCCTACGCCAACGTGCGCCCGGCGCTGCTGCTGCCCGGCGTCACGTCCCCGCTCGGCAGCGTGCGGCCCGGCGGGATCGATTACGTCATCGTCCGCGAGAACACCGAAGGCCTCTACGCCTCCCGCGGCAAGGGAGTGGGCAACCGGTGGGCGGTTTCGGATGCGCTCATCACCACGCGGGAAGGCACCCTGCGGGTCTGCCGACGCGCGTTCGAGCTGGCGGCTGGCCGCGGTGGCGCGCCGAGCGACGGCAAGCACCGCGTGACGTGCGTGGACAAGAGCAACGTGCTGCGCAGCCACGCGCTGTTCCGCGAGATCTTCTTCGAGGTCGCCGCCGAGTTCCCGGACATCGAGACCGAGACCCTCTACGCCGACGCCGCAGCCCAGGCCCTGGTGCTGCGGCCCGGCGACTTCGACGTGCTGGTGATGGAGAACTTCCTCGGCGACGTGCTCAGCGACCTCGGCGGCGCGACCGTCGGCGGCATCTCCCTGTGCGGCTCCGGGAACATCGGTGACGGCAGCGCCTACTTCGAACCCATCCACGGCAGTGCCCCCTCGATCGCCGGGAAGGGCCTGGCCAACCCGATCGGGCAGATCCTCGCCGCCGCGATGATGCTCGACCACCTCGGGCACGCCGCCGAAGCTGGGCTCGTTCGCGCGGCCGTGGCCAACGCGCTCGAAGACGGGGAAGTCCGGATCGCCCCCGATGGTTCCGCGCCGGGTGGTCCCGAGGCGGTCGCGCGAGCGATCGCGGACCGCGTCGGCTGACCCCATTTCCTCGTGACGAGAACGGAAAGACCCGCTATGAGCACCGAGCTGGAGTTCACCGGCGCCCGCCGCGTCCGGACCATCGTGGCCGCGTCGGCCGGCAACTTCGCCGAGTGGTACGACTGGGGCGTCTACGGGGTGGTCGCCACGATCATCGCCGCCAAGTTCTTCCCCGGCGACAACGCCGCGGTCGCACTGCTCAACACCTACGCCGTCTTCGCGCTCGGCTACATCGCGCGCCCCGTGGGCGGCATCCTGTTCGGCTGGATCGGTGACCGGTTCGGCCGCCGCCGCGCGCTGTCCATCTCGATCCTGTTCACCTGCTTCGGCACGGCGTGCATGGGCGTGCTGCCGACCTATGCGCAGCTCGGCATCATCGCGCCGCTGCTGCTGCTGGTGTGCCGCCTCGCGCAGTCGATGGGGGCGGGCGGCGAGTACGCGAGCGCGATCAGCTTCGTGTTCGAGCACAGCCCGGTCGCGCAGCGCGCCCGCAACGTCAGCGCGCTGGTGGCCACCACGTTCATCGGCATCCTGTGCGGATCCCTGCTGGCGCGGGTGTGCTCCAGCCTGCTCACCGAGGACCAGTACAACACCTTCGGCTGGCGGATCCTCTTCCTCGTCGGCCTGCCGCTCGCCGTGTTCGGGGTGTACCTGCGATCGAGGGTCGAGGAGAGCCCGGAGTTCGAAATGCTGGCCGCCGCACGCGAGAAGGCGAAGACCGCTGCCACGCCGTTGCGGGACGCGCTGCGCCTGCACTGGGGCAAGATCGTGGTGTTCATCGTCGCCACGGCGAGCTACGCGCTGCTGAGCACCACGATCACGTCGTACCTGACGACCTTCCTGATCAAGGTCGGAAAGCTCAGCAGCGACGAGGCGTACAACGCGACCATCGTCAGCAACCTCCTCGTCATCGTCGGCACGCTCGTGATGGGGCCGGTGGCCGACCGGCTGGGCCTGCGCCGGGCGCTCAGCCTGATGGGGCTGGTGGTCGCCATCGCCGCAGTGCCGTCGCTGGCGCTCGCGTCGGCCGGTGGCCTCGGCGCCGTCACCGGCAGCGCGATCATCGGCGCGTGCAAGGGACTGCTGGCCCTGCCCGCGCTGCTCGCGATCAGCCAGATCTTCCCGACGGCGGTACGGGTCACCGCGGGCGCGCTGGCGTACAACGTCGCGCAGGCCGTGTTCGGCGGCACGGGCCCGATCATCGGAGTGTGGCTGAACGACGCCACCGGAGGCCCCTACGGTCTTGGCGTCTACCTCGCGGCGCTGGGCCTGGTGACCGCGATCGTCGCGCTGCTGGCCCGGAACACGTTCGACCACGACGAGTCGAGCGCGGCTGCCCCGGCCGCGGTCGTACCGGAAGGCGGTGCCCGGTGAACGTTCTGCCGCTCACCCAGGGATATCCCGGCAAGAGCACGGAGCACGGCGGGCTCGGTTGGAGCAGCGTCACGCTCGTCCGCCACGGCGAGCGGCTCCTGCTGGCCGACACCGGCTCGTTCGGGATGCGCTCGCTGCTCGCGGCGCGGCTCGCCGCACATGGCGTCGACCCCGCCGAGGTCACCGATGTGCTGCTCACGCACGCGCACTACGACCACGCGGCGAACTACCTGCTGTTCCCGTCGGCCGCGGTCTGGATCGGCGCGGCCGAACTGGACTGGGCGGCCGGGCGGCAGGCCGCGTTCGACCCGCTGCCGGAGTTGTACGCCGCGGACCTGGCGAGCAACCCGCGGACGCGGCGCGTGGCCCGCGACGGCGAGATCCTGCCCGGCGTCGACGCGTTCGTCGCGCCCGGGCACACCCCTGGCTCGGTCGTCTACCGCGTCCGCGGTGCCGACGGCACGGTGCTGTTCAGCGGGGACGCGGCGAAGAACCGGGCCGAGTTGCTCGGTGGCGATGTCGACATGACCCTCGACCGCGACGCGAGCCAGGCCTCCGTGCGGAAGATCCTCGACCTGTGGCGCGAATACCCGGACACGCTTCTGGTGCCCGGTCACGACGTCCCGATGCGCTGGACCCCATCCGGTCCGGAATACGTGGGCAAGCGCCTCGCCGGAATCCGCTCGTGGTTCGGCGAAGACCTCGCCACCACCACCCACTTCGACCTCACCGACCCTGAAGGAGACCGATGACCAGCGACACCCGAATCACGGTCGACCGGCTGCGTGCGCTGGCGGGCCTGGCACTGGTGGCGGGCGGCATGTCCGAAGAGGACGCCCGGCGGGCCGCTGATGTGCTTGTGCTCGCGGACCTCTTCGGCATCCGCACGCACGGGGTGGCCAGGATTGCGCAGTACCTCGATCGCGCGCGCCTCGGTGGGGTCGACGTCGCCGCGAAGGTGGTGGTCGACCAGGTCACCCCGGCGTTGTCCCGGGTGGACGGTGCCAACGGCATCGGCCCGCTCGTCGGCTCCCACGCGCTCGACGCAGCGCTGGCCGGAGCCCGCGAGACCGGCCTGGGGGCGGCTTTCGTCCGCGGCAGCAACCACTTCGGGCCCGTGATGCCCTACCTGTTCCGGGCCGCGGAGCAGGGTTTCGCGGCCATCATCGCCAGCAACGCCACCACCACGATCGCGCCGTGGGGCGGGCGGGAGGCCCGGTTGGGCAACAACCCGCTCGGGATCGGGGTGCCCGCCGCGGAGGGCGACCCGATCCTGCTGGACATCGCGATGAGCGTCGCGGCTCGGGCGAAGATCCGGGCCGCCGCCGCGGCGGGACAGTCCATTCCGGACACCTGGGCCACCGACCGGGAAGGGCGGCCGACGAGCGACCCGGCCGCCGCGCTGGACGGGTTCCTCCAGCCGCTCGGCGGGCACAAGGGGTACGGGCTGTCCGTGATGATCGACCTGTTCGCCGGACTGCTGTCGGGAGCGGGATACCTCACCCGCATCAGCTCGTGGAGCGAGGACCCGGAGCGCCCGCAGAACCTCGGGCACGTGTTCTTCCTGATCGACACCACGAAGCTGCTGCCCGCCGCGGCGCTCGACGAGCGCATGGCGGACTTCGCCGGAATTCTGCGCAGCACCCCGGCCGCGGACCCGGCGCAGCCCGTGCGCCTGCCGGGAGAGCTGGAGCTCGCGCGCTACCACCGGCAGCTGCGCGATGGGGTGCCGGCGGATTCCGGGGTGCTGGCCCGGTTGTCGGACCTGGCGGGTGCCCAGCCGTGACGGGCGTGCCTGCTGGCGCGTGCGACTGCCACGTCCACGTGTTCGACCCGGAGTTCCCGTTCGCCGCCGACCGGACGTACACCCCGGGCGAGGCCAGCGGAGCGCAGCTGGACGAGTTGCACTGGCGGCTGGGAGTCAGCCGCGCCGTCCTCGTGCAGTCCAGCCCGTACGGCACCGACAACTCGTGCCTGCTGCGGCAGTTGCGCGAGCGGGGCGATCGCGCTCGCGCGGTGGTGGTGTTCGATCCAGCGGCCGAACCGCCGCTGCGGGAGTGGGACGCCGCGGGAGTGCGCGGCGCCCGGGTCAACCTGGCGACCTTCGCGGTTGACGAACCCGAGGCGGCGCTCGGGCCGTTGCGGGCGACCGCCGCCGCGATCGCGGATTTGGGCTGGCACCTGCAGGTGTTCACCGGGCTGCCCGTGGTGGCCGCACTGGCCGACGAGCTCGCCCGGCTGCCGGTGCCGGTGGTGCTCGACCACTTCGCCCTCGCCCGCGCGGCGGCGGGCCCCGAGCAGCCCGGTTTCGCCGAGCTGGTCGACCTGCTGCGATCGGGTGCGGCGTTCGTCAAGCTCTCCGCGCCCCACCGGATTTCCGGTGCCGCTGACCAAGCCGATGTCGCGCCGCTGGCCCGCGCCCTGGTCGGCGCCGCACCGGAGCGCCTGCTGTGGGGCACCGACTGGCCCCACACCGGCGGCCGGACACGCACCGCCGCCAACCGGCTGACCGTGGAACCGTTCCAGGCGGTGGACGACGCGCGAGCCCTCGACCGGCTGCTGGAGTGGACCGGCGCCGAGGCGGGGCGCCGGATCCTCGTCGAGAATCCGGCCGCGCTCTACGGCTTCTGAGCAGCTCGGGGCGGGCGCGCAGGCCTGCTGCGCGCCCGCGAACGCGAGCCCTCGCGGCCTGCTGGTCAGGCGGCCGGGCGCATCAGGGTGCACTCCGGTTGGTGCAGGTCCAGCGCCGAGCCGGTGGTCAGGCAGGCCGGGATCGCGTTGACCTGCTGGCCGTAGCCGCGGCCGCGTTCGGCGGTCACCGTGCCGTCTTCGGCCACCTCGCAGGGGTTGTTGACCGTGCACTGCTCGCCGTCCCGGTTGCTGGTGTTGTGCAGCCCGACCACGGTGTTGCCATCGGTGGCCACCAGCGGGGTGCCGGAATCACCGGAACCGAGGTGGCAGTTGTCGGTGGTCGCGTAGCGCAGCGAATCGTCCTGCTGGTAGCCCTCTTCGCGCAGGTGCGGCACCACGGCCTCGACCGTGCAGCTGTAGCGGCGGGCCCCGCTGATCGCGTCCACCTGGTCACCCGCGCGCGGGGGCGCGGTGGCGAGCTGGAAGATCTTCGCGCCCTCGGCGTCCAGCTGTCCGAAGGTCTTGTCCAGCCGGTACAGCGCGATGTCGGTGCCGGTCATGGTCGCGTACACCAGCCGGGACGCCCGGGCCGTGGCCTGCGGGTAGCCCTCGCGGTCGCCGATGCTCACCTCGCGGTCGGCGGGTTGATCCACCAGCGCCGATCCCGGTGCGGGCCGCTGACCATCGACGCAGTGGCCGTTGGTCAGCACCAGAGCCGGATCCTCCGACCGGGAGGTGGCGGTGCGGACCACCGAGCCCACGCAGTTGCCCAGGTCCACCCGACCTGCCAGGGACGGGATCGGGACTTCCGGCGGCACCGAGGTGCCGGTGACGATGCCGTTGATCCAGTCGGCGTGCTTGGTGACGTCGGTGAACAGCGTCGGCCCGCCGCTGCTGGGGCCGCTGACCGTGCCAGCCAGCGCCCAACGGTCACCGTCGCGGACCAGCGCGGGCCCGCCGGAGTCCATGTTGGTGGCCGCGATGCTGCCGTCGCGGGCGCCGACGCACAGTTCTGCCCCCACGATGGCTTCCGGGCACGCCGAGATCGGCTGCACCACGGTGTCGGCCTCCCGCAACCGCTCGGGATAGCACTCGGGATTGTTCACGTCAGCGGCCATTCCCGATCGGCCCAGCGATCCCAGGGCGACCGCAACGACGTCAAGGGCTTCGAACCGCCCGCGTCAGACGTCAGTTCTCATTACACCGCCGGGACGTAGGGGAAGGTGCGAGTCGGCTTGGCGGCGACGGACTCCTTCGTGAGCCCGATGGTGAAGGGCGTGTTGGTGGCGAGCGAGAACATGACGTCAGGCGCGTTGTCGGTGAGCGAACGGCCGTTCCACTCGGCGAAGCCGTAGGCGGCCGGTGTGCCGACGGTGTAAGGCAGCACGTTGGGGCAAACGCTCCGACTGAAGCTTTCCCCGTAGGCGTGCGGGTCTTCGGCGGTGCCGTAGGCGGCCACGACCCCGGCGACCATGTCGGCGATGGCCTTTCCGTGGACCTGGCGGTCGTCGGCGGGCGACCCGGTGTTGAGCCGGTCGCCGAGCTCTTCGGGAGATACGCCGTGAGCGAAAAGGGCTGGTGGCCACCGGTTCCGGGTCTGCTGAGGGTGAAATCGGGTGCCAGCACCGGCCGGTTCGTGGTGCGCTGGGTGGCGGAGTCCTTGACCAGCAAGGAAAGCTGCCCCGGCGATCGTCGGGGCACCTGCGACTGGGAGATCTGATGCCCGATACGCGACCCGGACTTGTCCTGCACCTCGCCGGAGTGAGCCAGCCGCTGCACATCGCGCTCGACTCGGCCGAGGCCGACGCGCTGCGCGACGTGCTGGCCGACCTGATGGCCAACGGTCACACGAAGTCGCTCGCCACGGCCGACGGCGGCCGGTTCGCGGTGAACTTCGCACACGTGGCCACGGCGCACATCGAAACCACCCGCTCCGACGCCAACGCCTACGGTGCCCCGGCCCGGGGCACCGGCTTCCGCAACTGAGCTCGTCTTGCTTTGCGGTGCGGGTAGCAGACCTGGCGATTTCGCGCGAAATCGCCACCCGCCCCGCGTGGGAGACGGCGATTTCGCGCGAAATCGCCCACCTCACCCGAGGTGGACGGCCCGACACGACCACTTCAAAGACAGGTTCGCACCGGAGCGACCGCTCACGAGCACGCGGCGTCAATCGCGGAAGATGAGCACCTTCAGCATGATGAAGTTGATCAAGGTGCCGAGGCCCTGGGCGATGACCCAGAACAGCGTGAACTGCCACGGCTCGTTCGCGTTGAACACCACGCACAGCACCTGGTTCGAGCCCATGTTCACGAAGAACGTGGTGGTGTAGAGCAGGGCGAACGCGCCCGCCTTGGCGGTGGCGTTGCCGGTGCTCGCGCCCTGGAAGGTGAACTTCCGGTTGATCAGGTACGACGCGGTGGTGCCGAGGATGAACGAGATCGACTTGGACAGCCACACCGGCCAACCAGCCAGGCCCAGCAGCAGCGAATACGTCCCGAAGTCGATCACGGCGCATCCGCCGCCGATGATGATGAAGCGGAGCAGCTGGGTGAAGACGCCCAGACGCTTGGGGTCGGTCTGGGCTGCGGGTTCGGCCACGGCCACTGGTTCACCTCGGGATCCGACGACAGGGCATTCGGCACCTGGGCACCCGGCTAGACGCCGAAGACGCGGCAACCCGACCTCGCCAGCCAGCAGCTCCGCACGGACCGCACACACGTCCCACGCGAGTGTAGCGATGCCCCATCGCACTCCTCCCGGGACCGGGCGCACCCGCCCGTATCGGCATCCACCCCGCCGATAGACTCGGCTGGGTGGGATCGGTAAACGACGAGCTACAGACGCTGACCGGCTGGGGGCGCACCGCGCCGACCAGGGCGCACGTCGTCAGCACCCCGGACATCGAGGCGATCGCCGAGGCGGTTCGCACCGCCGGTGTTCGCGGCGTGATCGCACGCGGTCTCGGCCGCAGCTACGGCGACCCCTCGCAGAACGCGGGCGGCACCGTCATCGACATGACCGCCCTCGACCGGGTGCACCAGATCGACGTGGACAACGCGACAGTGGTCGTGGACGCGGGCGTGTCGCTGGACACCCTGATGCGCCGCCTGCTCCCGTACGGGCTGTGGATCCCGGTCCTGCCGGGCACCCGCCAGGTCACCGTCGGCGGCGCGATCGGCTCGGACATCCACGGCAAGAACCACCACTCGCAGGGCTCGTTCGGCAGCCACGTGCTGTCGCTGGACCTGCTCACCGCCGACGGCCAAGTCCGCACCCTGACCCCGGACGGCGAACACGCCGAACTGTTCTGGGCCACGGTCGGCGGCATGGGCCTGACCGGCATCATCCTGGGCGCGACGGTCCAGCTCAAGCGCGTCGAGACGGCGTACTTCCTGGTCGACAACGTGCAGACCAAGAACCTCGACGAGCTGATCGAGCACTTCACCGACGGCTCGGACGACAACTACGTCTACTCGGTCGCCTGGTTCGACTCGCTGGCCCGCGGCGAGAAGATGGGTCGCGCGCTGCTGACCCGCGGCAACTCCGCCAAGGTCGAAGACCTGCCGAAGAAGCTGCGCAAGGACCCGCTGAAGTTCAACGCGCCGCAGCTGATGACCGCCCCACCGATCTTCCCCAACGGCCTGGTCAACAAGTTCACCATCACCGCGTTCAACGAGGTCTGGTACCGCAAGGCGCCGACGAAGTTCGGCATGGTGCAGAACATCACCCAGTTCTTCCACCCGCTGGACCTGGTCGGCGAGTGGAACCGGGTCTACGGCTCGAACGGCTTCCTGCAGTACCAGTTCATGGTGCCGTTCGGGCAGGAGGACATGTTCCGCCGCTCGATCGACAAGATCAGCTCATCCGGCCAGGTGTCGTTCCTGAACGTGCTTAAGACCTTCGGCGAGAGCAACCAGGCGCCGATGTCCTTCCCGCGCAAGGGCTGGACGCTGACCGTCGACATCCCGATCACGCCCGGCCTGGACCGGCTGTGCCAGGAGCTCGACGAGATGGTGCTCGGCGCTGGCGGCCGGTTGTACCTGGCCAAGGAGTCGCGCACCTCGGCCGAGATGATCGAGCGGATGTACCCGCGGATCGACGAGTGGCGCAAGATCCGCGCCACGGTCGACCCGGAGGGGGTCTTCCGCTCGGACCTGTCCCGGAGGCTGAGCCTGTAGATGACCACCACGGTACGGACGCTGACCGGCTGGGGCCGAACCGCCCCGACCAGGGCACGGGTGCTCAGCACCACGGATCTCGACGCGATCGCGGAAGCGGTGCGCACCGCCGACGATCGCGGCGTGATCGCACGCGGTCTCGGCCGCAGCTACGGCGACCCCTCGCAGAACGCGGGCGGCACCGTGATCGACATGACCCGGCTGAACCGGATCCACCACATCGACCCGGACGCCGGGTTCGTCGACGTGGACGCCGGTGTGAGCCTGGACCAGCTGATGCGCGCCGTGCTGCCGCACGGGCTGTGGGTTCCGGTGATGCCCGGTACTCGCCAGGTCACCATCGGCGGCGCGATCGGCTGCGACATCCACGGCAAGAACCACCACTCGCACGGCAGCTTCGGCAACCACGTCCTGTCCATGGACCTGCTCACCGCCGACGGCCAGATCCGCACGCTCACCCCGGACGGCCCGGCAGCGCGGCTGTTCTGGGCGACCGTCGGTGGCGTCGGGCTGACCGGGATCGTGCTGCGCGCCAAGGTGCGCATGAAGAAGACCGAGACCAGCTACTTCGTCGTGGACAACGACCGCACGTCGAACCTCGACGAGACGATGGAGTTGTTCACCGACGGCTCGGACGACACCTACGACTACTCGATGGCCTGGCTGGACACCATCTCCACCGGCGCGAAGCTCGGTCGAGCCGGGTTCTCGCGCGGCTCGCTGGCGACGCTCGACGAGCTTCCCGCCGAACTGCGTGGTGAACCGCTGAAGTTCGACGCTCCGCAGCTGTTGACGGTGCCGGACATCTTCCCGAACGGGATGGTCAACAAGATCACCGCGCCGGTTCTCAACGAGGTCTCGTACCGCAATTTCCCCAAGCACAGCAGGGGAAAGGTGCAGAACCTGACGCAGTTCTACCACCTGCTCGACCTGTTCGGGGAGTGGAACCGCGGCTACGGCTCGAAGGGTTTCCTGCAGTACCAGTTCTCGGTGCCGAGCGGCGGCGAGGGCACGTTGGCGCAGATCATCCGCAAGACCGTCCACTCCGGACATCTGTCGTTCATCAACGTGCTCAAGCGGATGGGCGAGAGCAACCCGGCACCGCTGTCCTGGCCGCACCCGGGCTGGATGCTCAGCATGGACTTCCCGATCAAGGCCGGGTTGCACCGGTTCTGCGAAGAGCTCGACGAGATGGTGCTCGGTGCGGGTGGGCGGCTCTACTTCGCCAAGGACTCGCGCACCACGCCGGAGATGGTCCGGCAGATGTATCCCAGGCTCGACGAGTGGCGCGAGGTCCGCGCCGCCGTCGACCCCGACGGCATTTTCCGCTCCGATCTGTCCCGAAGGTTGGCCCTATGATTGACGCGGTTGGAAACCCCCAATCCCTGCTCGTGCTCGGCGGCACCTCCGACATCGCACTGGCGACGGCGCAGAAGTACGCCGAACGGCGTCCGCTGCGGATCATCCTCGCTGATCGCCCGGAGGAGTCGGACCGGCTGAACGCCGCCGCCGAGCGGCTGCGCGAGACCGGCAGCACCGTCTCGACGCTCCACTTCGACGCCCGCAAGCCCGAAACGCACGCCGAGGTCGTCGAGAAGGCCTTCGCCGACGGCGACATCGACGTCACGCTGGTGGCCTTCGGCATCCAGGGCGACAACGAGAAGGGCTGGACCCAGGTCGAGGCCGCCCGCGCCGTCGCCGAGATCAACTACGTCGCGCCGGTGGCGCTGGGTGTCTTGCTGGCCGAGAAGCTGCGCAAGCAGGGCCACGGAAATCTCGCGGTAATGTCCTCGCCCGCTGGTGAGCGTGCGCGGCGCTCGAACTTCGTCTACGGCTCCTCGAAGGCCGGTTTGGACGTCTTCTACACCGGGCTGACCTACGCGCTCAGCGAATCCGGTGTGAAGGTCACGGTGATCCGCCCGAACTTCGTGCACACCAAGCTGACCGCGGGCCTGAAGCCACCGCCGATGGCGCAGACGCCGGAGCAGGTCGCGGACGTCATCGTGGATGCGGTGCGCACCGGCAAGGAGCAGGTGTACGCGCCCGCGCAGATGCGCTGGGTGATGACGGTGCTGCGGCACGTGCCGCGGGTGATCTTCCGCCGCCTGTCGTTCTGATCGGTTTAGAGCCTGCCTTCGAACTCGTTTTGCTTTGATTCTTACACCCACGGGGCCGTCGGAGTCGCATCTCCGGCGGCCCCGTTGTTGTTGCGCAGCGCGGCTTGCTGCGGCTCGAAGTGCCCATTTCACGGGAAGTTCACCGCTTTTTCGGCGGCGCTGACGGCTTGACGAGTTGTGATCGACTCGTGACTCGGACGGGCAAACCTCTTGGCCCCGTCAAATGTCCACAAGGTATGGGAGCCGTTCCGCCAGTCCTGCACGACCGATCCCCGGCAGCGACGCACCGCCACGCCGGGGTGTCCGGGAACCGCCGCGTAGCGGTGCTCGCCGGGCTGACGATCGTGCTGGGGCTGCTCGCGGTGCTGGCGCCGGTCAACGCCGACATGCCGCTGGTCACCTGGCCGAAGGCTGGTGATGCGACGCCCTCGACGGTGCTGCCGCTGTCGCCGTACCGCCCCTTGGACTTCGACGCCACGATCCCGTGCCAGACGCTGCGCACGAGTTCCGGATCGGCGTTGCGCACGCACGCCCTGGACACCCCCGGTCTTGACGTGGTGGCACAGGCCGGTCAGGCGCGTTTCCTGGTCGACGGGGTGGAGGTCCTCGCCGACCCGCTGCGCGCGAACTGCGCGTACCGGGTCCACGCCGACGCCACGGGCCTGCGGATCTTCCGGGACGGCACGCTCCTGCGCAGCCGCCCGGATCTGCTCCCACCGCAGGTCTCCGAGCTGTCCACGACCGGCTCGGCGGTCGGTCTCCAGGTCGCCTTGCACACCGATGCGCGCTACGAATCCGCGCCCAGCGCCTGGAAGATCGCGCTGCTGCTGGCGCACCTCGGCTGCCTGTTCGCGGTGCTGGTGCTCGCGTGGCGGCGCTGGCGGGGACCGCAGTCGATGCGGGTGCTGACCATGCCCCGCGTGGCCGCCGCCGACGCGGTCATGGTGCTGGTGGCCGCGGCGTGGGTGGTGCTCGGACCGGTCAACATGGACGACGGCTGGTACCTGATGATGGCCCGCAACGCGGGCGGAACCGGCTACCTCGGCAACTTCGTCTACATGTTCAACGCCACCGAGAACCCGTTCGTGCTCAGCCAATACCTGTTGCAGTGGTGGGGTGAGCTCGGTGGTTGGTCGCTGTGGTGGATGCGCCTGATCCCGATGTTCTGCGGGCTGGTGACGTGGGCGCTGCTTCGGGTGGTGTTCGCGACGATGCTCGGCCGGGCGGCGAAGTTCCGCGCGGTGCCGTGGGCGCTGCTCGTCGCGCACCTGGTCTGGTTCCTGTCCTACGGCATGTCGCTGCGACCGGAGCCGGTGATCGTGGTCTGCGCGGCGGCGGCGCTGCTGTTCGCCGAGGCGTCGAACCTGCGCCATTCGATCGGCGCGTTGGCGCTGGCGACGACGTTCGCCGCGCTGGCCCTGACGGCGTCGCCGTCCGGCCTGGTCGCAGCCGCTCCCCTGGTGCTCAGCGTGCCGTGGCTGGTGCGGTGGCTGCGTCGGCAGCCCTGGTCGGGCCGGATCGCGGCGCTGTTGCTGGCGGCGGCCTCGGCGACGGTCGTCGTGCCGGTCGGTTTCGCCGACGCGACGCTGGGCGATGTGCTCGAAGCCACCGATATCCACCGCTGGTACTACCTGTCATTCCCCTGGTACGAGGAGTTCGAGCACTACAACACGCTGCTGGACACCGCCGGGTGGGCACGGCGATTACCGGTGCTGCTGGCGCTCGCGCTCGTCGCGGTCGTCGCCCTGTCCAGCGGGCGCGGTGGGATGGGGCGCGATCCGGTTCGCCGCCTGCTGATCACCAGCGCGATCACCACGGCGGCGGCGCTGGTGCTGATCGCGTTCAGCCCGACGAAGTGGGTCAGCCACTTCCACGCGGTGGCCGCCGCGCCGACGGTGCTGCTGGCGGCGGCTCTGCTGCGTTCGCCGTTGCCGAGGCGGGCCGGTCCGGTGGTCGTCGGGGCGAGCATGGTGCTGATCATCGGGGCGATCTCGTTGAGCTTCGCCGGGGACAACTGGTGGGTGCCGTTCTCCGACGCCGGGCAGCGCTTCGGCGAGCACCTCAACCCGGATCCGCAGACCAACAACCTGGAACCGCACTTCGGCCCGCTGTACCTGCGCAATCCGCTGCTGTGGATCGGTGTCGCGCTGCTCGCACACCTGTGGGCGCGGTGGCGTCGTCGGCACGGCAGGTTGGTGCGTCTGGTCCCGGACCGCGCGATGTTGGGGGTTGCCTCGATCGGTTCGGTGCTGCTGTTGGTCGCGCTGTTCTGCTACGCGCCGATCGGGCAGGCGCCCGGCTGGACGGTGGCGCGTTCCGGCTGGCAAACCCTGTTCGGCGGCGGTTGCGGCCTGGCCAGCGACGTGCGGGTGCAACTGCCGTCGGGACGCCTCGGCCCACCGACGCAGCCGGAGCTCTCCGGGGACTTCCTGACCGGTCCCGCGCCGCTGCCCGCCGAACCGTGGTCCGAGCCGACGACCAGCTGGCACGACGACCGGCCGGACGGCACGACGCCGGGTGTCGGTCGGCTCGTCACCGGCTGGTACGCCCTGTCCGGGCCGGGCACGCACGTCACCGTGCCGGTGGCGGGCCGCCTCGCCGACCAGGAACTCCGGGTGGAATTCGCGGTTTCCGACGGCATCGTCGCCGAGGAACTGCACCCCGAACTGCGCAGGTCGGCGTTGCGGGAATGGCAGCAGTTGGCGGTTGAGATCCCGCCGGGTGCGAAATCGGCGCGGGTGGTCGCGGTGGACCAGGTGACCGGTGCGCAGTCCTGGTTGGCCGTCGCGGAGCCGAAGCTGACCGAAGCCCGCCCGATCACCGAGCTCACCCGCGGCCAACCGGTGCTGGCCAACCACGTGAACGCACCGCTTTGGCCCTGCGTGGACCAGGTTGGTGTTCGGGACGGCATCACGGACACGCCGACGGTGCGCCTCACCGAATTCGAGACGCTGCCCCCGGAATGGCTGGACAACATCAGCTACCTGGAGTGGGGCGGCGCGTGGGTGCAGACGACCCGGCAGTGGACGCAGACCCGGCTGGCCGCCGAACTCCCCGGCGGCCCACCCAGGTTGACCTGGGGAAATGCGTTCGTGATCCGCTACCGGCACCCGGTCGGCCGCTTCGACCTGAGCGTTTCGCAGCAGATCCGGTGGGGTTGGACTCGGCTGCCGACGCTGGCGCGCAACGACTACCCGGTGATCGAGCGCAACTCGGGCGCGCAACCGCCTCGCGAGGCCGACCGGCAGGTCGCGGATCGGTAACGGCAACGTCGAAAACCCGACGCCGGGCAACGTTTCGGCGCCTCGCGGCGATGACAACATGGCGGTCCTGTTGCGGGTTCCGCCCGGATTTCGACTTCCCGACGCGCTGCGCGCAGAGGAAGCGCGGATACCTGGCGAAGTGGGGTTCACCGGGTGCCGTGTCCGTGGACCCTCCACCTGCCCTGAACTTTCGGAGGGTCCACGGAACGTCCGCATTTCCAATTGGAACTGCGGCCCTTTCGGGTGCCCGGAAATCGCGGCTTACCGGGAGCATCCAAAAAGATCACCCGATACGGTGGCAACTTTTTGCGGCTCAGCGGCGATCAACAGATGTCCCTGAACGAAAGGGTTTCGCGTGAACGTCAAACGATTCGCGGCGGCAATCGCCGCTGCCGCAGTGCTTCTCGGCCTGACCGCGACCGCACCGGCCGCAGCGCAAACCGAACCGAGCACATCCGCCGAGGTCCCGAGCGAGCCGACCGCAGCGCCGAGATCGCAAGCACCCACCGCACCGGCCGAGGCCGACCCCGGCGAAGGCGCGATCCGCCAGCGCTACGAGTCGATGTCCCCGGAGGAGCGGGCGCAGGTCGGCGCGCCGGTCGGACCGGAGGTCGTCGAGCTCGAAGGCCTGCGCTGGCAGGACTTCACCCACGCCCGGTTCTACTGGACGCCCGACACGGCGGTGACGGTGGTTCGCGGGATGATCTACAGCCGATTCCTCGACCTGGGCGGACACGCCGAACTCGGCGTGCCGATCACCGACGAACTGGCCAGCAGCGGAGGTGGCCGCTACAGCGACTTCCGCACCACCGACGGCGTGATCCACTCGGCGATCTACTGGTCGACGCGCACCGGCGCGCACCTGGTCGTCGGGCGGATCCTGGAGCACTTCCGCGAGCTCGGCGAGGATGCCACCTTCGGCTATCCGGCGACCGACACCCGGCTCACCCCGGATGGTTTCGGCGCCTACAACCACTTCGTCACGCCGAACGCCCAGCACGAGAACGCGTCGATCTACTGGACCCAACCGTCGGGCCCGAACGCGGTGCGGGGCGCGATCCGGGACAAGTGGGCGGCATCCGGTTGGGAACGCGGCCCGCTGGGCTACCCCATCACCGACGAACTCGCCGCACCTGACGGTGTCGGGCGCTACAACCAGTTCAACGGCGACGGCAGGTTCCCGGCCGGGATCGCGTGGAGCCCGCAGACGGGTGCGCACTCGATGCAGGGCGTGATCGCGCAGCGCTACATCGAGCTGAGCGGTCCGGGCGGCGTGCTCGGCTACCCGACCACCGACGAGCAGACCACCGCGGACGGCATCGGCCGCTACAACCACTTCACCGGTGCTGGCGGGGCGTCGATCTACTGGACGCCGTGGGCGGGCGCGCACGAGGTGTACGGCGGGATCCGCGCCCGCTGGGCGCAGCTCGGTTGGGAGCGCTCCTACCTGGGATATCCGGTGACGGGCGAGTCCAACAGCCCGCTGGGCCGGGCCAACGAGTTCGAACGCGGCTTCATCGAATGGCACCGCGACAGCGGCGAAGTGGTCGACTACCTGAAGAACTGACCGCCGGACCGCAGCAGGGGCACGGGCGTCCGGGAAACCGGGCCCCGTGCTTTTGTTTTCACCCGAACGCGATGTTGATTTTGGGCGGGCACACGTCCATCGGTGCGGTGGCGCGGAAAACACCGTGTTCGAGGATCGCGAGCGCCAGCCGGTGGCAGAGCATGTCGACGTTGCGCATGTGGTGGCGGCCCCGGTCGGGATCCTCGGTCGGCCACGCGATTTCTTCTGCGGCCCACATGATTGTCTCGCGCTCTTGCGCGGCCCACGCGATTGCGTCGCGCTCTTGCGCGACGCTGTCGCGGAGCTGCCACACGCTGACGGTGCCGGGACCGGCGTGCGCGTGCTGCCCGTTCCCACTGCGCAGCGGGAAGAATCCGAGCGCCACGAGTAGGGCGGCGACCACGGATATCCAAACCACTCCGGTCATTTCGATCCCCTTTCCCGCGCATCGCGGGGTTCTCGCGCCCGAGCCATGCAGAATCCGCAGTTCGGATCGATCCAGTCTACTTCGGATGATTAAGCCAACGTGACGGTGTCGCCGCGAACAGTCTCGCGGATCTGCCCCACCCAAGGCAATTCCGCAGGCCACAAAGCATGCCGCCACCCACCATGCAGCGCAATACACCACCGACCCGACCAAAGACGAACCAAACACCATTACCACCCAACAAGAAAAGGATTCAGAAAAACCAGGGAGACGGCGGCCAGGCCGGGGGATGGGGGTTACGAAACCCGACCGCCGTCTCACCCAACCCTAGAACCAGAAGTTTCCGCCCGGGAATTACACATGAGAAGGAACGCGATGGAGAAGGACGAAGTTATCCCAAGCAATAACGACGACACGGTGAGGGGCACCCGTGACCCAGTAACTTGGTCACGGGTGCCCCTCACCCACCCCCAAACCGCGCTCCGGAACCCATCTGGGTTACTCATCTGACCATTCCAAGGCGCGCCGAACTTCTTCGGTTTGGCGATGTTCGATCTGGTGCCGGAGCTGGCTCGTCTGGTGTGGGTTTTTTCGTTTGTGGGTGGGCGTAGGTTGGGGGTGTGGCGGACTTTGAGGGTGCGATCTCTGGGTACTACCGGTTTGATCCTGAACGGGATCGGTTGTCCACCTGGGGATTGTTGGAGGCGTTGCGCACTACCGAGCTGTTGGAGCGGTTCCTGCCATCGGCTCCAGCGGTGGTCTACGACGTCGGCGGGGCGCGAGGTGCTTACGCGCTCCCGTTGGCGCGCAACGGATATCAAGTGCACCTGGTCGACGCGTGGCCGCCGCACGTCGAGGCAGCGGCCGCGGCCTCCCAGGAGCAGCCGGACGCCCCGCTGAGCTCGGCCCGGGTCGGCGACGCTCGCGAGCTCCCGTTCGACGACGACAGCGCGGACGCGGTGCTGCTGCTCGGACCGCTCTACCACCTCATCGACCGGCAGGACCGGATTCGCGCGCTGCGGGAGGGGCACCGCGTGCTGCGGCCGGGCGGAATCCTCCTCGCCGCGGCGGTTTCCCGGTACGCGTCCACTTTCGACGG
This sequence comes from Saccharopolyspora antiqui, assembly GCF_052246905.1. Classification (NCBI taxonomy): domain Bacteria; kingdom Bacillati; phylum Actinomycetota; class Actinomycetes; order Pseudonocardiales; family Pseudonocardiaceae; genus Saccharopolyspora; species Saccharopolyspora antiqui. Next base: position 205,690 of record NZ_JBQQBO010000013.1, read on the forward strand.
TGTTCGGGGTGGCGAGATCGCCGACCCCGAATTCGACGTGATCGCGGACGGCGACGTGCGCGACGGGGTGCACCGCAACGATCCCGAGAAGCACCCGGGCTGGTTCACGCTGACGTTCTTCCACCGCCCCGGCGAACTCCACGACGAACTGGCCGACGCCGACTTCGACGACATCCAATTGCTGGCCATCGAAAGCGCCGCCGCCTACGCCACCAACAGCGACCGCCTGGCCAACGCCACCTACCGCGAGGCGGTGCTGCGCGCCCTCCGCCGGGTCGAAGCGGTTCCGGAACTCCTCGGCGCGAGCCCGCACATCATGGCCATCGGCCGCGCATGAGTCGCACCGGTTGAACGACCGCGCCGACCCAACCGGGATATCCGCTGCCGCGCGCCGCGGTGCGCAAGAACACCGCGAGGGCGGTGTTGGCCAGCACGAACACCACGCCCAGCGCCACGACCGGTTGCCGCAGCACCGCGGTGAACGCGGCGAGGACAACCATCACGGGGTGCGGATCGTCAATCGGCTGGACGAATTCGGCGTGCCGCCGCCGACGGTGGCGCGTGGTGTTCGCCAGGATGACCGGCGATGTGTTTTCGAACTTCCGAGGAGCGCGGGTGAAGTACTGGAGCAGTCCGCCGCCGCAACTCGACCTGCCAGCCGAGCCGAAACCGGCCGAAACGGCCGAGGCGCCGCCGAGGCGGTCGTGGTTGCGGTTCGGGCAGTTGCTGGCGCACCTGATCGCGTGCTGCGTCGGTGTCGTCGGCCTCGCCTGCGCACTCGCCCTGCCATTCGCGCCCGTCCTCGTGGATCGGACCGAAGTGCGCTGGCCAGCAGCCGAAGTCGAGTCCACGACCGCGTTCTTCGCGCCCTACCGACCGGCATCGTTCGACGCGACCGTGCCGTGCCCGGTGCTGCGCGCCGCCCTCGACCGACCTCATCGGACCACGGTCCTGACCACGCTGCCGCCAGGCAGCGACCGCGAAGGCCTGGTCCTGACCGCCCGCCTCGGCGAACCCGAACTGGTGCTCGGCCAACTCCAGGTGCCGCTGCCGCCGAGAGCCTGCGCGCTGGCGATCCACGCGGACTCGGGGCAGTCGGTGGTGACCGTCGACGACCATCCGCCGATCACGCTGCCGGGCATCGCCGCGCCCGAGATCTTCACCTTCGCCACCGACCTCGAACCGCCGCAAGCGGCCGGGCTTTCGGTCACCGCCCGCACCTACTCGTGGTTCGACACCGCGCCGACCGACGTCAAGCACACCCTGATCAGCACCGCGCTGCTGCTCGCCCTCGCGTCGCTGGTGCTGCTGTTCGTCCACGCCCCGCCCGCGCTCGCCGCGGTGCGCCTGCGACCGCTGCTGCTGCCGATCGATGCCGCGGTGGCCGCGGTGCTGGCTGGTTGGCTGGTCATCGGGCCGCTCACCGACGACGACGGCTTCGCGATGATGACGATCCGCAACTACGACAGCGCGGGCGACATCGGCAACTACTACCGCTGGTTCAACTCCTCCGAGACACCGTTCACCCTGGTGCAGCACCTGATGCGCTGGGTGTCCGAAGACAGCCTCGCGCCCGCCTGGCTGCGGCTGCCCAGCGCGCTCGCCGGGCTGCTGACCTGGATCATCGTCAGCCGCGGCATCGTCGCGCCGGTCTGCCGGGGCACCCGGCGACTGCCGCTGCACGTGCTCACCGCGGTGTTCTTCCTGGCCTGCTGGCTGCCGTTCGGTCTTGGGATCCGGCCGGAACCGTTCGTCGCGTTGGGCACGTCCGCGCTGGTCGCGGCGTTGCTGAAGATCAGCCGGACGCGGGCGCCGCACTTCTGGCTCGGCCTCGCGGCGCTGTTCGCCGGGCTGACCGTGGCCATCACGCCGACCGGGGTCAGCGCGCTGCTCATCGTGCTCTTCTTCGCGCCGCGCATCGGCCGGGTGCTCGTGCAGCGCGGTGCGCTGCCGCGCTGGATCAGCGTGCCCACCAGGGTGGTGCTGGTCGGATGCCTGGCCGCGGTGGGTCTGGTGGCGATGTTCGCCGACTCGACGCTGGGCGGTGTCCGGCAGGCGACCGCGCTGCACGACGAGTTCGGCCCGAGTCTCGGCTGGTACCAGGAGATCGAACGGTACGTGGGCCTGCTCAGCACGACGATCTGGGGAGCGTCCGGCAAGCGGTTGGCCGTTTTCCTGGTGGTGACCGGCGTGTTGATCGCGGCGTCCTGCGCGATGCGGCAGGTGCACCGCTGGACCGGGCTGACCGACCTGCCGGTGCTGCTCGGCTCCGTCGCGGCGGTGCTGGCCGGGCTGTGGTTGACGCCGTCGAAGTGGTCCCACCACTTCGGCGCGCTCGCCGGGGTCGGCTCGGCGCTGCTCGCGGTGACCGTGGTGCTGCTGGCTCGGGTCGGCAAGCTCGCCCACGCCAAGCGAGAAGCGCGGCTGCTCGGCGTGTTCGGCGGGATCGCCGCATCGGTGGCCGCCGCCCTGGCGTTCATGGGTCCGAACATCTGGCCGATGCAGTCCGACTTCGCGATGCCGTGGTCCGACACTCCCGTGCAACCCGATCTGCCGCTGGACAACCCGGTGCTGTGGCTGGTCACCGGCGCGGCGATCGGGGTGCTCACCTTCGGTTTCACCCGGATCCGCGCGATGGTGTCGCACCGGCCGACCGACAGTCTCATGTGGACCGCCGTGCCCACCTCGGTGCTCGGGTTGGCGGCGCTGGCGTCCGTGCTGGTGTTGATCGGATCGTTCATCGCGGCGCCGCAGACGATGGGTGACCGGTTCTCCATCGCGCGGATGAACTGGCAGAGCATCCGGGCCAGCAGTTGCGGGATGGAGAACGAGGTGGAGACGCTGCCGATCGCCGCGCAGCTGACGCCGGTGGACGGGGCTGCCGAGCTCGACGGCTTCACCGTCGGTGGCTCCCCGCCGCAGGAGCCCGACCTGCGCGAAGAACAGCCCGGCGAACCGCTGCGGCCGGTGCAGCCGCGCGATCCGAACGCCCCCGAGGACGCGGTGGCGCCGATTTCGGCCAGCCAGTTCGCCTGGACGAGCCAGGTGGGCGGGCCGCAGACGACCGGTTCGCTGACCTCCCGCTGGTTCGGACTGCCGCAGCTCACCGGGGACCAGGCGTTGTCGGTGTGGGTCGCCGGGCGGCCCGAGCAGGGCAACTCGCTGGCGTTGGAATTCGGCACTGCGGAAGGTCGGCAGGTGTGGCCGGTGGGGGTGCACGAGCTGCGCGATCCACCGCCGACGGAGCTGCCCTTCGACGATCCGCGCCACGGTCGACCGATCGACTGGCGGAATTTCCGCGACTGGCGGCTGCTCACCATCGAGCCCGACCAGATCCCGGCCGGTGCCGACCGGGTTCGGGTGCTCGCCGAGGACCGCACCAGCGACGAGCAGGGCTGGCTGACCGTCGGCGGCCCGGTGGTGCGAGATGTAGTACCGCTGCGGCAGGCGCTCGACGGGCAGGAGCCGGTGTTGATCGACTGGCCGATGAGCTTCGTGTTCCCCTGCCTGTTCGGATATCCGCAGGTGTCGCACGGCACCGCCACCAGTCCTCGGATGCTTCTCACACCACCCGGCGGCGAAGCGTCGATGGCGTTCGGGCCCACCATCGGCGGGGTGTTCGCCGGGGTGCCGATGCTGTCGCGGCGATTCGAACTGCCCAGTCGGCTGCGCGATGCTCCCGGCAACACCTGGGGCCACCTCTACGCGGTGCGCTACGAAACGGAACGCGATGCCTACACCACGACGCAGCACCGCGAAGTCATCGGCGGCGCCGACGGCGACACCGCCTACCCCTTCGAGGAGCACTGACCCGAGATCCACCAACAGAAAAATTTCCGCATTGTGAAATCTTGACGAGGAAGCCCCGTTCAGGCGCTGCGGGATCCGCGGAGTTGGCCAAGACTGGAGTTCGCCGCAATTCAACCGAGTTGACCAGGGGGAACGCCGGTGCCGGACGGGATCGGACAGGCTTCCGCGGAGCTGGCCGATCCGACGTCCACGACCGCGGGCGGCCCCACCGGCAAGCGGAAGCGCCCACTGTCCACTGTCGTCAGTTTCATCGTCGGGGTCTTGGGCCTGTTGGCCGCGATCGCCGTCGCGGTCGCGCCGGTGAACACCCAGCAGGTCACGGTGACCTGGCCGCGGGCCGGGCAGTTACCGGAAAGCACCCTGGCATTCGTCGTCCCCTACAAACCGACCGAGGTTCACGTCCACGTGCCGTGCCCGGTGGTGCGGGCCGGACAGCAGCGCGAGACCCCGACCACGCTGGTGGCCAGTCGGCTGCCCGGCCAGCCCACCGAGGGCTTCGCCGTCACCACCGCGAACGATCAGGTGATCGCCTTGGTCGCGGGCCGCGAGGCGCTGCGCGTGCCGATCGCCGAGGCCTGCGATGTCGCGATCGACGCCGACACCACCGGCAGCCGCGCCCGCATCGGCGACCGATCGGTCGAACTGCCTGGCGAACGGATCCGCGACATCGTCGCCTTCGCCACCGACCTGGCACCGCAGCAGGCCGCTGGCGCCCAAGTGCGGGTCAGCACCGCGAACTGGTTCGAGAACTCCCCCACCAACACCAAGAAACTCCTCATCGCGGCCCAGATCCTGCTGGTCGCACTGGCTTTCGCCATGCTCGTCGCACACGACCGCGGCTGCCGGAAGGCACCGGTTCCCGGTGCGGTCGCCCGGCGAAGTGCGCTGCGCTACCTCGTCGATCTCGCCGTGCTCGCGGTGCTCGGCGGCTGGTGGGCGCTGGGGCCCACCACGCCCGACGACTCGTTCGCGGCGATGACCGTCCGCAACGGCCTGCAAACCGGCGACATCGGGAACTACTACCGCTGGGAGAACGCCTCCGAGGCACCGTTCACGCTGGTCCAGCACCTCCTGGTGCCGGTGGCCGAGTGGAACATCAACCCGCTCGCGATGCGGATCCCCAGCGTGCTCGCCGCCGTGTTGACCTGGTTCGTGCTCAGCCGCGGCATCCTCGGCCCGGTGCTGCCGGAACACGGCCGACGCGGCGCGGTCCGGGTGCTCGCGGCGGTGAGCTTCCTGGCCTGGTGGTTGCCCTTCGGGTTGGGCATCCGGCCGGAGCCCTTCGTGGCGCTGGGACTGGCGGCCGTGCTCGCCTGCGTGCTGCAAGCGGTCCGGCGCGGCCAGGTCAGCTGGCTGGGGTTGGCCGCGCTCGCGGCCGGGCTTTCGGTGGCGGTCAGCCCGATGGGCATCACCGCGATCGCGCCGTTCGTGGCGCTGCTGCCGCAGATCTGGCGGCTGCTCAGCGTGTCGGTCACGGCGCTGCTGGCGGGCATCGCGGCCACCGGGATCGTGGCGATGTTCGCCGACCAGTCCCTCTTCGGCATCCGGCAGGCCACCGAGCTGCACAGTTTCTACGGCCCGGACGTGCCGTGGTTCCAGGAGATCGTGCGCTACCAGTACCTGCTGGGCTTCGACCTGCAAGGCGACTTGGCCCGGCGGGCCCCGGTGCTGTTGACGCTGGCGGTGGTCGTCTACAGCGGACTGCTGCTGTTGCGCGGCGCGGGACGGCTGCCCGGTCTGCGGCTGGGGTACGTGCTGCCGGTCTGCCTGGTGCTCAGCATGGCGCTGATGACCTTGACACCGTCCAAATGGACGCATTACTTCGGCGCGCTGGTCGGGGTCGGAGCCGCTACCCTGACCGCAGGTGTGGTGCTGATCGCACTCGGTGCCCGGCAGTTGGCCCGCGATCGGGCGGTGCTGGTGGCCGGGTTGCTGTGCACCGCACTCGCCGTGTTCGCAGCAGCGCTGGCATTCGCTGGGAAAAACAACTGGTTCCTGCACTCGCAATACGGGGTGCCCTGGGGAGAGCAGCCGGTGCGGCCGCTGAACAGTCCCGGGTGGTGGTTTCTCGCGGTTGGCGTGCTGCTGCTGGTGGTCTCCGTCCTACCTGGACGTGCGCGTGGGGACCGAGCCCGGCGAATGCTCATCAGGATGCCCGCCGTGATCAGCGCGGGAGCAGTGGGGGTGACGGTGGCGATCCTGCTCTACTCGTTCATCGCCGCGCCGATCCGGCAGGCGGGCGGGTATTCGATCGGTGGGCAGGGCATCGCCGCCATCGTCGGCGGCAGTTGCGGCATCGCGGACCACGTGGTCGCCATCCCCGACGTCCCCGGTGGTGCGCTGACCTCGCATGATCGCGCCGAGGCGATCGGTTTCAGCGCCGGGACCGGATATGCGCCGGGCAGTGCGGCACCGGAAGGCGTCCGGGAGCTGTGGGGCAGCCTCACCGGCGGCCAGATCTCCACCGGCACGCTGACCACCGGCTGGTATCCGCTACCCCGGCTGGCCGCGAACCAGGAACTCGCCGTCGCGGTGGCCGGGCGCAGCGGCGACGGCAACCGGGTCGCGCTCGAATTCGGCTCCGCCACTGGCATCGTCGGCGAACGCGTGCTCGACGACACCTGGCTGGACTCCGACGAGCGCGCCGAATATCCGGCCGAACGCGTCGTCGAGGACCGTCCGCAGGACCATCCCGCATGGCGTGACCTGCACGTTTCCGCTAACGAGGTGCCGAGCGGGGCGGAGCGGGTGCGGATCCGGGCGGTCGACGACACGACTGACCCAGCTGGTTGGGTCGCGGTGGCCGGGCCGCGCGTCCGCGATGTCATCCCGCTCGCCGAGTACCTGCGCGGCAAGGCGCCGATCCTGGTGGATTGGTCGATGACCTGGAACGTGCCGTGCGCGCGGGACATGCCGCGGGTGGCCGGTGGACTGGTGGAACCGCCCGCGTACCTGCTCAAGCCGCCCAGCGGATTGGGTTTCGGCGGAACCGCCGCCTACACGCGCGGCATCGGCGGCACCTTCGCCGGGATGGCGGAGGTCGGCACCCAGAAAGAAATACCCACTCGACTACTCGGAGTTGAGAAGACCCCCGAATACGCCGAATGGGGTCACTTGATTCAGATGGATTACCCGATACCAGGCAACCAATTCGACGTACAGAGCGTTCCTTTTCCACGGTGGGGTTGGCGAGGGGAGTGACCATGGCCGACACGATGCGCCACCAGGTCCGAATTCCGGTGCCGCAGCAGCAACGGGCCACCCGCGAGGGCACGCCACCGTTGATCTCGTACGTGCTGCCGGTCTACAACGAGGCCGACGGCATCCGCCGGTTCCACGAGGAACTCACCGCCACGGTGGCCAGCCGCCCCGAATTCGACTACGAGTTCGTCTACGTCAACGATGGCTCCGCCGACGGCTCGCTGGGCATCCTGCAGGACCTCGCCAAGAACGACCCTCGGGTGCGCGTGGTGGACTTCGCCCGCAACTTCGGCCACCAGATCGCCATCACCGCCGGGCTGGACCACGCTGGCGGCGACGCGGTGATCGTGATGGACACCGACCTGCAAGACCCGCCGAGGGTCAGCCTGGAGCTGATCGACGCGTGGCTGGCCGGGGCGGAAATCGTGTCCGCGCGGCGACGCACCCGCCGCGACACCGCGTTCAAGCGAGCCACCGCGCACACCTACTACCGGGTGCTGCGGCGCTGCGCCGAAGTCGAGATCCCGGTGGACACCGGTGATTTCCGGCTGCTCGACAAGCGGGCCGCCGAGGAACTGCGCGGCTTCCGGGAACGCAGCCGGTTCATCCGCGGCATGGTCGCCTCGATGGGTTTCCAACAGCACGAGGTGCTCTTCGACCGGGACGAGCGGGTCGCGGGCGAAACCAAGTACCCGATGCGCAAGATGCTGCGGCTGGCCGCCGACGGGGTCACCAGCTTCTCCACCGTGCCGCTCAAGCTGATCACCCGAATGGGGTTCATCAGCTTGGGTTTGGCGATGCTGGGCATCATTTATGCGGTGGCACTACGGCTTTTCTTCCCCGCGATCACCGTCTCGGGGTGGACCATGCTGATGGTCGCGATGCTGTTCCTCGGTGGGCTGCAGATGCTGTCGCTGGGGGTGATCGGCAGCTACGTCGGCCGCATCTACCAGGAAGTGCAACAGCGTCCCCTGTACATCGTGCGGAATGTGATCTCGCATGACGAAGACTGAACCGCTGGCCGCCCGCGACGGGCTGATCAGCCGGTCGCTGCTGCGCTACGCGGTGATCGGTGCCAGCGGTGTGCTGCTGGACTACCTGCTGTTCCTGCTGCTGTTCAACGTGATCGGGCTGCACCCGCAGCTGGCGAACGCGATCAGCACGACGGCCGGGATCACCAACAACTTCGTGCTCAACGCGTTGTTCAACTTCCGCAAGCGGGATCGGATCCTGGTGCGGTTCCTGCGGTTCTACGCCGTCGGGCTGGCCGGGATCGCGCTGACCTTCCTGCTGCTACAGGTGTTCTCCGGTTGGCTGGGCATCGACCCGAACCTGGTCAAGGCCGGTTCGCTGCCGGTGGTGCTGATCTTCCAATACGCGATCAACAAGAAGTGGAGCTTCGGATGAGACTGGGCATCGTCGGCGCTGGCGCGACCGGGTTGACGGCGGCCTTCGACGCGGTCAAGGCCGGGCACGACGTGACGGTGCTGGAGGCTTCCGCGGAGCTCGGCGGACTGGCCGCGTCGATCGAGGTGGGCGGCACCGCGCTGGAGCGCTTCTACCACCACAGCTTCCGGACCGACCGGGCGATGATCGAACTGGTCGAGGAACTCGGGCTCGGCCACCTGCTGCGGTTCCACCGGCCCAGCACCGGCGTGTACGTCGACGGGGGCCTCTACGATTTCGGCACCCCGCAGGAAATGCTGCGGTTCCCGAAGTTCTCGCTGCTGGACCGGATCCGCTTCGGGGCGTCGTCGGCGGCGTTGAAGGCGGTCCGAAATGGACAGCGGTTCAACTCGGTGCGGGCACTGGACTGGATGCGCCGGTGGGCTGGGCCCAGGGTCACCGAGACGATCTGGGAACCGCTGCTGACCGGGAAGTTCGGCACGAACGCCGAAGAAATCTCGATGGCCTGGCTGTGGGCGCGGATCCACTACCGCACCTTCGAACTCGGTTACGTGCACGGCGGATTCGAGCAGGTGTACCGGGCGCTGCTGGAGGCGGTGACCGAGCGCGGCGGGAAGGTCGAGTTCGGCAAGCCGGTGTCGACGATCCGCCAGCCGGGCGCGACCGTGCTGGTGGGCACCGCGGACGACAGCAGCTACGAGTTCGACCAGCTGATCGTGACCGTGCCACAACCGGTTTTCGCGAAGGCGGCCGGGATCGAGGCCGATCACGTGCTGTGGCGCAACCAGTACCTCGGCGCGACGTGCTTCATCCTGGAGTGCGACCGCAGCGTCATTCCGTACTACTGGCTGAACATCAACGACCCGGCGTTCCCGTTCCTAGCGGTCGTCGAGCACACCAACATGGTCGATCCCAGCGAGTACGGCGGACGGCACCTCGTCTACGTCGGGAACTACGTGCCACGCGAGGACTGGCGGTTCACCACCGAGCCCGCCGAACTGCTGGCGCGCTACATCCCGTGGCTGCGCAAGCTGAATCCGGACTTCGACCGGTCCTGGATCGTGGACTGGCACTTCTCCAAGGCGGGCTTCGCGCAGCCGATCGTCACCCCGCAGTACCGGGCGCTGATCCCCGGCCACCGCACCTCGATGCCCGGCGTCACCCTGGCCACGATGTCCCAGATCTACCCGCAGGACCGCGGCCAGTCCTATGCCATCGCGATGGCCCACGACGTGATCCGCCACCTCGGCCTCGACGGCGACTGACGGGCCCACCCGGGTGAACGTCGATTTCTCGCGAAACCCGGGTGGCGCCGCTGGAGGGATCAGGCCTCGTTGAGGCCGGGTTTGCCGTCTTCGATGACGAAGGAGGCCAGGGTTTCCACCGGGGCTCCCTGCTTCGACACGTACGGGACGACCCGGTAGTCCGCGCGCAGCTCGCCTTCGGTGAACCTGGTGCGGATGTAGCCGCGCTGGTTGTTGTACAGCCGGACGTGCGGGTTCTCCGCCAGGTACGCCTTCTGCTGGTCCGTCAGGTTCGCCGAACCGTCGCCACCGCTGGTGATCGAGGTGGTGGTCAGCTCGGTGCCCACCACCGCGTCGCCGTTGTGAATGTCGTTGGCCCAGTTGCTGTGCACGTCACCGGTCAGCACCACGGGGTTGCGGACCTTCGCCTGCTGCCAGCCCTGCATGACGCGCTGCCGGGACCCGACGTAGCCGTCCCAGGCGTCCGGGTTGTAGGCCTCGGTCTCGCCGTTGGCGTAGTCGATCTCGGCGAACATGACCTGCTGGCCGAGCACGTCCCACTTGGCGCGGGAGGTCCGCAGCCCCTGCAACAGCCAGCGCTCCTGCTCCGCACCGGTGAGGCTGCGCAACGGGTCGAGCCGGGCCGGGTCGGCGTTCGGGAACTTGTCACCGCCGACCTGGTCATCGCGGTACTGGCGGGTGTCGAGCATGTGGAACGTCGCCAACCGTCCCCATTGGACCCGCCGGTAGAGCCGCATGTCGATGCCGCGCGGGACCTGCGCGCGGCGCAACGGCATGTTCTCGTAGTACGCCTGGAAAGCGGCCTTGCGGCGCGCCAGGAAATTCGGCTGCGGGATCTCCGGCTTCTCGTAGATCTCGTCGGCCCAGTTGTTGTCCACCTCGTGGTCGTCCCACACCACCACCCACGGCGCCACCGCGTGCGCGAACTGCAGGTCCGGGTCGGACTTGTACTGGGCGTGCCGCTGCCGGTAGTTGGCCAGCGTCTCGGTCTCGGGTCCGGCGTGGTCGCGCGGGTTGCCGCCCGGCGCCACGTAATCGCCCGCCTTGTACTCGTACTGGTAGTCGCCCAGGTGCAGCACCAGGTCGGGGTGGTCCTCACCGAGGTGCCGGTAGGCGGTGAAGTAGCCGTGCTCGTACTGCGCGCAAGACGCGAACGCCATCGACAGGCCGGTCATCGCACCCGGTAGCGGGGCGGTGCGGGTGCGGCCGGTCGGCGACAGCGATCCCTCGGCGCGGAAGCGGTAGAAGTACTCGCGGTCCGGGCGGAGCCCGCTGAGCTCGACGTGCACGCTGTGCCCCAGCTCCGGCGCGGCCTGCGCCTCGCCGTGCCGCACGATCCGCTTGAACCGCTCGTCCTCCGCGACCTCCCACTGCACCGGCAGGGCCTTGTTCGGCATCCCGCCCATGCCGTCCTCGGCCAGCGGATCCGCCGCCAACCGGGTCCACAGCACGACGCCGTCGGGCGCGGGATCGCCGGATGCGACGCCCAGCGTGAAGACCTCGCCGCGTCGGAGGGCACCGGCGCCGGGCAGCGCCGCCGCGGGGAAAGCAGCCACAGTGGACAGTACAGCAGCACCGGCGAGGGTTCCGCCCAGCAGCACGCTTCGCCGCGAGACGGCGGTGGGTTCAGGCACAACGACCTCCAACGTTCGGGGAACGCCCCACTCTTACCCCGAACGATGAAGACCCGCCGCCTTCCGGGTGATCAAGAAATGAACAACCCGTACCTCACCAACTACGGGCTGCGCAGGAGGATCCAACGTCAACCGGACAGCGCTCTGTCAGCCAATGGTGCTATTGGTCAACGAGTCGCGGTGCGAACGACAGCGCCCCCGACCGGGGTTCGGCCGGGGGCGCTGGTTGCGTCGTTCTACAGGTAGAAGGCCAGGAACAGGCAGCCTGCGAGGATCAGGCCGAGGACCATCAGGACCTTGTCCTTCAGGACCACTTCCTCGGGTTCGCCCGCCACGCCCTTGTCGATGTCCACCGCGTACCGCAGGATCGCCACCACCATCGGGATGGTCGAGATCAGGCCCCAGCGGGACATCTCCTCGGTGCGGATGTCGTACGCCCACAGCGTGTAGGACATGATCGTGATCGCCGCCGCGATGGCCCACACGAACCGCAGGTAGGACGGCGAGTACGCCTTCAGCGACTTGCGGATCTTCGCACCCGTCTCCATCGCCAGCTTCACTTCGGCGTAGCGCTTGCCCGCCACCATGAACAGCGATCCGAACGCCACGATCAGGTAGAACCACTGCGTGATGTTCAGGTTCGCGGCGGCACCACCGGCGATGGCGCGCAGCAGGAAGCCGGACGCCACGATGCACAGGTCGATCACCGGCTGGTGCTTGAGTCCGAAGCAGTAGCCCAGCTGCACCGCGATGTAGACCGCCATCACGGCGAGCAGGCCGTACCCGGTGCCGCTGAACAATCCGACGAGCGCCGAGATCAGCAGCGAACCACCGAGCAGCAGCACGCACACCGCGTAGGCGATCGGCAACGGGATCAGGCCCGCCGCGATCGGCCGGTTGCGCTTCGTCGGGTGCTGCCGGTCGGCTTCGACGTCGATCGCGTCGTTGACGAAGTAGATGCCGGACGCGGCCATCGAGAACACGATGAACGCGACGACCGCGTGCCCGAGGATCCGCGGGTCCAGGATCTCGCCCGCCGCGAACGGCACGGCCAGCACCAGGACGTTCTTCACCCACTGCTTGGGGCGCAGCTCCTTGACCAGGCCGGAGACCAGGCCCGCCGTGGTGCCCGCCTTCGCGGTCACCTTCGCGTGGTAGGCGTCCGAGGACTTGTCCTTGATGTCCTCGGACTTCCTCGGCTGCGACTCCAGCACCTGGTCGCCGAACTCGGCGCCGATGGTGCCGTCCGCATCCGCCTCGACCTCGGCCTGCTTGGCCGCGTCCTCGGAGCCGGATTCCACGACGTCCCCGGACTTACCGGCGTCGACCTTGGCGTCGGCATCCTCGCGCGGTTCCGTCAGCACGGCTTCGCCGACCTTGGCGCCGTTGCTGCCCGTCGTGTCGGCCTTGACCGAAACTGCGTCGGCCTCGGTTTCCTTCTTGTCAGCCACGGTTCCTCCGCCGTCTCATGAATCGCCGCACGCCCCACGCCACGGCACCGCCGAGCGCCGAACCGGCGACCACATCGCTCGGATAGTGAACCCCCAGGACAAGTCGGCTGACCATCATCGGCGGCACCAGCGCCGGGGTCAGCTTCTTGCCCACCAACCCGCCGTAGAGCACCGCGGCGGCCGTCGTGGACGTCGCGTGCGAGGACGGGAAGCTCAACTGGCTGGGCGTGCCAACCAGCACCTGCACGTCGGGGTCGGAGGGGCGGCGGCGCCGCACCACCCGCTTGACCGCGATCGAGGCCCCGTGCGCGACGGCGACCCCGGCGGCGGCGGTGAGCCACTCACCGCGGCGCTTGCGGTCCACCAGCGCGCCGAGCGCGCCGATGGCCAGCCAGCCGCCCGCGTGCTCGCCGAACAGCGACATCGCCTGTGCGGTCTTGACCACGGCTGGTTTGGCCAGCACGCCCTGCACCTTGCGCAGTGCGACGGTCTCGGGGGTGACCGCCGCCGGTACTTCGTCCGCGGGTGCGGCGACCGGTTCTTCGGGGGCCGTCACCGTCGTCAGCTCTGCCACATCGTCTCCGGGTAAGTCGAGGTCACTTCTGGTCGAAGACCTGTTTCCAGGCCTCCGCGCTGGTCAGCTCGGGCAACGCCGTTCGGTAGACGGCCCGCAGCCGGGCCCATTCCTGGCCCAATCGCTTGTAGTTCGCCAACGCGCGCATGCCGAGCCGCCGGAACTCCTCCGGGTCGCGGCGGCGGAACGCCACGCCGCTGCCGTCGGCGTTCGACACGGTCGCGCTGTCCAGGTTGCCCAGCAGGAACCACCGGGCACTGGCGGCCGGCACGTTCAGCTGCGGGCGCTCCGTTGCCGTCTTCGACGGCTCCTTGAGGTTGTGCAGCAGCGCCTTCGACGCGCGCGCCGCGATCACCGCCGGGTTCACCGGCGGCTTCAGCAGCCCCTCGGCCATGATCGGATCCGCCGACGGTGGCGGGAACTCGCGGGCCGACGGCAACGTCTTGGCGTCGTCGTAGCCCTTGCGCAGCTCCCGCACGTCCGGCAGCGCCGTCCGCAGGCTGTCGAACAGGCCCTCCGGGCCCGCCATGAAGTCTTCGAGCGCCTTCTGCTGCACCGCGACCGTGGAGTACTCCATCGACAGCAGGTGCCGGAGGGTGAGCTTGAGGCCCTGCTTGACGATGCTGGTCTTGACTTCCTCCGGGCTGTGCAGCGCGGCCAGGATCAGCCGGTTGCGGGTGTGGAAGTACGCGGTCCAGTCGGTGGCGTCGTTCTTGTCCGTCCACGGCATGTGCCAGATCGCCGCACCCGGCAGCGTCACCGTCGGGAACCCGTGGCCGCCCGCGCGCAGCGAGTACTCCGAGTCGTCGTGCTTGATGAACAGCGGCAGCGGCAGCCCGGTGCGCTCGATGACCTCGCGCGGGAACAGGCACATCCACCAGCCGTTGTAGGTGGAGTGGATGCGCTGGTGCAGCTTCGTGGACTTGCGCAGCGGTTTCCGCGCGAAGTCGTGGTCGGTGACCGCGCCCGGCGCGGCCCGCCAGATGCCATTCGCGAGGTCGACCACCTCGCCCATGGTGTGCAGCCGGGAGCGGGCCTGCAGGTTGAGCATCTGGCCGCCGACGATCACCGGCTGCGAGGCGGCGCGGGCGAAGGCGTTCGCCCGCAGCACGCCGTCCGGCTCCAGCGCGATGTCGTCGTCGATGACCATGACCTGCGCGGCGTCCGAGTTGTAGACGCCCTCGTACATCACCCTGGTGAAGCCGCCGGAGCCGCCGAGGTTGTCCTGCTCGATCACGTGCAGCTTGTCGCCGATCCGCCGGGCGGCCTCGTCGAAGCCCTCGGTGTCGCGGATCTTCTGCGGCCCCTGGTCGGCCACCACGACCCGTTCCACGACGTCCATCACCTGCGGGTCCTCGCCCAGCGTCTGCAACGCCAGCACGCAGTCCGCGGGCCGGATCGTGGTGGTGCCGATCAGCACCTTCTGCTTGGGCAGCGGCAGGTCGGTGGTCCAGGCCGCCTCGTCGACCTCCAGCGCCACGTCGTTGGTGAACAGGTCGAACCAGATCCAGCCGCCGTCCTCGAACGGCGTCAGCGACACCCGGAACTCAAGCGACGTCCAGTCCGCGCTGTCCACCGGGGTGCCCTGCAGGTGGACGCTGTCGCCGTTGGACTTGGAGCGGTAGACGTCGAGCCGACCGGCCCCCTTGACCTTCAGCCGCAGCACGACCTCGTCGACCTTGGTCCAACGCTTCCAGTAGCTGGCCGGGAACGCGTTGAAGTAGGACGCGAGCGAGATCTTGCTGTGCGCGGGCACCAGGAGGCGGCGACGGGACACGACGGTCGCGGTGCTGTTCAGCGCCGTGGGCTCGTCGATGTACAGCGCGCGCACGTCCAGCGGGTCTTCGCCACGCGGGAAGACCACGCGCTGCAGCACCTGCTCGGGCGCCACGTCGGCGGTCCCGGCCCGCATCGACGTCACATCGCTGAGCTTGCTCTCGCCCGCAGCCGCGGATCGGTCCTCTCGGGGGGTCCGGTCGGTCACGTCAGTCCTCCAGCGAACCGTCCAGCGAACGCCCCTCGGTGAAGTAGGGGGCGATCTTGTTGTCGAACATGCTCAGCGCCGAGCCGATGGCCATGTGCATGTCCAGATACTTGTAGGTGCCCAGTCGACCACCGAAGATGACCTTGCGCTCCTTGGCCTCCTGCTTGGCCAGTTCGCGGTAGGCCGCCAACTTCTGCCGGTCCTCCTGGGTGTTGATCGGGTAGTACGGCTCGTCACCGCTTTCCGCGGACCGCGAGTACTCGCGGACGATGACCGTCTTGTCCGTCGGGTAGTAGTCCCGCTCCGGGTGGAAGTGCCGGAACTCGTGGATCCGGGTGTACGGGACGTTCTCGTCGGCGTAGTTCATCACCGAGGTGCCCTGGAAGTCGCCGGTGGGCACCACCTCGGTCTCGAATTCCAGGGTGCGCCAGCCCAGTTCGCCCTCGACGAAGTCGAAGTAGCGGTCCAGCGGGCCGGTGTAGACCACCGGCACGTCGGCGGGCAGCTCGCCGCGCACGTCGAAGAAGTCGGTGCTCAGCCGGATCTCGATGTTCGGGTGGTCGGCCATCTTCTGCAGCCAGGCCGTGTAGCCGTCGACCGGCAAGCCTTCGAAGCTGTCGTTGAAGTACCGGTTGTTGAAGTTGTAGCGGACCGGCAGACGGGTGATGATCCCGGCGGGCAACTTCTGCGGGTCGGTCTGCCACTGCTTGGCCGTGTAGCCACGGAACAACGCCTCGTACAGCGGGCGCCCCACCAGGGAAATGCCCTTCTCCTCAGCGTTGTCGGCGTCGCCTTCGATCTCGGAGGCGTGCTCGGCAACCCATTGGCGGGCCTGCTCCGGGCTCAAATAGTGACCCGCGAACTGGCTCATGGTGGCGAGGTTCGGCGGCATCGAGTAGACCTGCCCCTGGTACAGGGAGAATACGCGGTGCTGATACTCCGTGAACTCGGTGAACTGCGTCACGTAGTCCCACACGCGCTTGTTCGACGTGTGGAACAAGTGGGCACCGTAGCGGTGCACTTCGATACCGGTTTCGGGCTCCGCCTCCGAGTAGGCGTTGCCCCCGATGTGGTCACGACGGTCCAGCACCAGCACCCGCTTGTCCAGCTGGGTGGCGGCGCGCTCTGCGATCGTGAGGCCGAAGAATCCGGAACCAACAACGATCAGGTCATAGCCTGCGAAGCTCACAGCCGTCGAGGGTAGCGGGGGCGAACCACCGGCCCGAAACCGCGTTGACGTTCTCCGCTACGCATGGCTACGAGGAGTGTCGATATCACGTCAGCGGGCCGCGTTTCCGCCTTTGAACAGGCAGTTCTCACCACAACGAGTCATCTGGCGAGTACCGTTCGCAGCTATTCGTCGTTGTTATTACCCATCAGGCGGCCCATCCGGCGAGTCGTGTTTCGGTAGCATCGCCTCCGGCGTCGACCGCGCCCCACGCACGCCGCGTGCTGACGTTGGGCGTGCGTGCGGGCGCCGAATTCTGGGGCGGTGAGCAACGGGGTGGCACCCGCGCGTGATGGGCGATACCTGCTGGTCGCGGCGATCATCATCGAGATCCTCGCGATTTGGTTCGTGCACTGGATCGACACCCGCGGCTACATGGACACCGAGATTTACCGGCTTGGTGCCCGCGCGTGGCTGAACGGTTACCAGGTGTACGGCGACGACCTGACCCCTGAGACGCCGGACAGCGCCACCCTGCCGTTCATCTACCCGCCCTTCGCGGCACTGCTGTTCATCCCGCTGACCTGGCTGTCGGTCGACGCGGCGATCGTGGCGGTGTCGGTGCTGTCGCACGTCTCGATCCTGATCACGGCCTACTCGCTGGCCCGCTCGTCGAGCTACCTCGCGCCGCGCGCCGGGCAGGTGGCGGTGGCCACCGCGCTGCTGATGCCGTGGTTGACGCTGCTCGAACCGGCTCGTGAAACGATCAACTACGGGCAGATCAACCTGATGCTGATGGCGCTGGTCGCGGCCGACTGCCTGCTGCCGCGCACCAAGTGGCCGCGCGGGCTGCTGGTGGGCATCGCGGCAGCGATCAAGCTGACCCCGCTGGGATTCCTGCTGCTGTTCCTGCTGCGTCGGGATTTCCGGGCGATGGCCGTCAGCGGGGCGACCTTCGCCGCCACGGTGCTGATCGGGGTGCTCGCCGCACCGCGGGACTCGGCGGACTGGTGGCTGGACAAGATGGTGTCCACCGGGGATTCCATCGGCACCGTCTACGCGGGCAACCTCACGCTGCGCAGCCTGCTGGCGAAGCAGGAGCTGACCGGGTTGGCGCTGAACTCGCTGTGGCTGACCGGGTCGGTGCTGCTGCTCGTGCTGGCGGTGTTCGGCATGCGCTACGCGCTGGGGGTGGCCAACGCACCGCTGGCGTTGATGATCAACGCGGTGCTGGTGCTGCTCGTTTCGCCGATCTCCTGGTCGCACCACTGGGTGTGGGCCGCGCCGACGCTGGCGCTGCTGTTCGCCATGTCGTTGCGGCATCGTTGGTACGGCGTGTTGTTGACCGTGGGGTTGTGCGCGCTCACGGTGCTCATCGGGCCGCAGTGGTACCTGCCGAACACCGACGACCGCGAGCTGGACTGGACGTTCTCGCAGCAGATCGTCGGCAACGCCTACACGCTGATCGGCATCGGTTTCCTGGTCGCCGCGGCCATCGCCTACTACCGCTTCCCACCCCGTGGCCGAAACGCGGCGCAACCCGCGCATTTCTCCTCGGCCAACTTCCGCTGAACACCCACCCCCGAAGCCACCGCGCGATGCGGACGAGGTGAAGGGCACCTAATGAGTCGTGAGTCGGCCATCCGGCAGACTCGGGTCGGGTAGCCGCTGGCAGGTGAGCACTCTGGGCTCCTGGACGTTTGAGTCCTGATGAAAGAGCGTGCCCCTGCCGGTGGGCTGGG
>NZ_JBQQBO010000014.1:0-207506 GCF_052246905.1 Saccharopolyspora antiqui
CCAACCGCCTCGTCGGCATCCTGCACGGCTGCCTCAAAACCCGCACCCCCTACAACGAGACCACCGCCTGGTCGCATCGCGTCGAGAAAGCCGCCGCTTGACATTCAAACTCCTGGGATGTCTTTCACCAACTAAGTTGGTAGAAGGTGCCCTTCACCTGTCACTCGAACGGAGAACGGCGCGACTCGCGTCGCGGAGCACGAGTTCGTTCGTGACCGGGGGCTGTTGGCTCTCGTGTTCTGTCCACTGGGGACAGGGCGCCGCGGTCACTCGTCCAGCGCAGTTGACCAGCGGATGATCCGGACCGGCCGCATACTCGCCTGTCGTAGGTCTCCCCGATCCAGGTGCTGGTCCGCGCGGATCGGCACCGCCGCGCGGAAGCGAGGTATCGCCAATGCGTCTCCGGCTGGGTTTCCCGATCGCCCTGTTGCTGGCCGCCACCGTGCCGCCCACCGCGGGCGCGACATCCGCCCCCGAGACCACCAGCACGCACATCGCGTTGCGCGACGCGCCGCTGAACCGCTCCGCAACGCGCGAAGTGCACGCGGACACCCCTTTCGACCTGGTCGGTTTCACCTGGCGCGGGGTCGGGCCGGAGCGCATCGAGGTGCGCACCCGAAGCACCGCCGGTTGGGGGCAGTGGACGTCACTGGAACCGATCGACTCGACCAGCGGCAGCGAGCCGCTGTGGACCGGGCCCGCCAGCGACGCGCAGGTGCGCGCCACCAGGGGCGGCGCGGACGTGACCGGTGAGCTGGAGCTCGTCGCGATCAACCCCGGTGCCGGGCCGACCCCGGAGCCCCGATCGCGCGCCGCTGGTCAGCCGCCGATCGTCAGCCGCGCCGAGTGGGGCGCCGACGAGAACCTGATGACCTGGCCACCGGAGCCCACCGAGACCAAGGCGGTCACGGTGCACCACACCGCCGAAACCAACGACTACACCTGCGACCAGTCGGCTGGCATCGTGCGGGCGATCTACCACTACCACGCCGTCGAGCTGAAGTGGGGCGACATCGGTTACCACGCGCTGGTCGACAAGTGCGGCACGGTTTTCGAGGGACGCGCCGGCGGG
Organism: Saccharopolyspora antiqui; assembly: GCF_052246905.1. NCBI lineage: Bacteria > Bacillati > Actinomycetota > Actinomycetes > Pseudonocardiales > Pseudonocardiaceae > Saccharopolyspora > Saccharopolyspora antiqui. The sequence goes on from NZ_JBQQBO010000014.1 coordinate 1,073, forward strand.
CTGGCGGGCGATGTCATCGGCGGCCATGCGCGGGGCTTCAACCGCAACACCTTCGGGGTGGCGATGATGGGCAACTACGACCGCGTCGCGCCGCCGGGCAAAACCATCGAGGCGGTGGCGAAGATCAGCGCGTGGAAGCTGGACGCCGCGGACGTGCCAGCGGACGGGCGCGCCCTGCTGATCGCGGAGCCGGCGAACAACGCCAACTTCCCGCCCGGCACCGAGGTCCGGCTCCCGACGATCTTCGGCCACCGGGACGTCAGCAAGACCGCCTGCCCGGGTCAGCAGGGTTACGACCAGCTCAGCACGATCCGATCCCGGGCCACCACCCTGCAACGCGATCAGCAACCGTGACCGTCACCACCAGCGGTCGAGCAGGTGGGCCACGCCGTCCTCGGCGTTGGTGGTCGTGACTTCGTCGGCGACCGCCAAGGCCGTGGGATGGGCGTTGCGCATCGCCACCCCGTAGCCGGCCCACTGGAGCATCGGGACGTCGTTGTGCATGTCGCCGAAGGCGATCACATCGGCCCGGTCGACGCCGAGCTGCTCGGCGACCGCCGCCAGCCCGGTCGCCTTGTTCACCCCCGCCGCGGACAGCTCGATCAGCCCGGAGCTGGTCGAAAAGGTCAGCTGCAGTTCGGAGCCGATCACCGCACCGGCCACCGCCGTCATCTCCGCGCTGGTCAACTGCTCGTGCAGGACCAGCAGCTTGACCGCGGGCTTGCCGGTCAGCTCGTCGATTCCGACCATCCGGATGTCCGAACTCATCCACGTCCGGCGAAAGCCGGGCTCCGCGAGGAACTGCTCGTGGATCCGGTCTCGCGCACCGTCGGTGGCCCGCTCCACCGCGAAGTAACAACCCGGCAGCTCGCGCCGCAGCTCGCGCGCTACGTCGTGCAACAACACCGGGTCGATCGAGTGACTGTGCAGCACCCGATCGGCGGCCGTGTCGTAAAGCACCGCACCGTTCGCGCACACCGCCATCCCGGTCACCCCGAGCCCATCGACGACCGACGGCATCCAACGCGGCGGACGCCCGGTGACCAGCACCAACGGCGTTCCGGATGCCACCACGCGGCGCATCGTTCGCGCGGTGCGCGAACTCACCCGCTCCATCGGGTCGAGCAGTGTTCCGTCCACGTCCGATGCCACCAGGCCAGGTTTGCGCACGTCGTAATCCTGCCTGGTGCGAACCGCCCAACCGGAACCGAGCACCCGTCGGCGCGATCCGCGCCACGTTGGCCCGCACCCGATCGGGTCGAAATCGGTGAGAGGCGACCAGTACGGTCGACAGCGTGCGAGTTGGGATCGTGATACTGCCCGAACATCGGTGGTGGGCCGCGGAGCCACTGTGGCGGATGGCCGAGGAGTACGGCTTCGCCCACGCCTGGACCTACGACCACCTCGGTTGGCGGTCCCTTGTGGACAAGCCGTGGTTCGACGCGGTACCGACGCTGACCGCCGCCGCGACGGTCACCTCGACGATCCGGCTCGGCACCCTGGTCGCCTCGCCGAACTTCCGGCATCCGGCGCACTTCGCGCGGGAGCTGACCGCGCTGGACGACATCTCCGACGGCCGGATCACCCTCGGCATCGGCGCGGGCGGCGGCGGCTTCGACGCGCACGTGCTGGGCTACCCCGAACTGTCCGCCCGGCAGCGCGTCGACAGGTTCACCGAATTCGTCGACCTGCTCGACCTGATCCTCAGCCAGGACCGCACCGACTATTCCGGTGAGTACTACACGGCGGTCCGGGCGCACCGGGCGCCCGGTTGCGTGCAGCTGCCTCGACTGCCGTTCGTGATCGCCGCCAACGGGCCTCGGTCGATGCGCCTGGCCGCCCATTACGGCCAGGGCTGGGTGACCACCGGAGGACGGGCCGACGACCTGGAGTCCTGGTGGCGGTCGGTCGCCGAATTGTCGCTGCGATTCGCCGAAGTGCTCGCCGCGCAGGGCCGCGATCCGGAGAAGGTGGACCGCTACCTGCAGGTGGACGCCGCGCCGGTCTTCTCGATGTCCACTGTGGACCATTTTCGCGAAGTGGTCGGCAGGGCCGCGGAACTCGGCTTCACCGACGTGATCACGCACTGGCCGCGAGCCGACGGGCCCTACGCGGGCAAGGAATCCACCGTCGAGGAAATCGCCTCCGAGGTGCTCCCCGAGCTGTGATCAACTCGGGTCGGCACCGTTACCGGGGCGGCGCCAGCAGCGTCGTGCCGACCGCGAGGAACTCGGCGGGGTGCTCGCCCAAAGCGGTGCGGGACGCGGGCGCTGACGCTGTCCCCGGCGCGCAGGGTCGTCGACTCCTGGTCGTGCTCGACGTGCAACTGCCCGTCGAGCGCGAAGAGCCAGTCGTGACCCTCGTGCCGGACCGGGCGCACACCCTAGCTGGTCGCCACGGCCCGACCATGAGTCGGCGGTCGAGCCCGCGCTGTCGTCGCAGGTGTGCCCCCCGCAGCCGCCGGGTAGGCCTGTCGCGGCAGGAGGTGGTGGTGATGTCGACGCAGAACATCGTGCGTTGCCTGCTGGACGAGGCGGGCACCACCTACGCCGAGCAGTCCGGGATCTCGATGGCGAACAAGCCCGCCCCGCTGTACCGGTTGTTGGTGCTGGCCGTGCTGATGTCCACCCGGATCAAGGCTGAACTGGCGGTGTCCGCGGCTCGGGAACTCGCCGAGTTCGGCACCCCGCAGAAGATGTGCGACGCGACCTGGCAGCAGCGGGTCGAGGCGCTGGACCGCGGGCGCTACACCCGCTACGACGAGAGCACGTCCACCGCCCTCGGCAAGGGCGCGCAGCTGCTGCTGGACACCTACCACGGCGATCTGCGGCGGTTGCGGGCGAAGGTCGACGGGGACGTCGAGCTGCTGCGGGAGAAGCTCACCGAGCTGCCGAGGCTCGGCCCGGTGGGCGCGGACATCTTCTGCCGCGAAGTGCAGCTGGTGTGGCCCGAACTCCGGCCGTTCTTCGACCGGAAGGCTTTGGCAGGTGCGGAAAAACTCGGTCTGCCGACCGATCCGGACCGGCTCGCCGAACTCGTCGAAGGCCCCGACCTGGCCCGGCTGGCCGCCGCCCTGGTCCGCACCACCCTCGACCGCGGCCTCGCCGCCGAAATCACCAAAGCAGCCTGACGGGTGAGCAGTGATGGGCACCTTTCGCCAACTAACTTGGTAAAAGGTGCCCTTCACCTCTACTTGATCGGTTCGAGGAGGTCGCGGCCGCCGAGGAAGGGGCGCAGGGCTTCGGGTACGCGGACCGAGCCGTCCGGTTGCTGGTGGTTCTCGAGGATCGCCACGATCCAGCGGGTGGTGGCCAGCGTGCCGTTGAGCGTGGCCGCGATCTGGGGGCGGCCGTCGGCATCGCGGTAGCGGGTGTTCAGCCGCCGCGCCTGGAACGTGGTGCAGTTCGACGTCGAGGTCAGCTCGCGGTAGGTCTGCTGGCTGGGCACCCACGCCTCGCAGTCGAACTTGCGGGCCGCGCTGGCCCCCAGATCCCCGGCCGCGGTGTCGATCACCCGGTAGGGCACCTCGATCTTGGCGAGCATCTCCTCTTCCCAGGCCAGCAACCGCTGGTGCTCGTCGCGGGCCTCTTCCTCCCGGCAGTAGACGAACATCTCCAGCTTGTTGAACTGGTGCACCCGGATGATGCCGCGGGTGTCCTTGCCGTAGGACCCGGCCTCCCGGCGGAAGCACGTCGACCAGCCCGCGTAGCGCAGCGGACCGGCGGAGAAGTCGACGATCTCGCCCGCGTGGTAACCGGCCAGCGGGACCTCGGAGGTGCCGACCAGGTAGAGGTCGTCCTCCGCCAAGCGGTACACCTCGGTGGCGTGCGCGCCGAGGAATCCGGTGCCCTCCATGATCTCCGGGCGGACCAGCACGGGCGGCACGACCAGGCTGAAACCGGCGGCAGTGGCCTGCGCGGCGGCCATGTTCAGCAGCGCCAGCTCCAGCTGTGCGCCGATCCCGGTCAGGAAGTAGAAGCGGGCGCCGGAGACCTTCGCGCCGCGCTCCATGTCGAAGGCGCCGAGCGAGGTGCCCAGGTCGACGTGGTCGGCGATCTCGAAGTCGAACTCCGGGGGCACGCCGACGTGCTTGAGCACCGCGTAGTCGTCCTCACCGCCGGGCGGGGTCTCGGGTTCGACGATGTTGGAGACGGCCTTCTGCGACCGCAGCAGCTCTTCCTCGGCCGCCGTCTGCTCCGCCTCGGCCGCCTTGACCTGCGCGGCGAGGTCCTTGGCCTGGGCCAGCAACGCTTCTCGTTCCTCGCCCTTGGCCTTGCCGACCTGCTTGCCGAGCTGCTTCTGCTCGGCGCGCAGGTTGTCCGCGCGGGACACCGCGGACCTGCGACGCTCGGCGGCGGACAGCAGCGCGTCCACCAGGGACGCGTCTTCTCCTCGCGCGCGCTGCGAAGCGCGCACGGCTTCCGGATCTTCGCGTAGCGTCTTCAGGTCGATCACAGCTGGTCAGCCTAGCTCTACCCGGTTGCACCTCACACGAGCGGGGGGCCGGGTGCGCAGCGGGTGACGGCTTTAGGAACTGGCGGGGATTCGGTGCGGGATGAAGGCCGCGCCGTCGTCGGTGATCAGACCGGCCGTCTCGCGGATGCCCAGGCCCGCCGAGGAGTCGCCGACCACCCAGGCACCGAGCGCCGGGCGCATCCCGTCGAACTCCGGCAGCGGATCGAAGGCCTGGTAGACGTAGCCCTCCTCGCCGTACACGCCACCGGTCTCGGTCTCCCAGCCCGGCGCGACGACCGCGATGTTGTTGCCCTCCCGCCCGAGCCGGGGTTTGCGCACGTACTCGGTGAGCAGGCTGGGCTGGTCCAGGAACGTCGGCAGCAGGTTGGGGTGCCCCGGGTGCATCTCCCACAGGACCGCCAGCAACGCCTTGTTGGACAGCAGCATCTTCCACAGCGGTTCGACCCACTGGGTGGCGGGCAGGGTCTTGATGGCGTGCTTGCCGAACTCGTCGTCGACCATCCACTCCCAGGGATAGATCTTGACCACCGAGTTCATCGGCGCTTCTTCCAGGTCGACGAAGCGCTCCAGCAGGCTGTCCCAGCCGATCTGCTCGATGGCCAGACCGACGGTGTTCAGCCCGGCCTCCGCCGCGGTCTCCTGCAGGTAGGCCGCGGTGAGGTTGTCCTCGCCGGTGATGTCCGCCGACGACCAGGTGAAGTGCACCTCGTTGGTGGCCAGCTGCTCGCTGATCTCGCTCCAGCGCTCGACGAGCTTCTCGTGGATGGAGTTCCACTGGTCGTCGCCCTCGTGGCACTCGGTCAGCCAGTGCCACTGGACGACCGCCGCCTCCAGCAGCGAAGTCGGGGTGTCGGCGTTGTACTCCAGCAGCTTCGCCGGGCCGGTGCCGTCGTAGCGCAGGTCGAACCGGCCGTAGAGGTGCGGGTCGTGCCGCCGCCAGGACTCGGCGATGTGCGGCCACACCCACTCCGGGATCCCGAAGTCCTTGTAGCGCTCGGTGGTGACGACGTGATCGACGGCGTCCAAGCACATCGAGTGCAGCAGCTCGACGTCTGCCTCCAACGACAGCACCTCGTCGAGGCCGAACTCGTAGTGCACGCCCTCGTCCCAGTAGGGCCGGTCCGTGCCGTCCGCCGCGCGTGCCGGGGTGCCGAAGACGAGCCCGAGCTCTTCGACCTTCGCCTGCCAGTCCGGCCGTCGCGCTGAAGTCCTGCGCCGCACCCGTCAGCTCCCGCCGCTGCCCGTCTTGCTGCTGATGCCGAACCCGCCGCGCTGGACGGTCTTGCCGGTGGTGTCCTTGATCGTCGAACCGCTCGGCCTGTTGAAGGACGAGCCGGACGCTGGCGAGCCCACCGGCGGCGCCGACACACCGGCCGGTGTGTAGGCGTAGCGGTAGGAGTTGTAACCGCCGATCCCCCCACCCGGCAGGAAGATCGGCATGAAGAACATCCCACCGCTGGTGTAGCCCTGGTGGGAGTTCACGTAGTTCTCGTCGCAGTTCTGGTCCTGGTCCCGGGTACCGGGCTGGCCCGACTGCTCCGTGGCGCAGTACTGCTCGCTGGCGTTGGCCTGGTTGCTGATCTCCGACGCCGAGTACATCGCCGCCACCAGCGCCACGACGCCGACCGTCGCGCCGCCGCCGATCATGATGCGGCGCCGCTTCTGCGTCTTGCGCGCCGCGGCTTCGCGCTCGGCCCTGTGCTGCTCGTCGCGCCGCTTCTCGGCGGCTACGCGGGCGCGCTTTTCGGCCAGCGTCGGTTCGCGCGCGGTTGTGTGCTCCGGATCCTGGTAGCGGATCCGACCCTGCCCCGCCTCCTCGGCGGGCTCGGGCTGCACCGGTTCAGTTGCTTGCTTCAGCGGGTCGTGCGGGGTCCCCTCGGCCCGCTGCGGCCGGTCGTCGTCTGCCACTGGCTTGCCATCTTCCGTCATAGCCCCCAACTCCCAAGAGCAACATTACCCATACCAGCACCGGTCGCGGCAACGAATCGGTTCCGAAGCCCACTGCTCGTGCGTGAAAATCCCGGTTCTCACCGGACCAATCCCTCACGAGCCCCAGGCGTCACGCAGTCCATGGGGACCGCGCAGGGCCGGTGGTGGGCGGGCATCATGTGATCGATGGCCGCGCCCGAATCACCTCCCAAGTCCAGCCGGAACAAGCCCCACACCCGGCTGCTGATGATCTCGGCCGCCATCGGCGCCCTGTTGGTCCTGGTGATCAGCGCGGTGATGAACTGGCCGACCGGCGGTGAGACCGGGGTCGGCGGATCCGGGCGGATCGGCTCGGCTCCCGCCCCGCGCGTGGTGTTCGAGGCCGAACCGGGCGTCTGCCTGAACTGGACCGAGCCGGATGCCGCCGACATCAGCCAGGTCACCTGCGCCGAGCGGCACCTCTTCGAGGTCACCGGCACCGCGGACCTGCGCGACGAGTTCGGCGACAACGCCCCCTTCCCGGACACCGAGCGTTGGCAGGAGATCAAGCAGCAGCGCTGCATCGAGGTGTCCAACCAGTTCCTGGCCAACCGGTTCGACCCGCACGGCCGGTTCAGCGTCGGGGCGTTCACCCCGAGCGAGGACGGCTGGAGCAACGGGGACCGCGTGCTGCACTGCGGTCTGCAGCAGCCCGGGCCTTCCGGCAAGCTCTACCCGATCACCGGCAGCGCGGCCCAACTGGACCAGTCCAACACCTATCCGGTCGGCCGCTGCCTGGGCATCAACGGCACCGCGGTGTGGGATCCGGCGGACTGCGCCCGGCCGCACGCGGTGGAGATCACCGGCGTGGTCAACCTCGGCGAGCAGTTCCCCGGCGGCTATCCGGCGGAGCCCGATCAGGACGGTTTGCTAGCGACCAGGTGCGCCGATCTGACCGCGCAGTACGCCGGAGGCCCGACGGCGGCCAAGGACAAGGGCCTGATCATCTATTGGGACACGCTGGCGCAGGAGAGCTGGGACGCCGGTTCGCGGCAGGTCAACTGCAAGGTCAGCGCGCAACTGCCGGATGGCAGCGGGCTGGCGCCGGTGACCGGCAGCGTCAAGGGGCAGGTGCAGGTCGGTACCGCACCGGCACCGCACGGCACGGCCCCGAACGAACCGGGCGTGCCCGCCACCGAACCTCGCTGACGTGCGGCTGGTCATGCGGTAGAACAGGGTCATGCCGGTTGAGATGACCCGTACCCGGTTCGAGGAACTGGTGGCCGACGCCCTCGACCTGCTGCCCGTGGAATTCGCGGCCGCGATGAACAACGTCGTGGTGCTCGTGGAGGAAGCCAACGCCGACGATCCGTCGCTGCTCGGGTTGTACGAAGGTATCGCGCTCACCGAGCGGGACAGCACCTACAGCGGGGTGCTGCCGGACCGCATCACGATCTACCGCCAGCCGCTGCTGGACATGTGCGCGGACGAGCCCGAAGTGGTCGACGAGGTCGCCGTGACGGTGGTGCACGAGATCGCCCACCACTTCGGCATCGACGACGAGCAGCTGCACGCCCTGGGTTGGGCCTGAACCGCTGATCAGCGCTGGTCCAGGCCGTCCCAGGACAGGCAGCGCCAGCCCGTTTCGGAATCGGGGTCGGCTTCGAGGACGATCACGCCGGTGTTGGGCAGGTACGTCGAGTTGGCCTCGGTGCCCCCGACGTTCGGCGCCAGGGCGCTCGCCGCGAGCCGCAGCATCGCACCGTGGCTGATCAACGCCACCGCACCGGCGCTGGCGCCGTCCACCGCGCGGCGCGCCCCGGCGACGAAGCGGGTCAGCGCCTGGCGACCGGTTTCGCCGCCCGGCATCGGCACGTCGAGCTGCCCGGCGTGCCAGCTGGCGTAGACGTCGTCGAAGATCCGCAGCGCCGCCGGATCCCCGCGGCCTTCCAACTCGCCCACGTAGATCTCGTGCGTGCCGTCGACGATCTGCAGTGGTAGGCGGTGCCGCTGCGCCAAGGGCCGCGCCGTCTGCTGCGCGCGCAGTGCCCGGCTGGCGTGCACCGAGACGATCTTCTCCTCGGCGAGCCGCTCGGCCAGCTGATCCGCTTGCTGCTGGCCCAGGTCGGTCAGTGCCGGGCCGGGCGGCAGGGTGTCGAGCAAATGCCGCACGTTGGCCGGGGTCTGCCCGTGGCGGGCCAGCACCAGGCGCAATCCGGTGGGCGCCACCAGTTCGAGGTCGGTCATGCCAGCCGCCCCGCGCGGAGGTCTTCGAGCCACTTCGCCGCGGACTGGAACGCCTGCTCCGAGGCGGACGGGCGCACGCTGGCCGGAGAGCGATCGGCCTTCGGGTAGGACCCGAGGAACCGGACCACGCTGCACCGGCGGCGCAACGCCGTCAACGCGTCACCGATCCGGGCATCCGCGACGTGCCCGTCGAAGTCGAGGAAGAACCGGTATTCGCCGAAGCGGTCCCGGAGGGGGCGGGACTCGATGCGGCTGATGTTGATCCCGCGCAGCGAGAGCTCGGCCAGCATCTCGGTCAGCGTGCCGACCTCGTCGCTGATCACCGCGCACACCGAGGTCCGGTCGGCGCCGGTCGGCTCCGGTGGCACACCGGGTCGGCGGACCAGCAGGAAGCGGGTGACCGCGTCGCGCACATCGGCGAGCTCACCGGCCAGCCGCTCCAGCGAGGGGTAGTACTCCAGCGCCACGGGCGCCGAGATCGCCGCGTCGAACTCACCGGCCGCCGCGGCGGCTGCGGCGGCGGCGGTCGAGCTGGTCGCCTGGGTGCGGGCGTCGGGCAGGTTCGCCGCCAGCCAGCCGCGGACCTGCGCGAGGGCGTGCGGGTGGCTGGCCACGGTGCCGATCTCGGTCAGCGCGGTACCGGGCTTGCCGAGCAGGTCGAACTGCACCGGCAGCACCGCTTCCTGGACCGCGACCAGCGGTTCGCCGGTGGTCAGCGCGTCCAGCGTGGCCGGTACCGAGCCCTCGACGGAGTTCTCCACCGGAACCCCAGCGGCCAGCACGTCTCCGGCGCGCACCGCGGCTAAGGCCATCGGCACCGTCTCGTAGGGCACGAGTTCGGCGTCGAATCCTTTGGTCAACAGCCGTGTGGCCTGTTCGGTGAAGGTGCCCGGCGGGCCGAGGTACGCGATTTGTGGCACCCGCCCAGACTAGGAGCCCGCCCTCGAACTCGTGCCGCGGGGCGGCGCGGGTGTCGGCCCGCCGCGGGAATCGCTGTCGCCGTCCCGGTTTCGGCGAAGGTGTGACCTACCCAATGCCACCGCGCCACGCATTCCTGCGATGCTGTGGGGTGTGACCGCAGATTCGGAGCGCTCAGCGGATGGAGCGGAGCCGGACCTGCAGCTCGTTCTGTGCGCGTTGGACGAGCCGCTGGCCGCCGCCTGGCACGAGATCGCCGACAGCAGAGCCGGCCTCACCGTGCACCAGGGTTCGGTGCTGGACCTGCGGGTGGACGCGGTGGTGAGCCCGGCGAACTCCTATGGCTGGATGCGCGGCGGCATCGACGCCGTGTACGCCCACACGTTCCCCGCCGTCGAAGAGCAGGTGCGCAGCGCGGTGCTGGCCTACCACGGCGGTGAGCTGCCGGTGGGCGAGGCGCTGTTGGTGCCGACCGGAGCGCCGAACCCGATCTGGCTGATCAGCGCGCCGACGATGCGGGAACCGGGCGAACGGCTGCCGGTCGACACGGTGCATCCCTACCTCGCGGCGCGGGCGGTGCTGCGCCTGTGGTCCAGCGGCGTTCTGGACAACGGCGCGCTGGTCCGGCGGGTGGTCCGGTCGGTGGCGATGCCCGGGCTGGGCACCGGTATCGGCGGGGTGGCGCCGGATCTGTGCGCGCGGCAGGTGGCCGCGGCGTGGGACGAAGCCTTCGCCCCCGTCGAACAGCTCTAGCAGTTCGTTCCGGTGCGAATCGGGATTTTCCCGCGGATCTCGATCTTGGCCGGGGCACTCGACAGCTTGTCGACGCCTTGTTCCCGATCGATGAATAAAAGTTGAGTCGTATCCGCGCATGTTTTGATGATCAGGCGGACCGGGGTGGAAGTGAGTACCGTCGGCCGCACCGGCAGACGACCGAGGAGGTCCACATGCTCATTCGCCGTTTGGCCCGGCCGATGCTCGCCGCGATCTTCATCTACGGCGGGATCGGGGCGTTGCGCGATACGCCGAGCCACGCCAAGGCGGCGGCCCCGCTGCTGGAGCGGACCACGACCCCGATCAAGGACTCGCTGCCGGAGCGGTTCCCGACCGATCCGGAAACCCTGGTGCGCATCGACGGCGCGGTGAAGATCGGGGCCGGGACGCTGCTGGCGATCGGCAAGTTCCCGCGGCTGGCCGCGCTGCTGCTGGCCGGGAGCATCGTGCCGACCACGCTGGTGGGGCACGCGTTCTGGGAGATCGACGACCCCGAGCGGCGGGCCAACGAGCAGGCCCACTTCCTCAAGAACGTCGGGCTGCTCGGCGGCTTGCTGATCACCGCGGTCGACACCGGGGGCAAGCCGTCCGTCGGCTACCGCGCCAAACGCCGAGCGCACCTGGTCGCCGCGCAAACCCAGCAGACCGTGGGCGCGGTCAAGGGCGGCAGGAAGGCCAGGAAGCGCAAGTAACCGCGGATTCCCGGTCACCAAGGCGACCCTCCGCGCAGCCGCTGGTGAGCACGAACGTAGCGTGGTGTTCGTGCCAGTCAGGGTGCTGCTTGTCGATGATCATGAGGTGGTCCGGCGCGGTCTGCGCGATCTGCTGGACACCGAAGAAGACGTGGCGATCGTGGCCGAGGCCGGTGGTGTCGGCGAGGCGCTGGTCCGCGCGCAGGCGACCCGGCCCGACGTCGCGGTGATCGACATGCGGCTGCCCGACGGCGACGGCCTGGAACTGTGCCGTCGGCTGCGCGCCCTGGCCGAACCGCCGTACTGCCTGGTGCTCACGGCCTTCGACGACGAGAGCGCACTGGTCGGGGCGATCAACGCCGGTGCCTCCGGTTATCTGCTCAAGCAGGTGCGCGGGCAGGATCTGGTCAACGCCGTGCGCGAGGTCGCCGCCGGGCGATCGCTGCTGGATCCGATCACCACCGGCCGGGTGCTGGCGAAGTTGCGCCAGTCCGCCAGCCCCGAGCCGGACGAACTCGCCGCCCTGACCGAGCGGGAGCGCCGGGTGCTCGAACTGATCGGTGAGGGGCTGACCAACCGGCAGATCGCCGAGCAGCTGTTCCTGGCGGAGAAGACGGTGAAGAACTACGTGACCTCGGTGCTGGCCAAGCTCGGCATGGAGCGCCGGACCCAGGCCGCCGCCTGGGTCGCCCGCCGCCAGAGCCAGAACTGACGACGAACCAGCCCGGTCGGGCGTGCAGCACGCCCGACCGAACGGCATCGGTTCTGGATCATGCGTGGCCCTGGACTGCGGCGGTGATCCCTTTCCTGTCGAAGGCGGGCACACCGGAAAGGATTCACCGTTGTCCGGATCGACCTCGCCCGGCGCACACCGAGCAGTACCCGGTTGGTCGCTCAGTCGGGGTTCGTGGTGAGGGGGACTTCCCAGGTGATCGTGGTGCCGCTGTCCGGCGACGAGGTGATCGCGCAGCGGCCGCCCGCCGCGACCGCGCGCTCTTCGAGGTTGCGCAGCCCGCGTTTGCTGACATCGCGCGGAATTCCGCAGCCGTCGTCGACGACCTGCAGCAGCAGGCCGGACTCCGAGCGCCGCACCCGCACCAGCACGGTCTGCGCCCCGGCATGTCTGACCACATTGGACAGTGCTTCGCGCAGCGCCGCTCGGGCGTGGTCGGCCATCGGCACCGGGACGTCGCTGAGATCGCCATCGATCTCCAGCTGCGGCGGGCGCCCCAAAAGCTCCCCGGCGATCTGCACCTCGGACCGCATCGAATCGTCCAAAGCTGGCGCGTGACCAGGGGTTTCCGGGTCGGCGGAACGCAGCGTGCGAGCGGTCGCGCGGACCTCGGCGATCGCCTGGTCGATCTGCTCCATCGTCTCGGCCAACCGGGCCGCATCGGCGGTCTCCAACCGGCCGGACAGCCGTCGCTGCAAGACCTCCAACTGCACCCCGGTGGCGTAGAGCCGCTGCACGATCACGTCGTGCAGATCGCGCGCGATGCGTTCCCGCTCCTGGTAGACCGCGATGCGCTGGCGCGCGGTGGAGCCTTCCGCGAGCACCAGCGCGAGACCGGCCTGCGCCGCGAACGACGTCAGCACGTCCACCGCGACCCGGGTGAACGTGCTCGCGCCGCGCCGCCGGTACACGGCCAGCGCGCCCAGCCGACGTTCGCGGGTGCCGAACGGCGCTACCGCGAACGGGCCGTAAACCCGCAGCGCGGCGGGGACGTACGGGGCGGTCAACGGGTCGTCGATGAGGTCGTCGACGACGACCGGCACGCCGCTGCGGGCGACCCGCGCCGCAGCGGAACGCGACGACAGGACCGTGCCGACCGGATCACCGAGCGGACCGGTGGCGCTCGGTGACCCGTAGGCGGCTTCGACGGTCAGGCGGCCGTCATCGGCTCGCACGGTGACGACGCCGAGATCGGCCTCGGCGAGTTCGGCGGCGCGCCGGACCACCAGCGGGAGGACGGCCTCCGGGTCCTCCGCGGACAGCGCCAACCTGGTGATCTCGGTGGACGCCGCCAACATTCGCCTGGCGAGGGTGGATTCCATGACATGCACGAGGCTATAGCTCCCAGCAGCGTGACGTCGGGTGCGGACGACGCAGCTCACAGCACCCCGGCCGGACGACAACTGCGCAACCCGCAGCAAAACGCCGGATGAATTCGAGGACAGGCGCCAGAACTGGGCCAGCGGGGTGCAACGACACCGTTGGGAAGTGCGCCGATGCGCTGCGGGTGCTCATCGGTGAGCACCGGTCGGCTGCGGCTCGCGCACGACGGTGATCTCGCCGCCCTCGACGCGCAGCACGACGTCCGCGAATTCGGTCTCCGACCAGCGGTGCGTCACGTGGATCACGGTGCGGCCCCGCAGCGCATGGCGCAGCCTGACCAGCAGGTCCTGCGCGGTCGGCACGTCCAGGTGCGCCGTCGGCTCGTCGAGCAGCACCAGCTCCGCGTCCTCGACGAGCAGCGCCCGCGCCAGCGCGAGGCGCTGCGCCTCGCCGCCGGACAGCGCCGTGCCGCCGCCACCGACCACGGCGTCCAGCCGCTCGCCCCAACCCGGCAGCCCAGCCGACCGGAGCGCCTCGGCCAACTGCCGCTCGCTGGCCCCCGGCGCGGCGAGCCGCAGGTTCTCCCGCACCGTCGTGGCGACCAGCTGCGGTTCCTGCGGGCACCAGGCGATCCGCCGCGGCACCCGCACCTCGCCCCGCTCGGCGCGCAAGAACCCCAGCAACAGCGCCAAGAACGTCGACTTGCCGCTGCCCGAGGGGCCGACCACCGCTACGTGCGCCCCGACCGGCACCCGCACGCTCGCACCGCGCAGCGCCGCCTGCGGGGTGCCCGGCCAACGCACCCGCACCCCGACCAGCTCAACGCCACCGGCGTGCTCGATCGGCCCGGCTCCACCGGCAGCGGGCTCATCGCCTGCCGCCAACAGCGGCGCCAACCGCGCCTGGGCCGCGCGCAGCGATCGCCACTGCTGCGCCGCCGGGGGCAACAGCGCGGCGGCTTCCGCCGCTGCCAGCGGCACCAAGCCCAGCAGCGGGGCGAGTTCCGGCGCCAGGCGACCGTCGGCCACCGCCGACGCCCCGAGCCAGGCGCCACCGAGCACCGCGATACCGACGAGGAGCGTGTTGACGGCGGTGGCTGCGCCCACCCCGAAGGCGGCGCGACGAGCGCGGGAGGCCAACCGCGCGTCCTCGGCGGCGAGTTCGGCGCGGCGGACCGCGTGCGCGCCGAAGGCCAGCAGCTCCGCCGAACCGTCGAGCAGCGCGAGCACCTGAGCCGCCACCCGGCGCCGCCCGTCGGCCACCGCGGTGGTCGCACGCCGCTCCGCCGCGAGGGCCACGAGCGGACTGGCGAAGCACGCGACGAGCAGTGCCGCCGCGAGAACCACGCCCGCTTCGGGCAGCACCAGCGCCTGCAACACCACGGCCGCGACCACGACGACCACCGCGACCAGCGGCGGGAGGATCACGCGCGGCTCCAGATCGCGGACGGTGTCGACATCGTCGACGAGCCGGGCCACCCCCTCGCCGCGGCGCAGCCCGGCGGTGCGCACCGGCCCGAGTCGCACCAGGGCATCCCACAGTCGCTGCCGGAGGCGGCCGGAGAGCCGGAAGGCGGCGTCATGCGTGACGAGTCGTTCGGCGTAGCGCAGCACCGCGCGCGACAGCGCGAAGGTGCGCACGCCGACGACCGCGACGGACAGCGTGAGGATCGGCGGCTGCTGCGAGGCGCGGGCGATCAGCCACGCCGAGGTCGCGGTCAGCGCGAGGCCGGAGAGCAGCGAGAGCGCGCCGAGCCCGGCACCCAGCAGGGTGCGCGACGTGATCAGGTCCCGGACGCGGCCCCGCGTCGCGGGCAGGTCGGCCACGGCGGTCGGGACGGCCGCGCGGGCCGGTTCGGGTTCGGTCGCGACGGCCTCCGGCCGGTGGCTGGCGAGCACCGCGGTCGCGCCCGCGTCGGCGGCGGCGCGGATGGCGGTGTTGATCTGGTGGGTCGTCGCGGTGTCCAGGTGGGCGGTGGGTTCGTCGAGCAGCAGGATCGTCGCATCGCCGCGCAGCCGCAGCAGGGCCCGCGCCACCGCGACCCGCTGACGCTCCCCTGTGGACAGTTCGTCGATGCGGCGATCGCGCAGATGCGTGGCGGCCGCGGCGTCGAGCGCAACCGCCAGCTGATCCGCCAGGTCGGGTTGGTCGGCGGTGGCGATCAGGAGTTCGTCGGTGACGGTGCCGCCGGTGAAGGTGGGGCGCTGCGGCACCCATGCGACGCGGCGCCGCCAGTCGGCCGGGTCGAGGTCGGCGATGTCCACGTCACCGCAGGTGATCGTGCCGCTTTCCGGGCTGGCGAAGCCGAGCAGCACCGACATCGTCGTCGACTTCCCGCTGCCGCTCGGGCCGATGCCGCCGAAGCCCTCCAGCCGCACGATCTCGCCGGGTCGCGCGACGAAGCTCAACCCGTCGGGCGCGAACCCGTCGCGCCGCCGGACCCGCAACCCCACCACCCGCAACGTCGCATCCCGAAGCTCTCGTGAGCGGTTGTTCCGGTGCGAACCGGCGTTGCCGCGCACGGCCTGCTGCGCGATCTCGTCGACGCGGCGGACGGCCTCGACACCGTCCTCGCTGGCGTGGTGCGCGGCTCCGGCGGCCCGCAGCGGCAGGTAGCACTCCGGGGCCAGCACCAGCACCAACAATCCGGTGGCCAGGTCCAGATCGCCGGAGACCAGCCGCAGACCGATACCGACGGCCACCATCGCTACCGACAGCGACGAGAGCAGCTCCAGGACCAGCGCGGAGAGGAAGGCGATGCGCAGCGTCGCGATCGTGGTGCGGCGATGCGCATCGCTTACCCGGCGGACCACTTCGCCCTGCGCCCGCGCCCGCCCGAAGGCCGTCAGCACCGGCAGCGCCCGGATCAGTTCCAGCAGCTGCCCCGACAGCCGTTGCACCGCATCGGCGGCCCGCGAGGTGCGCTGCTCGGTGTACTTGCCGACCAGCCAGGCGAACAGCGGGACCAGCGGCACGGTGATCACGATGACCAGCGCGGAAACCCAGTCGGAGAACAGGATCCAGGCACCTACCAGCGGCGGCACGACCGCGGCGGTCACCAGCGCGGGCAGGTACTTGGTGAAGTACGCGTCGAGCGCGTCGAGGCCCCTGGTGGCCAGCGAGGTCAGCTCCGCCGGGCCGTGCCGGTGGATCCACTCCGGGCCGCGCCGCAGCGCGGAATCCAGCAGCAGGCCGCGCAGTTCCTCCTTCGCGCCCGCGGCCGCCCGGGCGGATACCGCTTCGGTCGCCCAGCCCAGCCCGGCCCGCACCACCACCGCGATGGCCAGCACCACGAGGGGACCGCTGATCGCCGCCGGTTCCGCACCTCGGGTCACCACGGCCGCGAGCGCACTGCTCAGCGCCCAGGCCTGCACGATCAGCGCGATCGCACCGCCGACCGACAGCAGCCCGGCCGCGACGAGCGCACGTCGGGCCGACCCGGACAGCCGGGGCAGCGCTCCCAACGGGCTCATCAGGTACTCCTGCGGGAAATCGGCGGCTGGCAACCGGAACCGGTCACGACGGGGCGTGCACCGGCGGGATGTGCTTGGTGCCGATGCGCTTGCGGAACACCCAGTAGGTCCAGCCCTGGTAGATCAGCACCGCCGGGGCACCGATGGCGGCGACCCAGGTCATCACGGTCAGCGTGTACGGGCTGGACGCGGTGTCCGCGACGGACAGCGACCACGCTGCGTCCAAAGTGGACGGAATCACGTTCGGCCACAGCGCACCGAACAGGGTCACCACCACCCCGGCCAGCGCCACGCCCTGCAGCGCGAACGCCTGGCCCTCCCGGCCCCGCAGCAGCCGACCGAGCCCGGCCAGCGCCGCGAGAAGCGCGATCACCAGCGGCACCCAGGTCCACGACGAGCCCTCCGCGAACTGCGCGATCAGCACCAGCGCGATCACCGGCAGCAGCAGCGGCACCCCGGCCCGCAGCGCGAACCGCCTGGCCCGTTCCCGGATCTCGCCCTCGGTCTTGAGCGCCAGGAAGATCGCGCCGTGCAGCAAGGCGAACCCGCACACCGCCAGCGCACCGATCACGCTGGGCACGGTGAAGATCGTCCACCAGCCGCCGACCCGGTCCCCGTGCACGTCCAACGGCAGGCCGAACACGTTCGCGGTCAGCACGAGGCCGACGACCAGCGGCGCGATCCACGAGGCCAGCACGATCACCAGGTCCCAGTTCCGCCGCCACCGATGGGTGTCCACCTTGCCGCGGTAGTCGAAGGCCACCCCGCGCCCGATCAGCACCAGCAGCAACACCAGGAACGGCAGGTAGGCCGTGCTGAACAGGGACGCGTACCAGCCCGGGAACGCGGCGAAGGTGGCGCCGCCCGCGACGATCAGCCACACCTCGTTGCCGTCCCACACCGGGCCGATGGTGTTGATCAGCACCCGTCGTTCGGTGTCGTTTCGGCCCAGGAACGGCAGCAGCATCCCGACGCCGAAGTCGAAACCCTCCAGGAACAGGTAGCCCAGCCAGAACAGGGCTATCACGCAGAACCAGAAGGTGGGCAGATCCATCGCAGATCCCCTTCAGCTCGTCAGTACGCAAACGACAGGGCTTCGCCGGATTCGGGCTCGCCTTCCGGCGGTTCGGGCGGCATCACCCCGGCGAAGCCGCCGCGCACGAAGCGGACGATCAGGAAGACCTCCACGACCGCCAGCACGCCGTACAGCGCGGTCAAGGCGATCACCGAGGTCAGCAGCTCGCCCGGCGCAACTCCCGCGGACACGGCCGATGCGGTGAACATCCACACTGCGTCGACGCCCGATGCGTCCGGGTTGGGCGCGACCACGAACGGCTGGCGGCCCATCTCGGTGAACACCCAACCGGCGATGTTGCCGAGGAACGGCAGCGCGATGCTCAGCACCGCCAACGGCGCCCACGCGCGACCCTCGGGGAATCTCCGCTTCCGGGTCAGCCAAAGCACGAACACGGCGCCGAGCGCGGCGAGGCCGCCGAATCCGATCATCATCCGGAAACCCCAGTAGGTCACCGGCAGGTTCGGCACGTAGTCGATCGGCTGGCCCGCGAACGCGCCCAGCCGCGGATCGTCCGGGTAGTGCGTGCCGTACTTGGCCTGGTACTCCGGGATCAGCGCCTGCACGCCCCGCACCTCGCTGCTGAAATCGCCCTTGGCGAGGTAGGACAGGATGTAGGGCACGGTGATGCTCTTGACGGCCTCGCAGTCGGATCGGCCGACGTCGCCGATGGCGAAGACCGAGAAGCTGGCGGGCGCCTCGGTGTGGCACAACGCCTCCGCGGAGGCCATCTTCATCGGCTGCTGCTGGAACATCAGCTTGCCCTGCACGTCTCCGGAGATCGCCAGCCCGGCGAAGGCGAACACCGCGACCCAGGCGCCCAGCCGCATCGAGGCGTGCCAGGCGCGGCGGTCCTCGTCGGCCGGATCGGACTTGCCGTGGTGCCGGGCGATCTGCCACGCGGCGATGCCGATCAGGAACGAACCGGCGACCGCGAAGCAGCCGAACACGGTGTGCGGGAACGCGGCGAGCACGGTGCTGTTGCCCAGCATCGCCCAGATCGAGGTCAGCCGGGGCCGACCGTCGACCACCTCGATGCCGACCGGGTGCTGCATCCACGAGTTGGCGGACAGGATGAAGTACGCGGACAGCACGGTGGCCAGCGAGAACGCCCACGCGCAGGCCAGGTGCACGCCCTTGGACAGCCGGTCCCAGCCGAAGATCCACAGCCCGAGGAAGGTCGATTCGACGAAGAACGCGAGCAGTCCCTCCATCGCCAGCGGGGCACCGAAGACGTCACCTACGAAGCGGGAGTAGGAACTCCAGGCCATGCCGAACTGGAATTCCTGGACGATTCCGGTGACCACGCCCATCGCGAAGTTGATCATCAGCAGCTTGCCCCAGAACTTTGTCATCTTCAGGTAGCGCTGCTTGCCGGTGCGATACCACGCGGTCTGCATTCCGGCGACCAGCACCGCCAACCCGATGGTCAGCGGAACCATCAGGAAGTGGTAGACGGTGGTGATCCCGAACTGCCAGCGGGCGATGTCGAGCAGATCCACGATGTCCACCCTGCCGCCCCGACGTCAGGTTCCGCAGAGGCAAGGGCCCCCTTTCCGCCAGTCGAGAGTCCTGTACTCAAGGGGACCTTGGTCCCGACCACGCTGCGCAGCAAATGCCGCCGGAATGCCGTTCCTACTAGACAAATGAATGACACGAAAGTGGCTGAGAACACACTGCGTCAAAATCCGAAACGCTAACCGATGCGTATTCCGGAGCAAAGCGGCTGGGGCGGTTCGAAGGGGAAATGCTCATGCGCAAGACGATTCTCGGCGTCCTCGGCGGCCTCTCCATCGTCGGCACGACGGCGGGTGTCCTGGTTCCCCAGCGCGCTGGCCGAAGGGTCCCGGCGCAGTCCTACGTGCGCGTCACACCGGACACCGCGCACCCGGTGGCGTGGTGCAGATCGAGGCGTTCTGCGCTCCACGCGGGAACACCTGCCGCGCCACTTCCGCGACGTCCGACCACTGACCACTGTGGACACCCGACGCGGCGTGGACACCTACTACGAGGGCACCGCGATCTGGCTCGCCACCGGGCCACGGCAGTCCTGGTCCCACCTGTGGCCCGAGCGTCCAGCGCATGGGGATCTTCGACGGCACCACCGGAACCGGCACCTACATTGGTTCCACCAAGGAGCCAATCCATCGGAATTGGCGCTTTCTCCGCGCGGCAGCGGCCGGAAGCCTGGGCGCATGACCCACGAGAGCACGCGATGCGTCCACGTCCGCACCCCCGAGATCCCGGCGAGCCGACCGTTGACCGTGCCGCTCTACCAGAGCTCCGGTTTCGCCTTCACCGATCCGGACTCATTCGCCGACGGCATGGCAGACCCGAACGGCCAGCCGGTGTACACCCGCATGGGCAACCCGACCGTGCGGGCGCTGGAGGACACCGTCATGGATCTGGAAGGCGGTGCGGCCGCCTTCGCGACCTCATCCGGCATGGGCGCGATCAACGCGGTGCTGATCACGCAGCTGAGCAGCGGCGACCACGTAATCGCCCAGCGCAGCCTCTACGGCGGCACGTTCGCGACCTTCGAGAACCTGGCACACCGCTGGGGCATCGAGGTCAGCTACGTGTCGGGGCCCGACGAGACGCGCCAGGCGCTGCGAGCGAACACCAGGATGCTCTACGTGGAGACGATCTCGAATCCGATGGTGCAGGTCGCCGACCTCCCCGAGATGTTCGCGGTGGGCCGCGCGGCGTCGAAACCCTGGCCATGCACTCGGCAAGCACCTCGCACCGCCAACTCACCGACGAACAGCTCCGCGCGGCGGGCATCGGCCAAGGAGTCATCCGCCTCTCGGTCGGCATCGAACAACCCGAGGACATCTGGGCCGACATCAACCAAGCCCTCAACTCATAACCCGGTGGGGGGCACCCGTGCCCAAGTAACTGGGTCACGGATGCCCCTCACCACCGGGTGGATCGTGCCGAGTGAAGGGCACCTTTGACCGACTATGCCGGTCGAAGGTGCCCTTCACTGCTCACCTGATCAGGGGTTTCGGGTTCAGCGGAGGGCTTCGGCTACTGCTTCGGCGGTTTCCAGCACCAACGGGCCGATCTCCTCCGGGGCCAGCGGTTGCAGGGCCACCACGCCGACGCTGGCGCGCAGCCCTGGCACCCCGCGCACCGGCGCGGCTACCCCGAAAGCCCCCGGCTGCAAGTCGCCGCTGCTGGTGATCCAGCGCGGCCCGCCGGGCGGCAGGTCGACGGCGCGACCGGCCGCGCCGCGCTGCACCGGATGCCGGGTGCCGACCCGGTACGACACGTGGTAGCTCGTCCAAGACGGCTCGACGACCGCCACGGCCTGCGCCTCGCTGCCGTCGGCCACCGTCAGGTGCACCGTCGCACCGACCTTCTCGGCCAGCGCGCGCAGCGCGGGCAGCGATGCGACGCGCAACTGCGGTAACACCCGCCCGGCCAGCCACAACACGCCGAGACCGAGCCGCACCTTCGACCCTTCCCGGCGCACCAGGCCCCGGCTCTGCAACGGCCCGAGCAGCCGGTACACGGCCGCCCGGCTGACCCCGACGGTCGCCGCCAGGTCGCTGATGCTGGGCGCCTCGCTCTCCGCGTCCGCCACCGCTTGCAGCAAGCTGAGCCCGCGTTCCAGGGTCAGCGAACTCTCCTTGGTGGCCGGTTGGGCCTCCCGTGGCAGGCCCATCGGGGCGCGGATCGGCTCGGGGCTGGGTCGGGCCATCGCGTCACCTCCGAGCCGCGGCCAGCACCGTGCCGGTCACCTCGCCGAGCCCGACCACCGAGCCGTCGGGCCCCGGCGCGCTGCCACTCAGTGTCACCCGGTCCCCGTCCTGGAGGAAGGTGCGCTGCTCACCGTCTTGCAGCGTGATCGGTTCCGCACCGCCCCAGGTCAGCTCCAGCAGGCAGCCCCACTGGTCGCGCTGCGGCCCGGACACCGCGCCCGAGGCGAACAGATCACCCGGGCGCACCGGCGCACCGTTCACCGTCATGTGCGCCAACTGCTGCGCTGGGGACCAGGCCATGCATTCGAAGCGCGGCCGGGACAGCAGCGTCTCGTTGCACCGCACCTCCAGCTGGAGGTCCAACCCCCATGGCTCGTCCTCGACGAGGTAGGGCTGCAACGCCTGCTCCGGATCCGGCACCGGCACCCGCGCGTGCTCGAACGCGGCCAGCGGGGTGATCCACCCGGCGACCGAGGTGGCGAACGACTTGGCCAGGAACGGCCCCAGCGGCTTGGACTCCCAGGCCTGGACGTCCCGCGCGGACCAGTCGTTGACCAGCGCCAGGCCGAACACGTGCTCGGCGAACTCCGAGGTGGGCACCCGGCTGGCCGACTCGCCGCCGCAGACGAACCCGACCTCCACCTCGAAGTCCAGCCGCCGGGTCGGGCCGAACGCGGGCTGCAGATCACCGGCCGCCTTGCGCTGTCCGCTCGGGCGGTGGATGTCGGTACCGGAGACGTACACCGTGCCCGCCCGGCCGTGCTGGGCCACCGGCAGGTACGCCCAGTTCTCCGCCAGCGGCGCGGCGCCGCGGCGGAAGATGCGCCCGACGTTCTCGGCGTGGTGGCGCGACGAGTAGAAGTCGACGTAGTCGGCGACGGTGAACGGCAGCACCAGGGTGTGCCAGTCGGTGCGCACCAGGTCCGCACCGGTGGGCGCGCGGTCCGCCGTGACGATCTCGGTGAGCCGCTCGCGCAGCTCCTGCCAGTGCGCTCGGCCCGCGGCCAGCAGCGGGTCGAGCGAGCCTCCGGAGACCAGCTCGGCCGATCGAGGACCCAGCGCCCCGGCGATGCCGCGCAACGGCAGCGCATGCCGCCCGACCCGCACCGCCACGACCGGACCGCCGCCGGTCACCAGCACCCCGTAGGGCAGCGTCTGCGGGCCGAACGGCTTGTCCGGGGCGAACTCGGGGTCCTCGATCCAGGTCAAAGCAGCCCCAATCCTTCGAGGTCGGTGACCGGGTTCTGCAACGAGCACGAGCCGTAGGAGGCGAACACGTCGCGCACCGCGTTGGCCGCGTCGTCGGACAGCGCGGTTGCCTCTTCGGCGAGCGCGGCACCGTCGGTGCTGGCCAGCGCCGCCCGCACGTCCTTGCCGGACAGCGAGCGGGCGGTCGCCACCAGGAGGTTGAGAAAGCCGTGGTGGATGAACCCGGTCTCCGGATCGGCGCTGCGCACCGCGGCGTGCAGCCCGGTGGTGGCTTTGAACGGAACGTCGAGGGTGCCCGCCACCGCGAGGAAATCGGTGATCACGTCGACGGACGGCACCGACTCGGCGGTCTGCCCGCCGCAGCGCAGCTTCGGCCAGCAGCCGTGTTCGGCGACCCGCCGGATGCCGTCCAGCCAGCCGTTGCCGCCGCGGCGTGGCTCGACCACTCGGATGATGTCTTCGGGAACGAACTCCGACACCCGCTCCAGCCAGATGTCGTCGACGTCCGACGGCGCCGGCATCTCGACCATCCGCAGCGCCAGCAGCTCCTGCCGTCCCTCGATGATCGACAGGGCCTTGGGCACGCCACCCAATCCGGTGTCGCACACCAGCGAGAGCGGCACTGGCACGCTCGGTTTCACCTTCGCCAGTTCGGTGATCAGTTCGGCCAGCCTGGACGCCTGGCACAGCATCGGCCCGAGCAGACCGGTGTACTCGCCGTCGCGTGCTTCGAGGTGGTCGGCCACCGCCTGCGGTACCGCCGCGGTCCCGGGCGGGAACAACGCCGCGTCGTCAACCAGTCGGGCGAACAGGGGCGGGATGCCGCGCGGACCGGGCGCGGGAAGCTCAACAGCGCTTGACACGGCAGACACGCTAATGCCGTATCGGCCAGTGAACAAAGGTGCCCGATAAGCGGACGACTGGCGGGGTCATTCGCGCCTCCCTCGCCGGGTTTGGACATCATCATCCACCCGTCGCCGACAGCGGTCGCACGGACCCTTGCGCACTACTCCGGTTGGCGTCCCACGATGGCGTTCCAGCTGGTAATAAGAGAGATGCGTGGATCGGTTCGATCGCCTGGCGCCAGCCACGGACGTCTCGATCACGGGATCGCCGACCCGAGCATTCCCGGTCGAACCGTCCTCGCGAGACGATGTCGGAGCACCTGTCGGTGGTCACTTTGCGTGAGCGCGAAGCGACTGGACCGAACGGTTCGGTTGGGCATGTCGTACTTCCCGTTCCGAGCGAACTCGAAGGAAACGACTTCCCCGCACCCAGCATTTAAGTTAGGTTTGCCTAACTTGGAGGTGAGCAGTGGGCGAGACGACCATCCGGCGGCCCGCGACGCCTAGCCCCGCGGAACGAGCCAGGAGCATTGCCAAGCGCGGTGGCCGCGCGGCGCTGCTGCCGTCCGGCGAGACTTCGGCGCGCATCGCACCGCTGCTGCACCACGTGCACTCCGACGGCACCGCGACCATGCTGCTGGCCGACGAGCACCCGCTGATCGCCGCCTCCTGGCAGGCGCCGCGCGGCGAGCTCGCCGCGGTCCTGGAACTCGCCGACCCGACCCCGGTCCGGCTGCGCGAGCCGGTGCGCGGTCTGCTGTGGCTGACCGGCTGGGTGCGGTTGCTCGACCCGGCCGAGGCGCGCGCCGCGGTGCTCTCGGTCGTCGACGAGCGGCCGGACCCCCGGCTGCTGGACGCCGGGCACGGCGCGAGCGTGCTGCGGTTGGAGTCGGCCTCGCTGGTGCTGGCCGACTCGGAGGGCACCAGTTCGGTGGATCCGGCGGAATTCCAGGCCGCCGCCCCGGATCCGTTCTGCCTGCACGAAGACGGCTGGCTGCGGCACCTGGAGCTGTCGCACCGCGATGTGGTCGGGCTGCTGGCCCGGCACCTGCCGGAACAGCTGCGCGGCGGGCACATCCGGCCGCTCGGGTTGGACAAGTACGGGCTGCGGCTGCGGGTGGAGTCCGCCGACGGCGATCACGACGTGCGGCTGGCGTTCTCCCGACCGGTCAGCACCACCGAACACCTCGGCGCCGAACTCCGCCGCCTCGTCGGTTGCCCGTTCCTCGCCCAACAGCCCTCGGCCTGACCTGCCGCCGGGCAGCGCCGGTTCCGGCTGCCCGCCGGAGAATCGGTCTCACCTGCGACGATGCGCCGGTCACTCGTCGGTGCAGCATTCGCCGAGGACGGTGAGGCGTTGGATCCGGCCGTCCCGGAAGCGCAGCGGCTCGATGCCCGGACCGACCAGCATCGCCTCCTCCACCGGCGCCCGGCGGGTGATCATCCAGAGGAACGAGTGCGCCACGATCGACGCCTGGCCCGGCCGCCGCCCGTCGACGAACCGCACCAGCAGCCCGCCCGGATCCGAGTACCGCAGCTCCACCACGACACCGTCCCGGACCCCCACCACGTCCGCTGGTCCGATCGGCCCGTCCAGCACCTCGAAGCAGCGCAGCGCCTGCAGTGCGCGCAGTGCGTGCGCGGTGTCCGCTCCGCCCCACACGAAGACGTCCATGCCCCACCTCCGCCGGGCCGACACCGATCCGACGCCGCGGCATCGCCGGCCAGTTCCGCGACGACTTTCCCGGTTTTGCCAGACATCGAGCAGCTGGCGGCCGGTGTCACCGATCCGGGTACCGTTCGTCGCGTGAGCACCCTGCGCGCATGGCTGACCCCGACCCGGCCCGGTGAACCAGCGGCGATCACCGATCGGCGGGAGCGCAAGGCGATCAGCATCGAGCTGATCGTGGTGTTCACCGTGACGCTCGGCCTCTCCGGCCTGCAGAGCCTGCTGTCCCTGCTGGACGCCCTGCTGCGCCCCGAGCCGCTGGCCGATCAGCACGTCGCGATCAACGTTCCGCAGGCCGAGCTGGGGCTGCTGGACCTGCTGCAGCAGCTGGCGAACGTGCTGCGGCTGTGCGCTTGGGGCGGGCTGGGGGCGTTCCTGCTGTGGCGCGGCGGGATGGCGCTGTGGCGGGTCGGCCTGGACCGGTCCCGCCCCGGTCGGGATCTCGCCGGTGGAATGGGGCTGGCCGCGCTGATCGGCATCCCGGGCCTCGGCCTGTACCTCATCGCCCACGCGCTGGGTGTCAGCCTGACCGTCGAGCCGTCCACATTGGACTCCGCGTGGTGGCGGGCGCCGGTTCTGACGCTGGCCGCGTTCGGCAACTCCTTCGCCGAAGAGGTCCTGGTGGTGGCGTACCTGCTGACCCGGCTGCGCCAGCTGGGCTGGTCGGAGAACCGTGCGCTGTGGTTCTCGGCGGTGCTGCGCGGCAGCTACCACCTCTACCAGGGCTTCGGCGGTTTCGTCGGCAACATCGTGATGGGCCTGGTCTACGGACGGGCCTGGCAGCGCACCAACCGGCTGTGGCCGCTGATCATCGGCCACGCGCTGATCGACGTGGTGGCCTTCGTCGGGTACGCGGCGCTGCGCGGTCGCGTCGGCTGGCTGCCCTGACACACCCGGCGCGGGTCGTACCGGGAACGTCGGGTCCCGGCGGGCTATCGCGAGCTTCGGAATGCGCAACGATTCGACTGTTCCAACCCTGATTTGGTTAATGAACAATCGAAATCTCCGCTGACCACGGACGTTTTGGTTCGTCGCGGCTAGGCTGCACGTCGTGACCGAACCACACGTCCAGAGCGAGGTCGGCCCGCTGCACGCGGTGCTGCTGCATCGACCGGGCACCGAGCTGAAGCGGCTCACGCCGCGCAACAGCGACCAACTCCTGTTCGACGCGATCCCTTGGGTCGATCGCGCGCAGGAGGAGCACGACGCGTTCGCCGAGCTGCTGCGCAACCGGGGCGTGGAAGTGCTGCTGCTGCGCGAGCTGATCACCGAGGCGCTGCACGACCCCCGCGCTCGCGCGGCGGCCGTGCTCACGGGTGTGGACGAACGCAAGCTGGGCGCCGACATCTCCGACACGCTGCGCTCCCACCTATCCAGCGTGGATGACGCCGCGATGGCCGAGATCCTCATCGCTGGCATGACGTTCGAGGAACTGCCCGCCGCCGAAGGGCAGTCGCTGGTCCGCCGGATGCACCACCCGCACGACTTCGCCATCGACCCGCTGCCGAACCTGCTGTTCACCCGCGACTCGTCGGTGTGGGTCGGCGGCCGGGTCGCGATCGCGGCCCTCGCGATGCCCGCGCGCCGCCGCGAATCCTCGCTCACCGACCTGGTTTACGCCTACCACCCGCGGTTCTCGCACGCCGCCCGCGCCTACGGCGCGCACTCCGCGCCCGTGGAGGGCGGCGATGTGCTGCTGCTCGCGCCGGGTGTGGTGGCCATCGGGGTGGGTGAGCGCACCACCCCGGCCGGTGCGGAGTCGTTCGCCCGCTCGGTGTTCGCCGACGGCCTGGCGCACACCGTGCTGGCCGTGCCGATCGAGCAGACCCGGTCGTCGATGCACCTGGACACGGTCTGCACGATGGTCGACCGCGACGCGGTGGTGATGTACCCGGCGATCCAGGATTCGCTGCACGCCTACACCCTGCGCCCGCTGGACGGTGACCTGGCGGTTTCCGGTCCCAGCCCGTTCCTGACCGCGGCGGCGGAGGCGATGGGCATCGACCACCTGCGAGTGATCGACACCGGCCTGGACCCGGTCACCGCGGAGCGCGAGCAGTGGGAGGACGGCAACAACACGCTCGCGGTGGCACCGGGCGTCGTGGTCGCCTACGAGCGCAACGCGGAGACCAACGCCCGGCTGGCGGATGCCGGGATCGAGGTGCTGCGGATCAGCGGCTCCGAGCTCGGCTCCGGCCGCGGCGGGCCGCGCTGCATGTCCTGCCCGATCATCCGAGCCGCGCTGTGAGCCACCGGCGGGTAGCGCGGTAAGAGTGCGTAAGTAAACGGGATTCCGGGCGTCGTCGGTGATTGCGTTGTCCTGATCAACCGGCGGCGAGAGGAAGCCCGTGACCCCGGCGTCGATATCCCGTCGCGCCGCGCACCTCGGCGCGCAGATCCTGGTGCGGGTGTTCGTCGCGCTGATCTTCCTGACCGTGCTCGGCGCGACCGGGATGACCGCCGCGGACGGCATGGCGAGCAGGCACGGCACCGCGACGGCGACGAACTGCCAGCGCGTCGGCCCGATCAGCACCTCCGGCCTCGGCTTCTGGTGGAGCTGCGATGCGGTGGTCAACTGGTCCGACGGCGGCGAAACCCGGTGGCACTTCGGCAATTCCGCGCTGACCCCGGACGAGCCCCGGAAACCGGTGGTCCGCCGGGAATCCGACCGGGGCTTCGACGTGGTCGTGGCCGAGCCGACGCCGTACGCCGCGCTGGGCTGGGCGCTGCTGATCCCCCTGCTCGGCCTCGCCTTCCTGGGGGTCCGGATCCCGCCGCGGGTACCGGAACAGCGATCGCTGCTCCCGGTGCTAGCAGCGGGCTGGTGGCTGGTCATCGCCGGTGGCGTCGGGTACCGCGCGCTGCCCGTGCTGGGGCTGCTGCTCATCATCGCCGGACACCTGGTGCTCGTCGTCGCAGCCGTGCTGACGATCGGCCGCCGCCGGGGCGGTTACCCACCGCCCGGCGCACCCGTCAAATTCGCGCAAAGATCCCGCTATCGCTGGACATCGCTGCTCGCGGGTGGCTGCGGGATCGCCGTGGCATTGCTGTTTTCCCCGAAATGGCCCGGAATCATGGCACTCGTCGCGCTCCCGGCCGTCTGCCTCGGGGCGGGAATCTGGTTGTGGTCATTAATGATTCGTCAAAGAATTCGGCGCCCCTGAACCGCCGTTGCAAAGTGATCATCACAAGGCGAGTCCCCCCGAAAGACGTGAAGGACCACCAGTGAATGACCAAACGGCAGAGCAGTGGCTCGCGTCGCTGCAAACCCAGGCCGAGTCCATGATCCAGCAGTCCGAGCAGTTGCAGGTGCAGCTGGCGGCGTTGACCGAAACCGCCAGCGCGGGCGGCGTCCGGGTCACCGTCAACGCAGGCGGTGCGCTGCAAGCGCTGGAGATCACCCGGGAAGCGATGCAGCGCGGTCCCACCGAACTGAGCGCCACCATCCTGCGGCTGGGCGGCACAGCTCAGCGCGGCGTCGCGCGGCGGATGGCGCAGGCGGTGGAACCGGTGGCCGGTGCGGAGGCCATGCAGTTCCTGCGCAGCCGCATCACCGAGGCCGAAGAAACCGCCGCGACCAGCCAACCGGCCGCGGCGCCCGAGCAGCGCCCGGCCCCCCGGCAGGCACCGCGACGCGGCGCCGCCGACTACGACGACTACGACGACGACATGCCGCAGACGTTCCTGCGCTGAACCACTGGAGCCACCATGATCTTCACCGTCACCCCCCATCACCTGGCCACGCACGGCGAGTACCTGAACGGACTCGCCGACCGGATCGCCGCAGCCGGGGAGTCCGGCGGCGGCGTCGACTTCGGCATCGAGAGCTTCGGGATCGTCGGCCAG
Organism: Saccharopolyspora antiqui; assembly: GCF_052246905.1. Lineage (NCBI taxonomy): Bacteria > Bacillati > Actinomycetota > Actinomycetes > Pseudonocardiales > Pseudonocardiaceae > Saccharopolyspora > Saccharopolyspora antiqui. Next base: position 30,028 of record NZ_JBQQBO010000014.1, read on the forward strand.
GTCTTCTCGGTGGACGCCCGGGAGACCTCCCAGCGGGCCGCCATCGAGATAGGCAAGTTCGCCGAACACACCCGCAAGCTCGCCACCGGCGTCAACGACTGCGCCGCGGACTACCGGCAGACCGACGACGACGTCGCGTTGTGCCTCGAAGGGATCAAGCCGTGACCGATGTCTTCCGCGACGTCAACACCGCCGCCGGGCTCACCTCCGGCGCCGGACCCGTCGACTCGGCGCGGGCCACCTTCACCGCCCTGAGCAACGAGGACTGGGGCGAGTTCGCGGCCAGCGCGGGCATCCTGGCGCTGGACGGGCTGATCACCGCGATCGATCCGATCGGTGTCGCGCTCGCCGCCGGAGTCGGTTGGCTGATGGAGCACTTCTTCGTGTTCCGCAACATCCTCGACTTCTTCGCCGGTGACCCGGTGGGCATCAAGGCCGGTGCCGACACCTGGCAGCAGGTCCGGGGCGATCTGGAGAAGCTGGCCGGGGAGATCCCCGGCACCGTCGACCAGCACACCGCCGAGTGGTCCGGCCCGGCCGGCGAGGCCTACCGGCAGCGGTCCCAGGAACTCGCGAGCGGCGTCGAAGCGATGTCCATCGCCGCCGGTACCGCCTCGGCCACCATCGCCACCGCGGGCACCATGGTCGCCACCTGCCGGGGCCTGATCCGCGACATCATCGCCGCGGTGGTCGCCGAGCTGGTCAAGGGCGCGCTCGCGGCCGTCGCGGGCTCGGTGATCAGCTTCGGCGCGACGGTGGCGGGCTACCTCGCCTACGCGGTCGGCCGCATCGGCATGACGGTGGGCAAGTGCACCGCCAAGATCGCCCAACTGGTGGCCAAGCTCGGCAAGGCCGGTAGTTACCTCGCCAAGGCGACCGACGACATGGCCAAGGCGATGGCCGAGGTCGGCGGCAAACTCGCGGGTGCGGGCGGCAAACTCGGTGCGGCGGGCAACTCGATCACCAAGGGCGGTGCTGTGCTCGGCTCGACCGGCAGCGCACTGGCCAGGGGCGGCGACCTCGGCGGGGCGGCGGGCAAGGTCTCCGACGCCGCGACGAACCTGGGCCGCCGGGCCGACGAACTCGCCGACTCCGGCACCGCGCTGCGCGGTCGGGCCGACGACCTGGGCCAAGCCGCCAAGAACCGCACCGAGGGGGCCGTCGACAACGCCCCGCCGTGGCGGGAACCGGCGGGCAGCGGCCGGGTTTACCACGCCGCCGAGCAGATCTCCGACGTGCGCAAGCCGGGCAGCATCGTGATGCGCGGCACGCTCGGCTTTGAGCAGTACCACCAGCAGAACTACGCCGCGGACGGCGGCAGGTACTACGAGGGCTACAACTTCTGGGGAAACAACACCCCGGACAGCGATGACGGCTTCCACGACTTCGTGGACAGCTCGGTCCCCAAAGCCGACGAGCAGTTCCCGACCACTTGATCGGGTGGAGATTCGAGGGGCACCCAACAACGGCGAAACTCGCCTCGGGTGCCCCTTCGCGGGGAAAGGTTTTCCCAATCCGGGTGATAATTGGAGCTTGACTGGAACAGCAGTCACTCGAAGCAACAGGAACGCCACTACCAGCCAAAACAGCGTAGGTTTGGCTTGGCTTAATTATTTGAGGATTGCCTCAGCTAAACGCGTTCACACTATGGAGAACCATATCATTGTCTGGTTCACCTGAAATGTATCTGGACTGATTCCAGAGTATATTGGCGACATGGCTGTCACCGCGAAGAAGATTCAGCACCGGGAATCGAAGTTCGAACACCTGCTGCAGGAACAGATCCGAAATGAATTCACTGCCGCGCAGCAGTACATCGCGGTCGCGGTCTGGTTCGACAACGAGGACCTGCCACGGCTGGCCGCGCACTTCTACCGGCAGGCGCTGGAGGAGCGCAACCACGCGATGATGATCGTCCAGTACCTGATGGACAACAACATCAAGCCGACCATCCCGGCCGTCGAGCAGGTGCGCAACGACTTCACCGAGACCCGCGAACTCGTCGCGCTCGCCCTGGAGCAGGAGCGCGAGGTCACCCGCGAGGTCGAGACGCTGGCCCGAACCGCCCGCGAGGAGGGCAACTACCTCGGCGAGCAGTTCATGCAGTGGTTCCTCAAGGAGCAGGTCGAGGAGGTCTCCTCGATGTCCACGCTGCTCAACGTGGTGGACCGGTCCAAGGGCAACATGTTCGACGTCGAGAACTACATGGCCCGCGAGTCGATCGGCGACGACGACGCCGACGCGACCGCTCCCAAGACCGCTGGCGGCGCCCGCTGAGGTCCGCCCGCGCAGCCGGTGCGGCGATCACTGACCCGGCGTGTTGGGCTCGGTCGCGGGTTGTTGCGTCGAAGACTCGGCCGGACTGCTGGTGGTCGACGGCTCCGAACTCGTCGGATCGGGCTTGGAGGTGGTCGTCCGCAGCATCGTCGGCGGGATGCTCGTTCGGGTGGGTTTGCCGGTCGGATTCGGCACTCCCGACGCATTTCCGGGCACCTGCGGCTGCGGCGGCGAGCCTTGCAGCTGCGACGGGTCCAGTGACGTGGTCGAACCGGGGTTCGGCCACGTTTGCGAGACCGACGGCACGGCGGGCTGCACCGGCTGATCCGACTGGCCACTGACCAGCGCCACCCCGGCCCCCACCAGCAACGTCGCACCGAGTGCGCTGCCCACCGCGGCAAGCATGCCGTTGCGCTGTCGGCGGCGGCGCGCTCCGGCGACCACCGACCATTCCGCCCCGGTGCGCACCGGGATGTCCAGCTGATCGTCGCGGAGAAGCCGCTTCAGCTCGTCCTCCAGATCCATCACACGCCACCTCCCTCCACCAACGGCCCGAGCCGCTTGCGCAGCGTCGCCAGCGCCTTGCTGGCCTGGCTCTTCACCGTTCCGCAGCTGACGCCCAGGGTCTCAGCGATCTCCAGCTCGGAAAGCCCCTCGTAGTAACGCAGCACCACCACCGCGCGTTGCCTCGGTGGCAGCGACCGCAGGGCGACCCACACCGGCTCGTTCTCCAGCCGGTCGTGCTGGATCGCGGCGGGGACGTCCGGGAAATCGGCGAGCAGGGTTTCGCGGCGGGTTCGGCGCCAGCGGCTGATGTGCGTGTTCGCCATCGCCTTGCGCACGTAGGCGCTGGGGTCCTCGCAATTCCGGTTGATCTTCGCCCAGCGGGCGCCGACCTTCTCCAGCACGGCCTGCACCAGGTCCGCTGCGTCGTGCGGATTGCCGGTCAGGGCGTGGCCGTAGCGGATCAGCCCGGGTAGCGCCACCCGGACGAACTCCGCGAAGTCATCTTCTGTTGTCGCCATATCCCCCTGACGCGCCCGCCCCTGGCAGACACCGGTCACCTCGGCGGCGGTCGGTACTGCGGGCAGGTGCGCGGTCACCCCTTCACCCCCTCCAGGTCGGATATCGCCGTGGAGGGAACGCCACAACGCGAAGTCGGGTTGCCTTCTTCGGGCGTTGATCACCCGTTCGGCCCAGCGGATCACGGGCGGGACGAGCGATTTCGCGCCAAATCGCCGACACCACCGAAGCGGATCGCCGGTCAGCGGATGGTGATCTGGCGGCCTCGGAGCCCGTCGCGGGCCCGCCGCTCCGCCGTGTCCAGCGGCTGCGCGTCCAGCGAGCCGAGGGCCTCGCGCAGGCGACGGCCGAGTTCGGCGGCGGGCTCGTCCCACTCGCGTGCGTGCTTCTCGCGGTCGAGGTCCCACACCGGCACCAGCAGGCCGTGCGCGCGGAAGGACCCCGCGTACCTGCTGTCCTCGCCGAGCGCCAGCTCGCCGCGGGCGGACAACCGCGCGAGTGCGGCGAGCAGCTGCTCCTCCGGCTCCGGGCGCACCCACCGCAGATGGGCCTTCTCCCCGGCGTCCACCCAGTACGCGGATTCCACACCTTCTCCGGTCAGCCGGTCGGTGGGCATGATCGCGGCGTTCGCCCGCTCCAGGGAAAGCGCAACATCGCCGGTCGGCTCCACGTCATCGGGCAGCCACCAGGCGAAATCCTCGTGCAGCTCGACGTCCAGTGGCGCGGCCGGGTCGAGCAGGTCCTGCAGGCGGGTCGGGATGGTACCGACCTCGGCCGTCTCCGGGCCCACCACGGACAGCGACGCACCGGCCTCGGCCGAGCGCACCCACTCGACGGCCCGCGCGAGATCCCGGCTGATATCACCGGAATGGGTCTGCACCTGGAGCCCGACGAAGGCCTTGTCGTCGCTCCGCCGCAAGGCCGCCGCGGCCATCGGCAGCACGGTCGCGAGGGTGACCTCACCGTCGTCGCGCAGCGGCAGCTTCGCGATCGCCGACGGCACGAACTCGCGCAGCGCCACCAACTCGCACTCGGCGGCCAAACCCTCGAAAGGCCTGGTCACGATCACGTCGGCAGCGCCACCGGCCGCGCCGTGGCAGGCCTTGTAGCGCTTGCCGGAACCGCACGGGCAGGGCTGCCGCGGTTTGATCCCGGTGTCTGCCGGTGGCTTGGGTGCGGTTCGCTTCGACACTGCAGATCCCCTCGCTCGCGGTCACTTCGCGGTGACGCTACCGAACTGCGAAGAATCCGATTTAGAGGGTGCGTGGATCGGCTCGCGTCCGCGGCCACCCAGCGGATCACCTGCGGAATTCCCGGCTCGGGCAGGTCCCAACCCGTCACCGCGCAGGCGAACGGCGGCGAGCACCGGCCAGGTGGAAGCGGGTGGCCGCGGGCGCGTTGGTGGCCACGTAGCGCACTCCGGCACTGCTGCACAGCGCCACGTCGACAGGATCGTCGACGGTCCAGCAGTAGGTTTCGGTGCCGAGCGCGGCGGCGCGGGCGACGAATCCCGGGTGCTCGCGAAGCAGTCGGATGCCCGGACCGGCGAGGTCCGCCCACGGCGGCAGCACCCCGGACCACCACGATCCGCGGAACCGGTCGAACAGCAGCACCGTCGGCACACCGGGCGCGGCCGCGCGGAACCGGCGCAGCGCCAACTGGGAGAACGACATCATCAGCACCGGCGAGCTCTCCCGATCCACCGGCGCTGCCAAGCCGTGCCTGGCCAGCAGCGCGATCAACTTCTGCTCCACCAGCCCGCCGTAGCGCACCGGGTGCTTGGTCTCGACGAACAGCCGGGCCGGACGCGGGTGTTCCCGGATCATGCCGAGCAGTTCGTCCAGGGTCAGCACGCCTTGCTCGGGCGCGGCGGACGGCTGGCGGATCAGCTCGTCGGCCGACTCCGGCAGCTCGCGGTGGCCGCCGAAGTCCATTTCGGACATCGCCGCGATGGTGAGCTCGCTGACCACGCCGCGACCGCTGGCGGTGCGGTCGACGCGCCGGTCGTGCACGCACACCAGCTGGCCGTCCCGACTGACCCGGATATCGCATTCGAGGGCATCGGCGCCCTGTTCGAGGGCCAGTTCGTAGGCACCGCGGGTGTGCTCGGCGCGGTGTGCCGAGGCTCCCCGGTGCGCAACAACGTCAGGGCTCGGCTGCCGCACGCGGCCAATTATGCGGGCGCCGGGCGACCCGCTGCCGTCATTTGTGACGCACCGCGGCCGAAAGCGATCCTGATCTTCTCAGCTGAAGTTCAGCGGGGTGCGGTGCCGGGGCGCTTCGCCTTCGGCGGCGGGGGTGCCGCTCGGACCTCGCGGACGCGGAGGTGCTTGAGCTCGGTCGGGTCCGCCGGGGCGAGCAGCCGCATCAGGTACTTGATCATCTTCGCGGTCCCGATCGCGAGAACTGCGACCAGCGCGTTGTTGATCGCGTGCAGCACGACGCCGTCGGCCAATGCCTGGACGCTGTCGCGGAATCCCCAGCCGAAGGCGAGCCAGCCGAGCAGCAGGGTGGCGACCCACACCGCCCACCACAGCCGAACCCGCAGGGTCGGGAACGGTCGGGCACCGCGCTTGCGCGCGCCCTCGGCCACCAGCACCGAATGCTCCAGCTCGGCCAGCACCGAACCCGGCACGAACAGGTTCAGCCCGGGTACCAGCACCCCGACGACGACTTGCCAATCCGGCCGAGCGCTGTGCACTCCGATGCGCTCGGCGGCCGCGGCGCGCGCCCGCAGACCCCACAGCACGACGAACAGACCGCAGAGCACGCCGAGCAGCCAGAGGATCAGGCCGGTGGTGCCGACCAGGGCGTCGGAGATCGCCAGGGTCATGCGCGGCAACGCCTGACCTCGGCTGATGACCAGCAGGACGTACCGCCAGCCTTCCGCGAAGGTGGCCACCACCGCCACCGCCGCGGTGATCCACAGCGTCGCGATGGCAGTCCCGGCCGCCGATTCCGCCCGCACCATCGGATCCGCGTGCGGCCGCAGCGGCAGCGCCAGCGGCCACCGCCAAGCCAGCAGCGGGAAGCCCCACCTCGGCACCGCCGGGTAGGCCGGTGGTCCGGTGTAGCGCTGCGGCCGACGCGGCGGCCGGATCCGTCGCGGGCCGCCAGGTGGAGTGGCGACCCACTCCATGCGCGACCCCGGGCCGGGCGGTCGAGTGCTCACAGCACGTACGGCTCGCTGTCGGCGTCGTCGGAAACCAGCGGCCGACCGGTGGCCGACCAGCCGTTCATGCCGCGTTCGACGTTGACCGCGTCCCAGCCGTTGGAGTTGAGGTACGCGGTGACCTTCGCCGACCGGCCGCCGGAGCGGCAGATCACGTAGACCTGGTCGGCCTCCGGGATCTCGTCGAGCCGCTGCACGAGCTCACTCATCGGGATGTGCACGGCCTCGGGCGCGTGCCCGGCCTGCCATTCGTTCGCCTCGCGGACATCGAGCAGCACGCTGCCCGCGGGCAGCTGGGCGGGTAGCTGTTCCGGCTGCACGCCGGGCACCTGATGACCGGGAACTGGGGTAGTCACACCCCGATGCTGCCACGCGGGCCGTGGTGCCCGCGTAAGACCCCGCCGGGCCGACCGGCCGCCCGCCCGCCGAGTTCTCGCCCGCGCCGGTGCGGATCGCAGGATCGGCGACTTCGCGAGGAATCACCACCGCGCCCGCAGCGGTAGGGGCGGCGAGCTGGGACAAATCCGCGAATGAGCGATGGAAGTGGCCTTGACCAGCGGCAATGCGAGTTCGGTTCGCAGTTGATCACGCTTTTGGAGGAGATTGCGGCGCATCAGAGGCGGCACGACCGTTTTGTGCCAGGGTGTACTTGTTCGATTCAGTTCCAATACTACCGAGGGGGAGTCCGTGTCCAGTCGAGCCATTCTCCGCTGGCCCAACGGCAGCGATTGGGGACATCTGGCGACCGTGCCCGAAGACGGCGGCCTACCCCGGTTCGCCGGATTCGTGCGCATGACCGACCCTCGGGTGGCCGCTCTGCTGACCAAGATCGAGCCACGCTGGGCCGCCGACGAGATGTGGGAAGTGCACTTCACCGCGGCCGAATCCGAACTGACCGCGGCGTGAACGGCAAGGCGCCCCGCCCGGCTGCGGCCGGACGGGGCGCCTTCGCGTCGGACGAGCTCAGTGCGAGATCGCCTTCTCCGAACCGGCACCGGTCAGCGACCGGACCTCCATCTCGGCGTACTTCTCGCCGTTGGTCGTGTCCTTGCTCAGCACCGAGCCGAGGTAGCCGAGCAGGAACGACAGCGGGATGGACACCAGGCCCGGGTTCTTCAGCGGGAACAGCGCGAAGTCCAGCGACGGGAACATCGCGTCGGAGGCACCGGAAACGGCCGGCGAGAACACGATCAGCACGATCGTGACCGCCAGACCGCCGTAGATGCTCCACAGCGCGCCGCCTGTGTTGAACCGCTTCCAGAACAGCGAGTACAGCAGCGTCGGCAGGTTCGCCGAGGCGGCGACCGCGAACGCCAGCGCCACCAGGAACGCCACGTTCTGGCCGTTGGCGGCGATGCCGCCCAAGATCGACACGATGCCGATGACCACCGCGGTGATCCGGGCGACCCGGACCTCCTGGGCCTTGTCGTCGACCTCGCCCTTCTTGATCACGTTCGCGTAGATGTCGTGCGCGAACGAGGCGGACGCGGTGATGGTCAGACCGGCGACGACCGCCAGAATCGTCGCGAACGCGACCGCGGAGATGAAGCCGAGCAGCAGCGGACCACCGATCTGCAGCGCCAGCAGCGGCGCGGCGGAGTTCACCCCGCCGGGCGCGGCCTTGATCGCATCCGGCCCGACCAGTGCGCCCGCGCCGTAGCCCAGCACCAGCGTGAACAGGTAGAACAGGCCGATCAGCCAGATCGCCCAGACCACCGAGCGACGAGCTTCCTTGGCGGTGGGCACGGTGTAGAAGCGCATCAGCACGTGCGGCAGACCCGCGGTACCGAGCACCAGCGCGATGCCCAGCGACACGAAGTCGAGCCTGGTGGTGGCGGTCTTGCCGTACTGCGCGCCCGGGTTGAGCACGCTTTCGCCCGCGGAGTCGGCGGCCGCGCCGAGCAGCCCGGACAGGTTGAAGCCGTACAGGCCGAGCACCCAGACGGTCATCACGAAGGCACCGGCGATCAACAGCGCAGCCTTGATGATCTGCACCCACGTGGTGCCGCGCATGCCGCCGACCAGCACGTACAGGATCATCAACGCGCCGACGACGGCGATCACCGCAGCTTGCCCGGCCTTGTTGGTGATGCCCAGCAGCAGCGCGATCAGGCCACCGGCACCGGCCATCTGCGCCAGCAGGTAGAAGAACGTCACGGCCAACGTGGAGATCGACGCGGCGGTGCGCACCGGACGTTCCTTCATCCGGAAGCTGAGCACGTCGCCCATCGTGTACCGGCCGGTGTTGCGCAACAGCTCGGCGACCAGCAGCAGGGCCACCAGCCAGGCGACCAGGAAGCCGATCGAGTACAGGAAGCCGTCGTAGCCGTAGACCGCGATGGCACCGGCGATGCCGAGGAACGACGCGGCCGACAGGTAGTCACCGGCGATGGCGACGCCGTTCTGCGGGCCGGTGAAAGCGTGGCCGGCCGCGTAGTAATCCGAGGCGGTCTTGGTGTTCCGGCTGGCCCGGAACACGATGACCAGGGTGACCACGACGAACAGCCCGAAGATGCTGATGTTCAGCACGCTGTGGTCAGCGGTGTCGCTCTGAGCGAGCGGGGGTAGTGCGGCGATCACTTCTTGCCTCCCTCGACGTCGTCCCGGATCTCCTCGGCGATCGGGTCGAGGTTCTTGTTCGCGTACCACACGTACCAGGTGGTGATGGCGAAAGTGGACACGAACTGCAGCAGACCCAGCACGAGACCCACGTTGATGTTGCCGACCAGCTTGATGCTCATGAAGCCATGGGCGTAGTCGGCGAGCAGCACGTAGACCAGGTACCAGGCCAGGAACAATGCCGAGACCGGGAAGACGAAGGTGCGCAGTTTGCGTCGCAGCGTGGCGAATTCGGGGCTGCTTTGGGCAGCGGCCCAGGTTTCGGCGTCAATACCGGACCCGGACCCGTTTTGGTCCGTGGCGCTCAAGGTGTTCCTCCCACGAGAAAAGGCTCCGCCGCCGGATGCCGCCGGTGCGGGAGCCTGCTGATCAATTCAACGCGGGAACGCTACGTAGTTCGGAGTCCGCTGTGAAGGCCCGTTAGACGTACGCAATCTAACGATCGAGTGAAGCTGTCAAGCCCATCCGGATGAACCGAATTGCTCCCGTTCGGAAGTTTTCCACCTGGTTGGCCTATTGATTCACAATTGGTTTGCACCAATTTGGACACAAAGTAGTTTAATTTTGATAAAAATTAGACCGAACGGCCCAGTGCGGGCATTGCGTGACCGCACTCAGCGTTGATGGCGACCGCCGCTCGGTGGCTGCTCGACGGCCCCCGCGGTGAGCCGATCGTCGAAGAAACCGAGCCGGTCAGGCGCGTGCAGCCGCAACATCACCCGCCCCACCCCAGCCGGGATCCGGGCGCGGGTGGCCCGGCTGACCGCATAGGTCACCGCGAACGCGATCGGCACCGTGACCAGCGCAGGTTGCCTGGCCAGCGTCGCCCACCACGTGTCGGAGTACTCGGCGAACTGGGTCCACACCACCGCGGCCAGCACCAGGCTGCCGCCGACCACCATGCCGCTGGCGGCCCCGGCCGCGGTGAGTCCGCGCCACCAGATCCCGAGCACCAGCACCGGGCTGAACGTCGAGGCGGCCATCGCGAACGCCAACCCCACGCTGCGCGCGAGGTCGTGGTTGTCGGCGGGCAGCGCGAGCAGCGTCGGCACCAGGCAGGCCGCCAGGGCGGCCAACCGGAAGTCGAGCGTCCGGCCGCGCACCACCTCCCTCGACGACAGCACCCCGGCCACGCTCACCACCAGACCCGACGAGGTCGACACGAACGCGGCGAAGGCCCCGGACGCGGTGATCGCCGCGAGCAACCCACCCGCCCAGTTGCCCAGCATCGCTTGCGGCAGCAGCACGACCGCCGCGTCGGTCTCACCGCTGACCAGCAGCTGCGGCACGTAGAGCCGGGAGAGCAAGCCGAAGATGGTCGGGAAGAGGTAGAACGCGCCGAGCATCGCCAGCACGTAGAGCGTGGTGCGGCGCGCGCCGTGGCCGCTCGGGTTGGTGTAGAAGCGGGCCAGCACGTGCGGCAGGCCCATCGCGCCCAGGAAGGTCGCGACGATCACCGAGTACGTTTCGAGCAGGCCGGAGATCCCGTCGTTCTGCGGTCGCAGCCAACCGGCGTTGTCCGCCTCGGCGCCCGCGACCACCGGAGCCGCGGCGCCCGCCGGGAATCGCAGCTCGGTACCGGCGGCCATCGAATACTCGCCGGGCTGCAGGTAGACGGTCCCGGCACCGTCGGCCAGCCACACCGGCTCGCTGACCTGCAGCCGCACATCGGCGTCGATGTACACCGTCGTCTCCTGCGGGAAGACCGGCGGCGCCGGCTCGTCGAGCGCCTGGTGCGGCGAACTCGTGAAGAACACCATGAACAACGCGAACGCGGGCACCATGATCGCGAACAGCTTCACCCAGTACTGGAAGGCCTGCACCAGGGTGACGGCGCGCAACGCGCCGGTCGCCACACTGGTCAGCACGATCACCGCGATCGCGAAAACGCCCACCCAGTAAGGACTTCCGATGATGGACGACAGGCCCAGGCCAGCGGCCTGCAACTGCGGCACCAGGTACAACCAGCCGATCAGCACCACCAGCGCGGTGCACAGCGAGCGCAACCGCAACGAATCCAGCCGTGCCTCGGCGAAGTCCGGCAGCGTGTACGCCCCGGATCGGCGCATCGGGGCGGCCACGAACAGCATCAGCGCCAAATAGCCCGCGACGAAGCCGATCGGGTACCACAGCGCGTCCACGCCGTCCTTGAGCACCAGACCGGCGATGCCCAGGAACGACGCCGCCGAGAGGTACTCACCGGAAATGGCGGCGGCGTTGTGCTCCTCGCGCACCAGTTGTCGCGCGGCGGAGAAGTCGGAAGTGGCGCGCGCCGAACGGGAACCCCAGATCCCGATGCAGAAGGTCACCGCGACGATCAGTACCGCCCCTAAGAGAGGCCAAGAGAATGCATCCATCGCACCGTGCCGCCTAGGTGTGGACAACCGTCGTCGATCATGCGCGCTACTGCTCCACCATGTGGATGAAATCGCGCTCGTGCCGTTCGGCGCTGCGGGTGCACAGGTACCCGATCACCACCAGGAAGGGATACGCCAGCACACCGAGCAGCAACCACGGCAGCCGGATGCCGAACAGCTGCACATCCCCGATCGACGGCACCGCCCAGAAAAGCGCGGGCAGCCCCAGCAGCACGACCGCCACCACCCCGGTCAGCAACAGCGCGCTGCGCAGCTGCACCTTCACTAGGTGGCGGACCAGCACTTCGCCGACGCTGGTCTGCTCCTCCAACTCCATGATGGTGCGCGCGACCTGCCGGGTGCGGCGATCGGCGAGCACCACCCGCTTGCGGCGCGGTCGAGGTGTGGAATCCCCGAGTCGTCCGCGGATGTCGAAGCCGTGGTCCGGGCTCATCCCGGCGAGCCGGGTTTCACTGCGGGCCCCAGCCCTGCCGCGGCGCCCGGACCAGCCGATCCTTGAGCTCGCGGGTGTGCCGTCGGCTGACCGGCAGTTCCTGGGGCGGTCCGCCGCCGAGCACCACCGAATACCCGGACGACGACATGCGCAGCTCGGTGACCAGCGACAACGACACCAGGAACGACCGGTGGATGCGCAGGAACCCCGCCTCTGCCCAGCGTTCTTCCAGCTGTGCCAACGGAATTCGCACCAGGTGCGAGCCGTCGGTGGTGTGCAGTCGCGCGTAGTCGCCCTGCGCCTCGACCCAGCGCACGTTCTTGCGCGGGATCATCTTGGTGGTTCCCGCGAGTTCCACCGGGATGACCTCGTCGTCGTCCGGCGCGGCGGCTTCCAGCGCGCGGGGGCCCTTGGCCGCCTGGAGCTTGTTCTTCTCGACCGTCCGCAGCGCGCGGTCCACCCGCTCGGCGTTGGCCGGTTTCATGATGTAGTCCAACGCGCCCACCTCGAAGGCCTCCAGCGCGTTCTCCTCGTGTCCGGTGATGAACACCAGAGCGGGCGGGTTGCGGAACGCGGTGAGCACCCTGGCCAGCTCCATCCCGCTGAGCCCCGGCATCGACACGTCCGCGAACACGGCGTCCACAATGGACTCATCTTGGTCGCGGCGGCCGAGCAGCTCGGGGTCGTCGCTGCGCAGCAGGCGCAGCGCTTCGGCCGCGTCGAACGCGGTCAGCACCCGCCCAACCCGAGGATTGTTGCCGAGCAGGTACTTCATCTCGTCCAGCCCGGCCATCTCGTCATCGACGGCCAGAACGACGAGACCCGCTGGATTCTCTCGTGTACTCACTGCAACGCCATATCCTGCCGCGCCGGTGGCGCACTGTCCATGATCAAAAGTCGGCTCCCACCCACTGAAGCGGCATCGCACCGCACCAGCCGACGAGTGAGGTCAGTCACGCCTGCCAACAAAGCTAGTTGCTAACAGAGCGCGCTGGACACCAGGGGGTAGGCAACGCCGAATTCCGCTCAGCGGAGCCAATTTTCGCCCGTTCAGCCGATCAACTGCGGCCGAACGAGTGATCCAATAATGCGACTACCTACACAGCGCGATCATGCTGATTACCCTGCGTTCGTTCGTCCCTGAACAACACGTTCGCTTGCCACGCACAGGTTTTGCCACAAGCTGGTTCCGTCTGGTCAAGTCCCGTGAGTGCTTCGGGGCTGCAAAGCCTGTCTCTGAAGTGGGATTTGCCTTTGGGGCGGCGCAGCCGCCCAGCCCACTCGCGCGGCGGGTTCTGCGTTCTCCGCGAGACCTGCCCCGACCTGGTGCATCGGACGTACCCGATGTCGGCCCCCAACGTCGGCCCCCAACGTCGGCGGCGTCGAGACGGCGACAGCAACTCCCACAGGGGGCCACCCGCCGCAAACCGAGTCTGGAAACAGGCTCAGAGGCCGAAGCGGTTCCACATGGCTCGGTGCTCCAGCGCCTCCACGGCGGACAGCACCGAGTCCGCGCCACCTCGGCCGAGGCGAACCGACGACGCCATGCCCAGCCGGGCCAGCAACGCCTTGCGCGGCTCCACGGTCACCAGGTGGGCGTCCGGGAACTTCTTCTTCACGACATCCCGCAAGGTGCCCAACCCGTCGACCAAGCCCAGTTCGTCGGCCTTCACCCCGGTCCACACCTCACCGGAGAACACGTCGTCGTCCGAACCGGTCAGCTTGCCGCCCCGGCGCTTGCGCACCCAGTCGCGGAACTGCTCGTGCAGTTCGTCCTGCAACCCGCGCAACCACTGCACGTCCTCGTCCTTCTCCGGGCGGAACGGATCGAGCCGCACCTTGTGCGCACCGGCGGTGTGCACCCGGCGCTCCACACCGAGCTTCTCCAACAAGCCGGTGAGCCCGAAGCTCGTGCTGACCACGCCGACCGAACCGACCAGCGAAGTCGGGTGCGCGTAGATCTCGTCGGCGGCGCAGGCCAGCCAATACCCGCCGGAGGCCGCGACGTCCTCGCAGAACGCCAGCACCGGCACCTGCTTCTCCTCGGCCAGACCTCGAATCCGGTCCGCCACCAACGCCGACTGGGTCGCCGCCCCGCCCGGCGAGTTGATCGACAGCACCACGGCCTTGAGCCGGTCGTGCCCGAACGCCCGGGTCAGCGCGGATTCCACGGTCTGCAGCGAAATCGTCGGGCGGCTCATCGGCGACGGGGTGGGCGTGATGACGCCGTGCAGCTTGACGACGGCGACCACCGGCCCGCGCTCGGCGCGTTCGGCGAGCTTGCCCGGCAACTTCGCGGACAGCTTCTCGGTCAGGAGGTCGGTGAACTTCTGCGGCGCCTTCTCGTCCATACCTCGACGTTACCGGCTCAGCTGCGGCCCGGCCGCCAATCCGATGCCCGGCTCGTCGATCGCCTGCGGCGGCACCGGCCGCACCCCCGGCGCGAACTTCGGCACCCGCATGATGACCTTCATCCCGGCGCCCTTCTCGGTCTCCACGACCAAGCCGTAGTCGTTGCCGAAGGTGGCCCGCATCCGGTTGTTGATGTTGCCCAGCCCCACGTGCGCGCCGGTCAGGTGCGCGTTGGCCAGCTCCGCGTCGAGCAGCTCCGGATCCATCCCGACGCCGTCGTCGTCCACGCTGATCAACGCCTCGGTGCCGTTGTCCTCGGCGATCACCGACACGGTCCCGCCGCCGGGCTTGTTCGCCAGGCCGTGCCGGACGGCGTTTTCCACCAGCGGTTGCAGAGCCAGGAACGGCACCACCACCGGCAGCACCTCCGGGGCGATCTTGAGCTGCACGTTCAGCCGGTCCGGACCGAAGCGGGCGCTCTCCAGCGTGAGGTAGCGGTCGATGTTGCGGATCTCGTCGGCCAGCGTGGTGTAGAGCCCGCTGGTGCGGAACGAGTAGCGGGTGAAATCGGCGAACTCCTGCAGCAGGTCCCGCGCGTGCTCCGGGTCGGTGCGGATCAGCGAGCCGATGGTGTTCAGCGCGTTGTAGATGAAGTGCGGCGAGATCTGCGCCCGCAGCGCGCGCACCTCGGCCTTGGCCAGCCGCTCCTTGGACTCCTGCAGTTCGGCCAGTTCGAGCTGGGTGGACACGTGGTGCGCGACCTCGGCGGCGCCGCGCAGCAGCCGCTTGCGGTCACCACCGGCGATGATGGCCAGCGCGCCCCGGTTCTCGCCCTCGACCTCCAGCGGCACCACCACCGCGTGGCGCATCGGGCAGGGCCGGTGATCGCAGGTCACATCGCCGTGGTCGAGGAACTCGCGCTTGCCGGTGCGCAGCACCTGCTCGATCTTGGTGCGCAGGTCCGCGTAGTGGTGGTTGGCCTCGCCGTCCCAGCTCAGCAGGGTGCCGTCGGCGTCGACGATCCCGACGGCGACGCAGGCCAGCAGCTCCCGCAGGTGCGGGGCGGTCTCGTCGGCGGATTCCTGGTTCAGCCCCGCTCGCAGGAAGGGGGCCGCGCTCGTCACCCGGTGCAGGGCCGCCAGGGTGGCGTCCTCCACCGAGGTGCTCACCCGACGCGCCCGGCACAGCAGCACGAACATGCCGAGCACGGCAAGTGCGGCGAGCGTGGTCAGAACCGTCCGCTCAGTCAACAACTCGGGCACAACATCAATCTTCACGACCGACACGCTTGGAATCAAGGCAGCTACGCTCAGTGCACGCTTTCCGTCGGTGAGCGGTACCCAACTCTTCCGTTCAGCGGAAGAAAGTGGTTCAACCAGCGAGTATGGGCCACTGCGCAACTGGGCGAATTGTCCACAGCCTGTGGACAACTACTTCAGCAGCCGGGACATCCGACGATCCGCCAGCTGCTTCCCACCGGTCTGACAAGTCGGGCAGTACTGCATCGACCGGTCCGCGAAGGACACTTCCCGCACCGTGTCACCGCACACCGGACACGGCAGCCCGGTGCGTCCGTGCACCCGCATCCCCGAGCGCTTCTCCGCCTTCAGCCGCGCCGCGTCCTGCTTCAGCGAACGCCACACCGCGTCCCGCAAGATTTTCTGCGAGCTGGCGTGCAGCAGCTCGATCGCGGCGGCGTCGAGCTTGCCCGCGGTCGCGAACGGCGACAGCTTCGCGGCATGCAGGATCTCGTCGGAATAGGCGTTGCCGATCCCGGCCAGCGCGGACTGATCGGTGAGCAGCGTCTTCAGCCGCTCCGTCCGACCCGCCAGAACCGCGGTCAGCCCGGCCACGTCCAGGCTCAACGCATCCGGACCCAGCTTCGCGATCCCCGGCACCTCCTCGGGTGCGGCGACCACCCACGCCGCGAGCTTCTTCTGGGTACCGGCCTCGGTCAGGTCGAAACCCACCCCACCCAGGTTCACCCGGAGCGCGATCGGCCCCCTGCCCGGCTTCGGCGGAACCGGCGAGAGGTTGTCCGACCAGCGCATCCAACCGGCCCGCGCCAAGTGGCAGACCAGGTGCAGCCCGTCGCAGTCGAGATCGAGGTACTTGCCGTGCCGAACCGCGTCGGTGACCGTGCGACCGTGCAGCTGCGTCCACGGCGGGCTGGCGGTCTTCAACACGCTCATCGAAGCGACATCGACACGAACAACGGTCCGGCCCACGGCGTGATCGCGGAGGTGCTGGGCCAACGCCTCCACCTCGGGAAGTTCCGGCACCACACCAGTGTGCCCCACCAGCAACAACCCGCGCGCACTTCAGAGGTGAAGGGCACCTTTCGCCAACTTAGTTGGTAAAAGGTGCCCTTCACCTCGCCCTGATCGGGCTACTCCACCGGTTGGAGGCTGCCGTTCATGTCCGGCTCCGCGTACAGCTCGATGTGCCGCGCCACCACGGACATCTCCTGGCGGACGCTGAGGAAACCGCGAACCACGCCCACCCAGGTCTCCGGCGGGTTCTCATCCTGATCACCAGGCGTCGCCGCCGTGATCGTCCACGGCCGCCGCAAAACCCAGCGGACCGGGAAGAACAGCACGGCGATCACCAGCAGCAAGATCAACCAGCTCGGCACGATCACCCCGGCGGGCGTCCACACCACGAACATCACGACCAGGAACAACAACGCCCCACCCATCAAGATGGCCGGTGCCGGACCCCCGTTGACGTCGTGTTCGAACTCATCCGCCGCGATCGGGTTGGACCACTCCAGGCTCGCCTTGATGGTCCACTCCCGGCCGTCGGAGCCCCGCACCACCCGGTTCATCGTCGCCTCCCCGCCCACCCGGGCTGGTCGCCTCGGAACATCGCCTCGCCACTCGAATCCCGTCGGTCACCGAGCGTGAAGCAACCGTACCGCGCGCGTCATGGGCCCGACGGGTGATAGTCATGCCGAACGAACCCATTGTCGATCATGCGTGGCGTTGCGGCCAACCCCGAACGCGAACTCAAGCGCGACGCAAACACCGCACCGGCAACTCCGAAGCCTGCTGGTACGCCTCCCGAAGCCCACGCCGCGCGCGATGCGCCAACACCGCCGTCGCATTCGGCGTCAGCCCCAGCTGGTCAGCGATGCTCGCCGGGCGGTGCCCCTCCACCTCGGTGCGCCACAAAACCTCCCGCCACCGCGCGGGCAACCGGTCGAACGCGCGCGCCAACAACTCGCCCTCCGCCTGCACGAACTGATGATCACGCTGCCGCGGCGCGTGCTCACCGAGCTCATCGGCATTCATCGGCTCATCCCGACGAGCCGCCGACCACTCCCCCAAAACCCGCCGCACCACCGTCAACAAATAGGGGCGGATCGTCTCCCTCGGCCCATGCCCGGCGCGCACCGCGCGCAACGTGCGCAAGAACACCTCGGCGACCACATCATCCACGTCGATCCCCGGCCGCGGCCTGCTCAACGCGAACCGCCGCACCAAAGGCGCATGCCGCCGGTACAGATCGCCATAAGCGAGATCATCACCCGCCCGCAACCGCGCCAGCAGCGCCCGGTCATCCGGCGGCGGACCCACCCCGACATCATCGATCATCCCCATGATCTCCCCCCAGACCGGCACGACGAATATCGCGAGACCGGCGAAATCGCTACCGTTGGCGTGCCCGAGGCACGGTGGTACCAGGCACAACACGGAGGTCGCAGTGGATCTCGACGAAGCCCGCGAAGTGATCGGCAAACAGCACCGCGCAGTGCTCAGCACCCTGCGCGCCGACGGCACACCCCAGATGACACCGGTGCTGGCCACCACGGACAGCGCCGGACACATCACCGTCAGCACTGTCGCTGGCTCCGCCAAAGTCCGCAACCTGCGCCGCCACCCCCGCGCCTGGCTGTGTGTCCTACCCGACCAGTTCTTCGGCCACTGGATCCAAGTCGAAGGCGACGTCGAGATCGTCGACCTCCCCACCGCACTACCGCTCCTGGAGGAGTACTACCGCAGCATCTCCGGCGAACACGAAGACTGGGCCGCATACCGCAAAGCCATGCAGGAAGAACACCGCGTCCTGCTGCGCCTGACCCTCACCCGCGCCGTCGACTCCCCCACCCGATGACGCCCCCAGGCCAGCAAGGTTGAAACGATGCGTTAAAGTAGTCCCCAACAGCCCGGCAGGGCACTGAAGATGCGGATGTAGCGCAGCTGGTAGCGCATCACCTTGCCAAGGTGAGGGTCGCGGGTTCGAGTCCCGTCATCCGCTCGGGGATGGGGGACTTGTGTCCACGGAGGGCGTGGACCTTGTCCCCTCGTCATTTTTTGGGGGATCGAATCCCCCAAACCCCCTACGGTGCGGTGGTCACCTTTCGTTTTGCTCCTTGCGGTTTGGGCTTCTCGGCCTGGTCATTGACCAGCGCCCCTCGTACGGATGACCCTTGGTGTGGGCTCCAGCCTTCGGCTGTCGCCTAGCCTTCCAGGCGGAATCCTATTTTCAGGGTTACTTGGTAGTGGGCTAGTTCGTTGTTTTCTACGTGACCTCTTACGTTTATTACCTCGAACCAATCTATATTTCTCAGGGTTTGGGATGCTCGGTTTACCGCTTTTCTGATTGCGTCGTCTACTCCTGTTTTTGACGAGCCGACTACTTCTGTCACTCGGTATACGTTGTCCGTCATGGGTTGATGGTTGAGGGGATTGGGGGTGGGCGCAAGACGATGTTGGGTGGTGGTCGGTCGGCCTTCGGCCGTGTGGGGTGGGTTCCGGTTGTGGTCGGCCTTCGGCCGTGTTGGGTGGTGGTCGGCCTTCGGCCGTGGGGTTTTGGGCGGCCTTCGGCCGTGTTGTGGTTTTGGGCGGCCTTCGGCCGTGTTTTTGGCGGGTTTTGGTTGTGGGTGGTTGGTTTCGTTATTGGTGGGTTTTGGTTGGGCTTTGCGTTTTGGTTGTTGGGTTTAGCTGATTGGACCTTTTGGTGGGGGGTGGGTGGGGTCATCATGGTTTGTCGGCTGATGAGAGGGGTTGGCTGATGACCGAGAATCCACCTGCGCCTTTGACTGCTGAGGCTGAGGAAGTTGCTGCTCGGGCTGTTCTCACCGAGCCCACCTGGGCTTTCGTGAGTGGGGCTGCTGGGGCGCGGGAGAGTGCGAAGGTTGCCAACCGGCTTGCTTGGGACAGCGTGTTCGTTGAGCACCAGTTGCCGGTCGATGTGTCGCGTAGTTCTACCCATGCGGTCGTGTTGGGGGTTGCGGCGGAGGCTCCGATCGCGGTGGCTCCGATGGGGTTGTCCGGGTTGGTTTGGCCGCATGGTGATCTGGAGATCGCTGCGGCTTGTGCCGAGGTGGGGGTGCCGGTGGTGGTGTCGACGATGGCTTCGGCTCGGGTCGAGGACATCGTGAAATCCGGGGCGCAGTGCGCTTTTCAGCTGTACTGGTTGCGGGACTCCGCGGTGCGGCGGGACTTGGTCGATCGTGCTGAGCAGGCCGGTTGTGCCGCACTGGTGGTCACGGTGGATGCGCCGGTGCGGCGCGGTAGTGAACGCGAGCGGGCTGCCGAGTTCAGTCCCGGTGGGGACGTCAGACCGGCCATGACCGACAACACCGAGATCGACCCTTCGCTGGGTTGGGCGGACATCGAGCAGCTCGTCGAATCGACGTCGTTGCCGGTCTACGTCAAGGGAATCCTGGCCCCGGAGGCGGCGCAGCGGGCCCATGCGGCGGGCGCGGCTGGCGTTGTGGTGTCCAACCACGGTGGGCGGCAATTGGATTGCGCGCTGCCGACCGCGCTCGCGTTGCCCCGGGTCAGGCGCGCGCTGCCGGAGAACGGCCGTCCCTTCGACGTGCTGGTCGACAGCGGCATCACGACCGGTTCGGATGTGGTGAAGGCGCTGGCGCTCGGCGCCTCCTCGGTGCTGGTCGGCCGCCAAGTCCTCTACGGCCTGGCCCGCGGCGGCATGCAGGGCGTCCTGGGTGTCCTGCGCCGGATGACTGCGGAACTCGGCCAAACCCTGATGATGACCGGCTGCACAAACCCGACCGAAGCCGAAGCCCTACCAGCCCACATCCTGACCTACGGCCGACAACACGAACTCTGACCGCGAGGTCGATCCTCGGAGGAAGACCGCGAACGGCGGGGAGACTCCCGCAGGAAAGCCTCCCCGCCGACGATCTCAGGCCAGGTCGAAGCGACCCGACTTGATGGACTCGATCACAACACCGAACGCGCGGGGCGCGAGCAACAACGCGGGCCCCGCCGGATCCTTCGAATCCCGCACGGCGGTGAACTCCGCCGTGCTGCCAACCTCAACGCACTGCGATCCCTGGGCACTGCGGCTGCTCTTGCGCCACCGGATTGCTAAATCAGACGCCCGGTCAACGTGGCTCACGTCAACTCCTTATGTGCCTTGCGGATGAACGACAGCGACTTCGTCGGTTCCAGCGCGGCGCTGGTCAGGTGATGAAAGTGCGTCTTCATCCGGCGAACTTGCCACGGCTTCTCGGGGTAGACGTTACCTGCCGCGCAGTCCACGTAGCCGATCTCGGGATCGGTCGGCTCGGCGAACTCGACGACCGTGAACGAACCGCTGGCGGCGACATGCGCCCCAACTCCGAATGGCAGCACTTGGATCGTGACATTCGGACGTTCGCTGAGGCTGAGCAGGTGTTCGAGCTGCTCCCGCATGACCTCGGAACCGCCCACGCGCCTGCGGATGACCGCTTCATCGAGCACAGCCCAGAGCGTGATTGGTTCCTCGTCCCTGGCGAGAGCTTGCCGACGCGCCATCCGCAGGCCGACGAGTCGCTCCAACTCGGCATTCGGCGTGCCTGGATCTTCGGCACGGATCCAGGCTCTCGCGTAGTCCTCGGTTTGCAGCAGCCCGTGCATGATGGAGGTTTCGAAAACCAGGAGCGACGCGGCTGCTTCTTCAACGCTGAGGTAGAGGTCGAAGTCAGCGGGCAGCACGTCATCGAACTCCTCCCACCAGCCGTGCTGCTCGGCCAGTTGGGCGAGCTTCAGCACCTTTTCGCGCGTCCCCTTGTCCGCGTTGTAAGCGTCGAGCAGTGCGCGGATGTCCTTCAACAGCACCACGTTGTGGCCGGACTCCAGCCGGGAGAGCTTCGCGGTGGACAGATCGGCACGTTGTCGGGCCTGCTCGTTGCTCAACCCCGCGCTGAGACGCAGCGCCTTCAGCACACCGCCCAGTCGACGCCGTCCCATCGTCGGGGCTACCCCGGCCATGACACCTCCAGAAGTGAGTGATCGCGATCAGTCTGCTCGGCGCGCCGCTGGCTGCCAACCATCAAGGCACACTCGATCGGTGGAACTACTTCCAAAAAAGTTGCGTGTAACTTCCACAAGATCAATCATATGTCTCACAGGTTGCAACGGAAACAGTTCCACCACACGTGCAACACCGCCGGAGGCGCAGATGATCGACACATCAGGGACAGCAACGCAGCGGTACTTCTGGCTGCCGGTTCCGGACGAGTCGAGCGCCTACGGGCTCGCGCGCCACGCCTTCCCCGGTACCCGCCTGGCAGCTGGCCTGGCGGACGCCGGGTATTGCGGCGAGACCTTCGCACTGGCCATTCCGTCCGAAGTGGACTGGATTCACGCGCCCACCTGCCAGGCCTGCAACTCGAAGCTGAAGGAGATGAAGGGGTGGCCGACGTAACGCCACTGCTTCGGCTGCCGAAGCCGCTGGATCCGAACTAGGAATTGCTCGCCGCCGCGAGCCCCAAGACCGGTTCGGTGTCGCTTGAGCCCCGACCTCGGACACCGGACCGCGTGACCGGTCGACGTGCCCTCCCAGGACCCCCCGCCACAGGTGCGTCGACCGGTCACATCCAACTTTCCCCCCAGGAGCGGAAATGGCACGTCTGCCGTGCGCATGGCTGTACCTCGGCGGCCACACCTTCCGCTGGGGCAGAGGCGACCAGTACATGGACGTGCTGGCGGGCGACGTCGACGCGACCCACGAAGACGACCACCGGGTCGGACGGATCGAAGTGCGCCAAGAAGGCTGGTCCGACATCTCAGATCTCGCAACGCAGGCCCGAAAATGGCTGAGAGCAACCGCAGCCCAACGAGCCCGCGAGCAGTAGCTCGCCCGAACGGAACCAACCGGTGCCGAGCAGAATCCGCCGAGCACTCCCGAACGGGCCCGCGTCGGGAGTCAGCCGTAGTTCTGCAGCTGCTCGTACAGGAGAGCTAGTTGGTCCGAGGACTTCAGCTTTGGATCCGCCATCAGGTCGGCCAACTCCGCCTTGTTCTCCCTCATGCACTGCGGGCCGTCCAGGCGGCAGGTGTCCTTGATTTTCCAGCTCGAACGCGGCCAGCACCACGCACGGCGATTCCGTCAACCTGGCCCCTCGTGAGGTCATCGGGCTGTGTTGAGGTGCAGCCAGACCTGGTAGTTCTCCACGCTCTCAATCGTCTGGCCGCTTTCCTGGGCAACCTGGGTGCGTATCTTGTTCGCCTCTGCCCTGCTGGTCTGCGCGGCTTCCGCGCTCTCCCAAACCGTGATCGTCATCAATTGGCCGCAGCTGCGCCCGATGAGGACATAGGCATCCTGAAATCCATCGAGCTGCTGAATTTCACGCGCGATCCGGCCAAGAGCGTGAAGCAATTCCTCACGACGTTCCGACGGGCCCGCATAGGTGCTGATTCGAGCTTCCATGGCCTTCTCCCGCTACCGAACAGACCGAGCATGCACCCTCAGCGCACGCCCCAGCACCGCCAACGGCCTGCAGCGTTGCGCCTGTCCACAGCCTTATCCACAACGACGCACGAAGAAACCCCACCCCTGACTCCGGGCAGAGCCACCGGCGACCACCAGGTCGCCACCAACTGCAACACGACCCGCGAACGCGGCCGGACATCAACAGTCCAGCACTTCACCCTTGTTCAAGGGAGTCGATGACCAGCCGGGGCCGGTTCACCACCAACTGCCGCACCCCCAGCAACTACGAATGCAAGCCTCCACGGCAGAAACACCTGCTCTTGGTGGTTGGAGCTGGTGGGGCTTGAGTTTCTACCCTCGATTGGGATGTGTTCGTCACTCGACGCGCTTTAAGTGGGAATCCGAACCGGTGAAGCGTGTTCTTCGAAGTCAGCCCCTGCGGAATGGATCTCGCATGATTTTGTCGTCGGATCTCCCCTGATCCGCCAACCAAGCAGGAGGCACGATGCGCAAATGGCGCATGACGACACGCACGACATTGGCCGCCGCGACCGTTCTCACCGGCTTTCTCGCCTTGGTCGGGACAACGGCCTCGGCCGCGCCGGGGCACCCCGCAGTCGCGCCTGACGGCGCAACGGCCGTCGCCGCGCGGGACTGGGTCGACTGGAACGGCACCGAGCGCGCCACCATCCGGCATGAGCAGACCAGGAAGCGGATGGTGCCCGCGGATTGGGTCACCACGGCCGACTATCCGGTCCGCATCTGGGAAGGGGATTCCCTCAGCACCCACGAGTGGGCAATCTCCCGGGCGGGCACGCAGTTCATGGATGGGGCCAGTTTCCGCACCTACACGATCCGCAACGTGAAGAGCAACCGGTGCCTGCAGCCGTCGCCGGTCCTCAACGACGTCCGGATCTGGCAGGTGACGTGCAGCCAGGGCTCCGGCGAACAGCAGTGGATCCTCCCCGACGCGAAGTACGGCGGCCGGGACGACGTGCAGATCCTGCCCGCTTGGCGCCCGCACCTGGCGCTGGTTCCGCAGATCGCGGCGGCCAACCCGTCCGACCTGGTGCTGCGGGACAGGGACAACTCCGCCGAACAGGTCTGGCGCATCGAACACTGATCCGCGAGCGCAGAACCGGCATCTCCGATCGCCCTGCCCACCCCCGGGCAGGGCGATCGCGCTGCTCCCACCCTCCGGGCCTGGCGCAGAAATCCGATCACAAGCCGCGTAGCAAACGCTGCTCAGCCGTGGCCGCGAACGTCGAGGCCCATCGAGCAGGAGGCTGCGGTGCCGCCGAGTGCACATGTGGCCCATCACCCCGTCGCGACTGGTTGCGCCCACCACCCCCGATACGTACAACAATTTGTACGTAGGGAGGTGTCCGATGAAGACGATGAGCTACTCGGAATCACGGGCGAAGTACGCCGAGACCCTGGACTCGGTAGTCAATGATCGCGAAGAAATCGTGATCACCCGCGCTGGGCACGAGCCGGTCGTGATGGTCTCATTGGACGACTACCAGTCCCTCAAGGAGACCGCCTACCTGCTGCGCAGTCCAGCGAACGCACGGCGTCTGATCACCGCTATCGAGCGGCTGGAATCCGGTGGCGGTGCCCAACGCGAGCTCGCCGAATGAAACTGATCTGGGATGAGCTCGCCGGGGACGACTACATCTGGTGGCAGACCGAAGACCGAAAAGTCCTGAAGCGCATCAACGCGCTCATCAAAGACATCAGCCGCAACGGCAACGACGGCATCGGAAAGCCTGAGGCGCTGAAGCACGGGTTTCAAGGCTACTGGTCACGTCGAATCACTGACGAGCACCGATTGGTCTACAAGATCGCTGGTGACGAGATACGAATCGCGGCCTGCCGCTACCACTACGAGAGATAGCAGGTGCGGCGTGAGCGCCGCGCCGAAGTCGAATCGAGCAGGCACAAGGTCGTGTCCATCTTGCGGTTGACGGAAGCACCGCGTAAGCGAAAGCGCTTGACCCGGCCTTACTCAGCGGCGTCAACACCCAATCCGATTGGGCAGGAGACGCCCGTGCCGTCGAGGCCGCAGTAGCCGTTGGGGTTCTTGGCATCGGAGAGGTACTGCTGGTGGTAGGTCTCCGCGTAGTAGAAGTCGCGCAGGGGTGCCACTTCCGTTGTGATCTCGCCGAGGCCCGCTGCGGTCAGGGCTTTCTGGAAGGCGGCCCGGCTGGCTTCGGCTTCGGCCTTCTGCTGGTCGTCCGCGTAGTAGATCGCCGAGCGGTACTGGGTGCCGAAGTCGTTGCCCTGGCGCATGCCCTGGGTCGGGTCGTGGTTCTCCCAGAAGACCTTCAGGACCTGCTGGTAGCTGATCGCGGCCGGGTCGAAGACCACCAGGACCGCCTCGGCGTGGCCGGTTCGACCGGTGCACACCTCTTCGTACGTCGGGTTCGGCGTGAAACCACCGGCGTAGCCGACCGCTGTCGTCCACACCCCGTCGGTGCGCCAGAAGGTTCGCTCCGCACCCCAGAAGCACCCCATGCCGACCACCGCGGTGGCGTAGCCCGCCGGGAACGGCGGCACGATCCGGCGATCGGAGAACACCGCGTGCCACTCCGCCACCGGCAGCGGGGTGGCACGGCCCGGCAACGCATCGGCCGGATCGATCAGGCTCATCTTGTCACCGAAAAGCGCCATGCATCCCAGGGTACGCGGCGTTCACGGGCGATCTTGCCGCTTGGGATACGGCCGGACCGGGCGGGTTTCCTCCTCCGGCTCCGGCGGCGGCTCGGGTCGGGCGTGCCGACCACCGGCGCGGCGGAGTGGTGGCCCTGGTCGCGCGGGCGGGGCCTGCGGGGCGTCCAAGTCACCGGAGAGCCGCTTGGCCAGCACCGATTCGTCCGACGGCGGCGCCGGTGGGCGATCGGCCAGGCGGCGGGGGCGCGCGTACGGGCGGTCCAGCGGTGCCGGGGGCCCGTTCATCGGCAGGCCGTTGATCCGGGCGCCTGGCCGATCGGGCGAATTCGGTTGGGCGGCGCCGTTGACCTCGACGCGATTGACCCGATTGCCGTTGACCGGTGTGCCATTCGGCGGTGTCCCGGTGCGCTGGGGCGGGCGCGGCCCGGCCGGACGGGTGTGTTCGGGCGGGAGGGGGGTCATCCTGGTCGGCGCTTCCGGTGGCGCGACACCGTTTCGGCTCGGGGCTGGTGGCCGGGGCAGCGGGCGGCGCATCGTGGTCGCCTCGCGCTCCGGCTCGACCTCGTCCGGCTCGTCGTCCTCGGTATCGTCCGGCTCGTCCGGTTCATCCGCGGCGTCCTCGTCCGGATCGGCGAGGTCGTCCAGCTCATCGAGGTCTTCCTCGGCCGGTTCGGGTTCCTTCTTCTGGGCCGGGGTGAAGTAGTGCCGCAGCTTCATGGTCGGCTCTTCGATGAACTTCCACGACAGCGTGCCGACGAAGTAGGCCAGCGGTGCCGCGCAGACCAGCATCAGCCACTGGTTGTGGATCCCGCCCATCGCCAGCAGCTGCTGGATCGGGAAACCCCACACGTACACGCCGTAGCTGCCATTGACCCAGACCCCCGGCACCTCCAGCCGGGACGGCCAGAAGTGCCCGGCCACCACCACCGCGTAGCTGACCACGAAAGTCATCCAGAACGACGCGGTGACGCTGTTGGGCATCAGCACCAGCACCACGATCCCGGTGATCGCCGCCAGCGGGGAAAGCGGTATCCGGTACAGGTTGAGCACGACGCCGAACGCGAAGGCGACCAGGAACGCCACCAGCGACTCGACCGGCACGCTGAGGAACGAGCCCGCCGACTCCCCGCCGGGCAGCTGCTCCAGATACCGGTCCCACACGACCAGCCCGACCAGGCCGATCACCGCGAGCCAGCGGTACCGGTACTTTCCGGCGCCAAGCAGCAGCAACGCGTAGAGGCCGCCGTAGGCGAGCAGCTCCATCGGCAGCGTCCACAGCGACCCGTTCACCGCGTTCGGCCACGGGTTGTGCACGAACACACCGGGCAGCTCGTGTTTGAGGCTGAGCAGTCCGGCGTTGTTGATGATGTAGGCCCACGTGCCGTGGGCGGCGAAGTACTCGCCGACCGGCAACGTCGTCACCAGCGGTCCGACGAGCAGCGCCATGCCCAGCGAGACGGTGAGCATGGGCGGCCACAACCGCAGCACCCGCTTCGCGGCGAACCTGGCGGGATGCGGGTCCCGGATCCAGCTCTCGGTGATCTGGAAGCCGCTCATCGCGAAGAAGCCCATCAGGACGCCCTCGTCCGGCTGCAGCGCCCAGTCCGACGGGAACAGGTCGCCCGATCCGGCCAGCGGCGAGCTGTGACCGTAGATGACCAGAACGGCACCGATCATCCGGATCCAGGCGAACCCGTGGTGCGGCTCCGCGAACCACTCCGGGCGGGTGTGGACGACCCGCGCGTCACCCACCCAGATCACCCCATCAAGTCATGTCCCCGACCGGAGAAGTCAACGCTGCGTAGCCTAGCTCGGGTCTCAATGGTTGTGGACCTATTACCTCCTGGCGGCCCAGTCCGACCAGTCCGCAAGTCGGATCGTTATCCGGCCGGTGCACCCGGCACCCACTGCTGGGTGCCAGAATGGCGGTCGATCGCAATTGGGGGCGTTCCCGAAATCCGGAAAGGGCGCATTCGGTGACCTGGCAAGACGAGCTGCAGAACCTCGACGCCGAACTAGCGGCGGGGCGGATTTCGGCCGAGGAGTACCGCCAACGGCGTGACGCGGTGCTCGGCCGAGCTCAGAGCGGACAAGCCGGGCCGCCGTCCGGTGACTTTCCGCAGCAGCAGCCGGGCACGCCGTCGGGCGGCTTCCCGCAGCAGCCATCGGGCACACCGTCCGGTGGCTTCCCGCAGCAACAGCCGGGCACTCCCTCCGGTGGATTCCCGCAGCAGCAAGCCAACCCGTTCCCGCCAGCGTTCAGCTGGGGAGACGCCGCCCAGAGCACGCCGCAGCAACAACCGCCGCAACCCCAGCAGGGCGGCGCGCCGGAAGAAGCCACCCAGATCGTGCCCAACCCGCTCGCCGGAGCCGCGCCGCAGCGCAGCGACTCGGAGAGCACCCAGGTGGTCAACGTCGGCCAGCAGCCGCAGTGGGGCCCACCGCAGTGGGGACCGCAGCAGGGTTGGGGCGCCGCCGAAAGCACCGGTACGCCGTGGGGCGACGACCTGCCCGGGACGCCGGAGCACGGCGACGCTTCGTGGATGCGCCAGGGTCCGGAGGTGTTCGACAGCGCGGGCAAGTCCGGCAAGGGCAAGCTGATCGCCGGACTGTCCATCGGTGGTGTGCTGGTGGTCGCCCTGATCGTCGCCGGGATCTTCTACTTCACCAGCGGCGGCACCGACGCGCCCAGCGACTCGACCGCCTCGGCACCGCCGAGCGCGGCACCGACCCAGCAGCTGCCCGCGCCGCCGCCCGCGAGCCCGAACCCGCCGGAGAGCTCGAAGGACGCCCTGGTCCTGGTGCCCGGCTCGGCGCACCCGTGGACCGGGGCATTGGACGTGCCCAGCCTGCAGAGCTCCAAGGGCGGCCTGCTGCAGCCGAAGGACGTGCTGGACACCGCGATCCAGGGCGGCCTGATCGACGGCTGGTTCAACGGCACCGACGGCGTCACGCCGAAGTCCACGCTGCTCGCGCTGCGGATGCCCGACCAGAACGCCGCCAAGAACGTGGTGGACAGCTACCTGGACGCCCAGCAAGGACTATCCACTGTGGACAGCCTGTCGTACCAGGGGGTCCGGGTGGTCAACACCGGCGGCACGTTCCGCACCGCCTACGTCACGCACAACTGGGCGGTCATCATCGACGTCAGCGCGACCTCGGACCAGAAGCAGGCCGCCCAGCAGGCGTTCAAGGCGCTGCTGGACCAGCAGATCAACCACGCCCCGCCAACGGTCCGCGACTGACCCCGCACGTTCGAGTCAAGACTGAAGGGCACCTTTGACCGGCATAGTCGGTCGAAGGTGCCCTTCACTCATCATGATCGTGGGGTCAGGGTTGGTGGTCGGCGGTGCTTAGGAGGTCTCGGAGGGCGGCTCGGGAGATCTCTGGGCCGAATTGGGCGGCGATGGCCGCCCGGCCCGTCTCCGCCGCCTGACGCCAGGTGTCGTCGTCGGTGAGCAGCCGGATGGTCGCCTCGGCCAGCCCGGCCGCGTCATCGGCGACCAGCACGTCCTGGCCGCTGCCCAAGCTCATGCCTTCGAACGCCACCGCCGTGCCGACCACCGGCACCCCGAGGCTGAGGCTCTCGCCGACCTTGCCCTTGACCCCGGCACCGAACCGCAGGGGCGCGAGGGTGACCCGGCTGGCCGCGTACTCCGGCTCCAGCTCCGCCACCCAGCCGTGCACCTGCACACCTGAACCGGCCAACTCCCGCACCTCGTCGGTCGGATTGCTGCCGACGACGTGCAGCACCGCATCCGGGCACTTGTCCCGGACCAGCGGCATGATCTCGCGCGCCGCCCAACGCACGGCGTCGACGTTCGGCGGGTGGTCGAAGCTGCCGACGAACAGCACATCCCGGCGCCCATCCGGCCGCACCGGGCTCCAGTCCACCTCGTGCACGTTGGACAGCACCCGCACATCGGCGTCCGGGACCAGCTCGCGCAGCAACACCTGCTCGGCCTCGGAGACCACCAGCGTGACGTCGCAGGAGCGGGTCAGCCCGAGCTCCATCTGCTGCGACGCGAAGGCCTTGCGCCGCAACGCGTCCGCCCGCACCGAATCGCCCTGCCGCTGCGCGAGTTCGGCCTGCCGCTGCAACCGGAGGAAGTGCACGTCGACGGTGTCGTAGGCGATCACGGCCTGCGGCGCGCAGGTGCGCAGCTCCTCCACCAGGCTCCACGCCACCTGCGGTCGGGACAGCAGCGCCAGCGAGATCTCCGAACCCGCCTCGTGCAGGAACGCCTGCTGCAGCTCGGGTTGCGGCAGCACCGTGACACCGAGCTGCTGCAGATCCGTGGTGTAGGGCTCCAAGCGGGCGTGGTTGCCGGGGAAGAACACCACCCGGCAGCCGAGCTCGACGAACTGCTCCAGCACCCGGCGGATCCGCACCGAACCCGAATCGAAGTCCGGGCGCGGCACCTGGTGGTCCTTGACCAGCACGATCGGCCCGTGGTGACCGCGGGTACCGCGCTGCCTGGCGAGCCAGAGGTTGCGCGGCGAGGCCTCCGGCAGGTGTTCGGCGGCCAGCGTTTCGGCCCACTTCTCCACGAACACCTTGCGGTTGAGCTCCTGGTGCTTCTTCACACCGGTGCTCAGGTCGGTGCCGTTGGACACGCCCTCGTGGTGCACCACGACCGCCTTCGGCTGCACCACGGTCCGGTATCCGGCGGCGCGCACCGCGAACGCCAGGTCGGTGTCCTCGTAGTAGGCCGGTGCGTACCGGGCGTCGAAGCCGCCGATCTGCCGGAACACGTTCGTGCGCACCAGGATCGCCGCACCGGAGCAGTAGTCGACGTCGCGCACCACGTTGAACTCGGCGCCGCCCGGGTCGGTGTTGCGGCCGTAGTTCCAACCGGTGCCGTCGGACCACACGATGCCGCCGCACTCCTGCAGCCGACCGTTCGGGTAGACCAGCTTGGCGCCGACCAGCCCGATGCGTTCGTCGGCTCGGATGGTGTCCATCAGGATGTCCAGCCAGGACTCGGTGACCTGGGTGTCGTTGTTCAGGAAGAAAAGGTAGTCGCCGCGGGCGTGCTCGGCGCCGAGGTTGCAGGCGCCGATGAACCCGAGGTTGCGCTCGGCCCGCACCAGCCGGACGCCTTCGCAGGCGGCGAGCTTCGCGGCGCTGTCATCCGGCGAGGCGTCGTCGACGACGATCACCTCGAAGGGCACCGACGCCACGTGGCCGCCGAGGAACCGCAGGCACTGCCGGGTGTAGGGCCACTTGCCGTGCACCGGGATGATCACGCTGACCAGCGGACGGTCGCTGTGCGGCACCGGCAGCGGCCCGGTCTCGGTCGCCTCGTCGACCTGCGGGACGCCCGGTTTGCGCCCGAGCACGATCTCGTACGCATCGCGCCGGGTGGTCCCGCGCGGTGCGATGCGCTCGACGACCTTCCGGTACTTCGTCACCGCGCGCTGCACCAGCGCGGAGTTCTGCGCCGCCAGTTCCGCGTTCGCCGCGCCGAGCTCGGCGGCCTGCCGCTCGGCGTCCGCTACGCGTCCTTCCAGCCGGGCGACGGCGTCGCGCAGCCACTCGATGCGCGCCGCATCGCGCTCCGCGCCCTGCTGGCGGTCGTGCAGTTCGCCGCCGATGCGGTCCAGCTCGGCCCGCAGCTTCGCCTGCTCGCGAACTCCCCGGTCGGCGCGCTGTTCTTCGGTCTTGCGCAGCTCTTCCAGGCGCGTGATGACGCTCTTGAGCTCGTCGGCCTCGGCCCGGTTGCGCTTGTAGAGCTCGTTGAGCTTGGCCACGTCGGCGACCGCCGCGTCGCGTTGTTCGATGATCGGCGCGACGTCGGGTCCGCGCCGGGCGAGGGTGAGCTGCGCGTCGGTCAGCACGGCCGCGGCGGGCAGCTTCGGCAGGTGCTTGTCGGAGGCGATGCCCAGCAGGTAGGTGTGCGGCACGCCCTGCCGGATGGACCACTCACCGCCGTCGCCCCGCTCGATGGTCTGCAGGCGGACGCCTTCGATCGCGGTGTCCAGGTCGCCGTGGTCGGCGGGGGTCAGCAGGGAGCCGACGGTGACGTTCTGCTTCAGCACGGCCACGTGCCGGAACGCGCCCTCCAGCAGCCCCTCGTACTGCCGCGCGGTGAGTTCCTTGACGTGGAACGGGTTGTCGTTGCCGTGCTGGTGCGAGTAGACCGTGGTGTCCGGGGTGCTGCTCAGGAACAGTCCACCTTGGACCAACCGGGACTTGACCAGCCGCAGCACGGTGTCGTGGTCCTCGACGTGTTCGATCGCCTCGAAGCAGACGATGACGTCGAAGGGTTTGGCGTCGGCCAGCAGCTCCGGGTCGGTGATCGATCCGGCGTGGAAGCTGACGTCGCGGCTGCCGTAGTTGTGCTGGGCGTGGTCGACCGTGGTCGGGTCGATGTCCACGCCGACCACCTCGGCGCCCTCGGCGGCCAGCAGCGCGGCGCCGTAGCCCTCGCCGCAGGCGAGGTCGAGCACCCGCTTGCCGCGCGCGAAGCGGGCCGCCAGGGCGTAGCGGTGGTAGTGCTCGTAGATGACCTGCACGTCATCGGTCCACGGCACGCAGCGCTCGCCGGTCCAGTCGATCAGCCGCTTGTCCATCCGGTTCCTCACCGCGTATGAAAATCCCACAGCAGGCTAGCGTCCCTGGCCGGGCGGCCGTGGTGGGACATCGAAATACCGCTGCGGGTCTGCCGGAAGGTGGACGCAGCGAGCCAGTGTCTTCCGCGATGCGAAATCTTGGTCGTCCTGTGGTCAGTTCCGCCGATTTCGGGAGGTGATGTGCCGGGTCCCGGCCGTGGTTCTGGAAATGCGTCGCAGCACCGGCGCCGAAGATGAAGAGGTTCTCATCTTGCTTTCATGCTCAGCTCCCGACCGGACCCCAGGCTGGTCGGCATGAGGTCGGTTCCCAAGGCAGTCCTGCTGCTCGCGGCGTTAGCGCTGCCGATCGCCGCGGTGCTGGTGAGCTACGCGCTCACCGATGGCCCGCGCACCCCGCACGTCCCCGCCAACGTGCGGATCGGCAGCTCGCCCGGCCCCGAGCCGACGCAGCTGGTACCGGCTCCCAGCGCCACCAACCCACCCGCCGAACTGCCACCGCCACCGCCGGACGATGACGACGACGATGATGACGACGACAACGACGGCTGAACCGAAAACGCCGGCTCGGCCGCTGTCGATACTCGTCAAACGGCGGGGCACCCGCATCCCGGCGCGCGCCCAGATCATGGGCTGGCTGCTGCTGGTGCTGGTCGTGGTGCTCCTGGCGGTGGTCCTGATCGTCCGCCAATTCCTGCGGGGCGACGTGCACAACCAGGTCACCGCGTCGCTGGAGCAGGAGGCGCAAGAGTTCGTCACGTTCGCCGAGACAGGCCGCGATCCGCGTACCGGACAACTGCTCACCGATCCCGAGCAGCTGTTCAATTCCTACCTGGAGCGGCAGTACCCGGATCACGACGAGGCGCTGATCGGCGTGTGGCGAACACCCACCGGCTTGGAATCGCTGTCCCAGGAGCAGAACAAAACGATCGAACAGCTCGCCAGGGATCCAGTGCTGCTGAACCAGATCGTGTCCGCCCCCGGCAACTACAGCTCGATCGACACCCCGCTCGGGCCGATGGAATGGCTCAAGGTGCGGGCGCAGACCGAGCAGGGCGAGGAGTCCTGGTTCATCATCGAGCGCTACACCGCCGGGGCGATGTCCGAGACCGACCGGACCGTTCAGCTTCTGCTGCTGGTAAGCGCGTTCGGCGTGGTGCTCGCGGCGTTGTCGTCGTGGGTGGTGGCAGGACTGATCCTGGCACCCGTGCGGGACGTGCGGCAGGCCGCGGCCGAGATCAGCGAGCAGGACCTGACCAGGCGCATCCCGGTCGAAGGCCGGGACGACATCGCGGCGCTGGCCGACCAGTTCAACGCGATGCTCGACCGACTGGAGGACGCCTTCCGCATCCAGCGCGAGTTCGTCGACGACGCCGGGCACGAGTTGCGGACCCCGATCACGATCGTGCGCGGCAACCTGGAACTGCTCGGCGACGATCCGGCGGAGCGGGAGGAAGTGGTGCGGCTGTGCACCGACGAGCTGGACCGGATGACCCGCATCGTCAACGACCTGCTGGTGCTGGCCAAGGCCGACCGGCCCGACTTCGTCGCCCCCGCCCCGGTTTCGCTGGCCGAGCTGACCAGCGACATCGAGGCCAAGGTGCGCTCGCTGGCGGACCGCCGCTGGGTGCTCGCCGACATCGGCGAGGGCGAGGTGGTGATCGACGAGCAGCGGGTCACCCAGGCCATGGTGCAACTGGCGCAGAACGCGGTGCAGCACACCGAGCCGGGCTCGGAGATCCGCATCGGATCCGCTTTCTCCGACGGAACCGTGGCGCTGTGGGTGACCGATCACGGGCCCGGTGTCGATCCGGACGAGGTGGCGAAGATCTTCGACCGCTTCACGCACGGCAACAGCCACGGCAAGGGCGGTGCGGGACTCGGGCTGGCGATCGTCAAGGCCATCGCGGACGCGCACCACGGCCGGGTGCGCGTCGTGTCCGAACCCGGCTGCGGGGCCACGTTCGGACTGGAGCTGCCCGCCGTCCCGCCGCACGACCCGATCGAGGAGATCACCGGATGAGCAAGATCCTGATCGTCGAGGACGAGGCGCGGATTTCGGCCTTCATCGAGAAGGGGTTGCGGGCCAACGGTTTCACCACGACCGTTGTCGGCGACGGCGACACCGCCCTGGACTACCTGCTGACCGGCGACTTCGACCTGGTGGTGCTCGACCTGGGGTTGCCGGGCAAGGACGGCTTCTCGGTGTTGCGGGCGGTGCGCGCCCAGCACGTGACCGTGCCGGTGATCATCCTGACCGCGCGGGACACCGTGCACGACACGGTCGCCGGGCTGGAGGGCGGCGCGGACGACTACATGACCAAGCCGTTCCGGTTCGAGGAGCTGCTCGCGCGGGTGCGGCTGCGGCTGCGGCCGATCGACCGGGTTCCGGAGGTCACGGTGCTGCGCGACGGCGAGCTCTCGCTGGACCTGCGCACCCGGCGCGCGCAGGTGCCGGGGGGAACGGTGGACCTCACGGCGCGCGAGTTCGCGATGTTGGAGCTGTTCCTGCGGCACGCCGGGCAGGTGCTCTCCCGCGAGCAGATCCTCTCGCACGTGTGGGGCTACGACTTCGATCCCGGTTCCAACGTGGTCGACGTCTACGTGCGCGCGCTGCGCCGCAAGATCGGCATCGAACGCATCCGCACCGTCCGGGGCATGGGGTACCGGTTGGGCGTCTGA
Organism: Saccharopolyspora antiqui; assembly: GCF_052246905.1. Lineage (NCBI taxonomy): Bacteria > Bacillati > Actinomycetota > Actinomycetes > Pseudonocardiales > Pseudonocardiaceae > Saccharopolyspora > Saccharopolyspora antiqui. The sequence goes on from NZ_JBQQBO010000014.1 coordinate 64,880, forward strand.
GGTCAGGGGGCGTAGCGGAGGATGGCGGCCGTTCCGCCGCCGCCCGGGATGTCCTGCTGACGCACCGCGAGGACCTGGCCACCGGTCAGCCACACCCGGCGCGCGATCTCGTCCACCACGCCGTAGGCCACCGCGTCGTCGGTGCCCTCGAACCGGACCGCGCCCACCTCGTCGATGAACCCCGGCACCGTGTGGTCGATGTCGACGAAGACGGTGTCGACCGCACCCATCGTCGCCTGCCGGGCCACGTCGGCGATGTCGGTGACCGTCCGCCCCTGCCCGGTGCGCTGCTCGAACAGCCGGTGCAGGTCGCGCAACCGGTCGACGTGCAGGTCGTCGAGGACGTCGCGGGCGGCCGAGCCCAGCTCCCGGTCGGTGCTCTCCTCCGGATTGCCGGTCAGGCCGACCCGAGCGAGCTCCGGGGCGCCGCTGACCGAGCGGAAGATGCTCTGCAGCGGCTCGGTCGCGGCGAGGATCAACGGCACGTCGCCGCGCAGCACCGGCCGCAGCGCCCGGTCGACCTGCCGGGCGAACTGCCGGATCCGCACCTTCTTGCCCTCGGCCGCCTGCAACCGGCGCATCGGCGACCGATCTGCCGGGAAGGCCCGGCCCACCGCGCTGTCGACGTCCTTCGGCATGCCGGGGACGTCGATGTTCACCGGATCCATGTCGGGCACGATTTCCAGCAGCCGCACCGAGTTCTGCGCGAGCGCCAGCACCAGCGCGGTCTGCGGGAAGGTGATCGAGCGCAGCAGCGGCTTCAGGTGGAACCGGTCGGAGACCTCCACCACTTCCCGCAGGTGGTTGGGTAGCCGGAAGGTGTTGATCGACGCCGGGGTGGCGAACACCGCGAGGCTGCGCGCCTGGTACCGGAAGAACTCGTCGTCCTCGACGAGGTCGGCGAGGTGTTCGGCCAACTCGGCGACGTCGTCCTTGTCCGCCCCGGCCTCGCGCAGCTGTTCCAGCGCCTGGCTGGTCAGGTTCTGCAGCCCGATGCGCTCGGCCTCGCCGGTGGAGGCCGGGTTCGTCGGCAGGTACAGGGACACGCTCTCCGGCGCGCGTGCGGTCAGCAGCGCGTCCACCTGCGTCCGCGTCGGGATGTCGGTGTGCAGGATCGCCATCGGTGCCTCCCCGGAAAGTCCCGGACCTGCGACGTTACCGACGGTGCGGCGAACCGGCAGAGCGGCGCGAACCGTTTCGGGATGTGCGGTCGGCCCGTTAGGATGTACGGCGTGAACTCGCATTGGCATCGCGTTCTGCCGCCGCCGTCGCGCTGACGGGCGGCGGATCTCCCTCTAACCCGGGCCGCGGCAGTTCTGCTTAGAGCTACCGCCAGCGGTTGTCCGGTTCGTGTGTTCGCTTTCGCAACCACACTGGAGCGCGCGCCCGTTCGCCGAGTCCCTGACGGTTCGCGAACGGAAGAGTTCACCTTGTCCAACCAACTGCTCACCACACCTTCTGCTGCCCGGACTTTCGCGTCCGGCCCGCTGCTGGTGCTGCTCGCCTCAGTCCTGTGGGGCACCACCGGAACGGCCGCCAGCTTCGCCCCGGCGGCCGCCAGTCCGCTGGCGATCGGGGCCGCCACGATGGGCGTCGGCGGCCTGCTGCTGCTCGCGCTCGCCGGTCGATCCGCGCTGGACGTGCTGCGGTCCGGGCAGATCGGGCTGCTGCTCGCGGGTGCCGTCGCCGTGGCGGTGTACCCGCTGGCGTTCTACTCGTCGATGTCGCTCGCCGGAGTCGCCATCGGCACCGTCCTCACGCTCGGTTCGGCACCGGTGTTCGCCGCGATCCTGGAACGCCTCCTGGACGGCGTTCGGCTGGACGGCCGGTGGGCGCTGGCCGCGGCGGTGTCGGTGCTCGGCCTGCTGCTGATCACCGGTGGCGGTGAGACCGGCGGAGGTTCCGATGTGGTGCTGGGTGCGCTGCTCGGTCTGCTCGGCGGCGCCGCGTACGTCGTGTACTCGTGGACGGCCAGGCGGATGATGCGCGGCGGTTGCGGATCGCGCGGGGTGATGGGCGCGATGTTCGGCGCCGGTGCCCTGGTGCTGCTGCCGATCCTGGCGATCACCGGCGGAGGGCTGCTGAGCTCCGCGTCCGGCCTGGTGGTCGCGGGCTACCTCGCGGTGATCCCGATGTGCCTGGCCTACGTGCTCTTCGGGGCTGGGCTGCGCCGCACGTCCACCAGCGTCGCGACGACGCTGAGCCTGCTGGAACCGGTGGTGGCGGCACTGCTGGGCGTCCTCGTCGTCGGGGAGCGGCTGGGCGTGGCCGCCTGGTGCGGTGTCGGACTAATCGGCATCGGGCTGGTAGTGGTCAGCACCCGTCGATGACGAGTTGTGCACAGTTGTGGATAACTTTCTCCACAACTGTGCACAACTCCCCGATTCCGGGCTCATTTCAGCAGGTCAATCCACTATTCGCCGGGTTGTCCACAACGCTGTGGACAACCCGGCGAAAGATGAAGCTCTCCTCACGAGCCGTTCACCCACCGCTCAGCGGCGGGACAGATCGTAGACACCATGAACGGCCAGCAGGACACCGAAGCACGGGTCCGCACCGACTACGCCACGAGCCCGGTGCGCACCACCCGCGTCGCATCCGATCCGGGCGCCGGACGCGGCTGGGCCATCGGACTCACCAGCGGCGCCCTCGCGCTGCTGGCCGCATTGGCCGTGCTGACCATGCCGGACGCGACCGGGCCGGGACAGCTCGATCGCTCCGGGCTGATCACCATCCTGGTTTTCGGCGCCGCGGTGGTCGGCTGGATGCACAGCCGCATCGACGACACCTTCGTGGCACTGGCCGCGGCCGCCGTGCTCGTCGTGCTCGGCGCACTGGACTCCGAGGAACTGTTCGAGGCGCTCGGCGAGGACCAGATCTGGCTGCTGGTGGCGGCGTTCATCCTGGCCGCCGGGATCAACCAGACCGGTCTGCCCGCCCGGCTGGCGATCGCGCTGATGGGCCGCGCCCGATCAGCACGCGGGCTGGTGCACCTGATCACCCTCGGCCTGGTGGGAACCGCGCTGCTGGTGCCGAGCACCAGCGGCCGGGCAGCGCTGGTGCTGCCGATCTACCTCGTGCTGGCCGCCGCCTTCCCGGACCGGCCGCGGCTGGTCCGCGCCCTCGCCGTGCTGTTCCCGACCGTGGTGCTGCTGTCCGCGATCGCGACGCTGGTGGGAGCGGGCGCGCACCTGATCACCAGCCAGATCCTGGACGCCACGATCGACGCGGACATCGGTTTCGGCGAGTGGCTGCTGTGGGGGCTGCCGTTGGCGGTGGTCAGCTCGCACCTGGCCGCGGAGCTGGTGCTGCTGCTGTTCACCCGCCGCGCGGACCGCCGCCCTCGGCTGCGCGTGGACGCCGCCGGACTGCGCGAGCAGCTGGGCGTTCCGGCGCGGCTGCAGCGGGCCGAGGTCCCGGCCGCCGCGTTGCTCGGCGCGGTCGTGCTGCTGTGGAGCACCGAATCACTGCACGGCCTGCCACCTGCGCTGATCGCGTTGGCCGGGGCGCTGTTGATCACCTCGCCGCAGGTCGGCACGGTGCGCATCGGCACGGCGATCGGCGAAATCCCCTGGTCGCTGCTGCTGTTCATGGCCGCGACCGGCGCGCTCGGCACGGCGTTGACCGAATCCGGTGCAGCGGAGTGGATCGCCGCGAAGGCGCTGGGCGGGGATGACGTCATGGCCATGCTGATCACCGTCGTGGCGCTGAGCATCGCCGCGCACCTGCTGGTGCAGTCGCGCTCGGCGCGGTCGTCGGTGCTCATCCCGCTGGTCGTGCCCGCCGCCTTGGCGGTCGGCATGAACCCGGTCGCGTTGGCGTTCGCCTCGACCGCGGCCGCGGGCTTCTGCCACACGCTGCCGTCCTCGGCGAAGCCGGTGGCGATGTTCGCCCGGCTCGACCAGGCCCCCACCTACACCCCGCGCGACCTGCTGAAGCTGTCGGTTCTGCTCGGCCCGGCGCTGGGCGCGCTGGTCGTGCTGTTCGCCCTGTTCGTCTGGCCGGTGCTCGGCCTGCCGTTGACCGGATACATCCACGATTAGGAGAAGATCATGTTGCGTTTCGCCGTCGCCCCAAGCGGATTCAAGGAGTGCCTGGACGCCGACGCGGTCGCCGACGGGATCCGCACCGGCATCCGCCGGGTGGTTCCGGCCGCGATCATCGACACCATCCCGCTGATCGACGGCGGCGAAGGCTCGGCGCGGCTGCTGGCCAGATCGACCGGTGGCGAGCTGGTCCCGGCCGTGGTCACCGGCCCGGTCGGCGAGCCGGTGGACTCGCACTTCACGTTGCTCGGCGGCCCCGGTCCGCGCACCGCTTTCGTGGAAATGGCCGCCGCCGCTGGGCTTTCGCTCGTGCCACCGGACAAGCGCGATCCCGGTATCACCACCAGTCGTGGCGTCGGCGAGCTGATCGCCGCCGCACTGGACGCCGACCCGGCGAAGATCGTCGTCGGCTGCGGTGATTCCGGGATCTGCGACGGCGGCGCCGGTGCGCTGCGGGCGCTCGGTGCTCGGGTGCTCGACGCCGACTCGGCCGAGGTCGGCGATGGCGGTGCGGAGCTGGGCCGAGCCCGTCGGCTGGACGTCAGCGGCCTAGACCCACGACTGTCCGAAGTGGACATATCCGTTGCGGTGAACCCGAAGAACGTGCTGTGCGGGCCGGGCGGCGTCGCGCGCCGCTACGGGCCGCAGAAGGGCGCTTCGCCGCGGCAGGTCGAGCAGCTCGCCGCGGCCATGCGGACCTGGGCGGACGTCCTGCGGCAGCACAGCGGCATCGACTTCGCCGAACTGCCCGGCAGCGGCGCATCGGGCGGGCTCGGCGCCGGGCTGGCCGGGGGTCTCGGCGCGCTCCTGGCGTCGCGGTTCGACGTCTTCATCGAGAGCAGCGACCTGGAGCAGCGGTTGCAGGCCGCCGACCTGGTGATCACCGCCGAGGGCGCGATCGACGCGTCCACCGCGCTCGGCAAGATCCCCACCGAAGTGGCGCGGCGGGCGAAGCGGCACAGCAAGCCGGTGATCGCGTTGTGCGGCACCATCGGCCCCGGCGCGGACACCAGCTACGACCACGGCATCGACGCGATCACCGGCATCGTGACCGGTCCGGTGGAGCTGGCCGATGCGATCATCCGCGCCCCGGAACTCATCGCGGACGCCACCGCCCGAACCCTCCGGATGCTGCTGGTCGGCCGCACCTTGCGAGCCGCGTAGCTCTGGTGCGAGCGCCCTGGGGTGCGATCAGCGTCCGGCGGCGTAGCCCTGGTTGCCGCGGGGGTTGGCGGCGGCGCGCAGGAGACCGGACTCCGGGTCGCGGGAGACCGCCGAAAGGCGGCCGAGCGCCCACTCGCCGCCGTCGAGCACGTCGTGACCCCGACGACGCAGCTCCGCGAGGCGCTCCGCACCGAGGCGGGACTCCGCGACGACTCGACCGGGCTCCCAGGCACGCGGGTAGAAGGAGCTCGGGAACGCTCCGGTGTGCCAGGCCGGCGAGTCGATCGCCTCCTGCAGGTTCAGCCCGCCGTGGACGTGCGCCAGCCAGAAGCACAGCTGCCACTGGTCCTGCTGATCGCCGCCCGGCGTGCCGAAGGCCAGCGTCGGCACGCCGCCGCGCAACGCCAGCGACGGGCTCAGCGTGATCCGCGGCCGCTTGCCCGGTGCCAACGAGTTCGGCAAGCCCCTGTCCAGCCAGAACATCTGAGCCCGACTGCCAAGGCAGAAGCCCAGTTCCGGGATGGTCGGCGAGGACTGCAGCCAACCACCGGAGGGCGTCGCCGAGATCATGTTGCCCCACCGGTCCACCACGTCGACGTGCACCGTGTCGCCGCGGCTCTCCCCGGTCGGCGACACCGTGGGCTCGCCGATGCCGACCCCGCCGGGGTCCTGCTGACCGTCCACGCCGCGCCCTTCGGCGACGTGCGCGGGCAGGACCACGTTGCGACCGCCCGGCGCGCCGGGGCGAAGTTCGAGCGAGGCGCGATCGCCGATCAGCTCGCGGCGGGTGGCGGCGTAGTCGCGGGACAGCAGGTCGTCGAGGACGCCGGGATCGGCGGAGTCGCCGTACCAGGCCTCGCGGTCGGCGAAGGCGAGTTTGGCCGCCTCGACCGCGAGGTGCACCGTGTCGACGTCGGCGATGCCGTCGGTGAAGTTGATCCGGTCGGTCAGCCCCTCCAGGATCCGCAGCTGCTGCGCCAAGGCGGGGCCCTGCGACCAGATGCCGAACTTCGCCAGGGTCCAGTCACCCGGCAGGTCGACGGTCAGCGCGGCCTCGTAGCTCGCTTCGAACTCGGCCATGTCCTGCGCGGTGAGGACACCCGCGTGGTCCCGACCGGAGTTGTCCCGGTGCGGGGTGCGCACGAACTTCTCGACCGCCTCGGCCACGAAACCCTGCGACCAGGCGCGGCGGGCCGCGTCGAGCTGCGCCTCGCGACCGGCTCCGGCCGCTTCGCCCTCGGCGAGCAGCCGCTCCCAGGTGTCGGCCAGCACCGGGTTCTTGAACACGCTGCCCGGCTTGGGCGGCGCGCCGTCGGGCAGCCACAGCTGGGCCGAGGTCGGCCAGTGCTCGGCGAACATCTCGCGCACCGTCTCAACGGTGGTGTTGATCCGCTCCACGACCGGGAACCCGTTGCGGGCGTAGCCGATCGCGTACTTCAGCACGTCGCGCAGCGTCTTGGTGCCGTGATCGCGCAGCAACAGCAGCCAACCGTCCCACGCGCCCGGCACGGTGGTGGCCAGGAAACCGGTGCCGGGCACCAGGTCCAGACCGAGTTCGTCGCGGTAGTGGGCGATCGTCGCGCCAGCCGGGGCCGGGCCCTGGCCGCAGAGCGCCCTCGGGCGCGGATCGTCGGCGGTGGTGAACAGCGCGGGGACTTCACCGCCGGGACCGTTCAGGTGCGGTTCGGCGACCTGCAGGACGAATCCGGCCGCGACCGCGGCGTCGAAGGCGTTCCCGTCGTCCTCCAACACCGCCATGCCCGCCGCGGAGGCGAGCCAGTGCGTGGAGGCGACCATCCCGTGCGTGCCAGCAAGTTCCGGGCGAGTGGTAAACACGTCAACTACCCTAGGCCCCCTTCGCCCCTTCGAGCGATAGCCGGGCGGTTTTGCCTGAAACCGGCCCGTTGCGCCGGGTTGCCGGTGGGCTGTTGTGGTGTCCGTCCTTGGACTAGGCGACCGGTGTGGGAAGCGTCGGCCCAGCCACGCGAATCCCGCGCAGGCGCGCCGAAGACGAGCGTTGGCAGACAGCCGCGTCAGCGGGTTCGGCCGACGCCGCGCCAGGACAGGCCCGCTCGGCGCAGGACGTCGGGGTCGAGGTGGTTTCGGGTGTCGACGACCACCGGGCCGCCCAGTGCGGCGGCCACCCGGTTCCAGTCCAGCGTCCGGAACTCCTGCCACTCGGTGAGAAGCACCAGCGCCGCAGCCTCCTTCGCCGCCTGGTACGGGTCGTCCACCAACGTCACCACCGGGGGCAGCGCCACCTCGTCGCCGCGCAGGCCGGGGTCGTAGGCGACGAGCTCCGCGCCGCGCTCGGCCAGCAGCCGCGCCACCTCCAACGCCGGTGAATCGCGCAGATCGTTGGTGCCCGCCTTGAAGGTCAAGCCCAGCAGCCCCAGCCGCACCCCGGCCAGGCTGCCGCCGCAGGCCTCGACGACCTTGGCCACCATCCGCTCGCGCTGCCGCGCGTTCGACGAAATCGTGGCCTGCAGCAGCGGGAATTCGAAGTCCACCGCCTCCGCGACCTGCAACAGCGCCGCGGTGTCCTTCGGCAGGCAGGAGCCGCCCCAGCCGGGCCCCGGTTGCAGGAACGACTGCCCGATCCGGCGGTCGTAGCCCATCCCCTCGGTGACGTCGGCGATGTCGGCGCCCAGCCGCTCGCACAACTCCGCGATCGCGTTGACGTAGGACAGCTTGGTCGCCAGGAAGCAGTTCGCCGCGTACTTCACCATCTCCGCGCTCGCCGCGTCGGTGAGCACCGTCGGCGCGCCCAGCCGCGCGTACAGCGCCGCCACCCGTTCGGCCGCGTCCTGGGTGTCCGACCCGACCACGATCCGGTCCGGGTTGAGGAAGTCGTGCACCGCCGAGCCCTCGCGCAGGAACTCCGGGTTGCTGACCACCGCGACGTCATCGCGCCCGACCAGTTCGTGCAGCCGCGCCGAAGTGCCCACCGGCACCGTCGACTTGGTGACCAGCACGCACCCCACGGGCAGCAGCTCGCGCACCTCGTGCGCCACCGATTGCACGGCCGCCAGGTCGGCCGCGCCGCCGGAGCCCATCGGCGTCGGCACGCACAGGAAGACCACCTCGGCGTCGGCGACCGCGGCGGCCGAGCCGACCACGAACGACAACCGACCGGCCGCGATGCCCTCCTGCACCAGCTCGCCGAGACCGGGCTCGTGGATCCGCACCTCACCGCGGGAGAGCTGCTCGACCTTCGCGGCGTTCACGTCGCTGCACACCACGCGGTGTCCCAGCGACGCGAGACACGCCCCGGTCGTCAGCCCGACGTACCCGGTTCCGACCACAACGATCCGACGGGCGAACATCAGTCCACACACCCCTTCACCTCGCACGACCAACCGGTCGCGGGCCCCACCGGCATGGTGGCACATCCCCCGCGCAGCGGAACCTGCTTCGCCAACTGTTCACGCGCCGTACGACCTACGTGACGAGCCGGTGACCGGCCGTTTAGGCTCACCAGCCGTGGAACAGCAACGCTTGGGCGAATCCGGTCTGGTGGTAAGCGCCGTCGGCCTCGGTTGCAACAACCTCGGCCGACCGGGCACGACAACCGAATCCCTAGCCGGCGCGCGAGCCGTGGTGGACGCCGCGCTCGACGCCGGGATCACCTTCTTCGACGTGGCCGACGTCTACGGCTCGCCGCGCGGACGCAGCGAGGAGTTGCTCGGGCAGGCGCTATCGGGTCGCCGCGAGCACGCCATCATCGCCACCAAGTTCGGCATGGACATGCAGGGCAACAACGGCCCGGACTTCACCGCGCGCGGCTCCCGCCGCTACGTGCGCCGGGCCGTCGAGTCGTCGCTGCGACGACTGGCCACCGACTGGATCGACCTGTACCAGCTGCACCGACCGGATCGGCTCACGCCGATGGAGGAAACCCTGTCGGTGCTCGACGACCTGGTGCGCGAAGGCAAGATCCGCTACCTCGGGCATTGCAACCTGGCGGGCTGGGAGCTCGCCGACGCGTCGTGGACGGCGTCCTCGTCCGGGCTGACCGCACCGGTGTCGGCGCAGAACCACTACTCGCTGCTGGCGCGCGAAGCCGAACGCGAGGTCGTCCCGGCCTGCAAGCGGTTCGGCGTCGGGATCATCCCGTACTTCCCGCTGGCCAACGGGCTGCTCACCGGCAAGTACCGGCAGGACCAGGAACCGCCTGCGGGCAGCCGGTTGGCGAACCGGAACCAGATGCTGGCGGACGCGCCGTGGGAACGCATCGAGCGGCTGCGGACCTTCGCCGAACAGCGCGGCATCCCGATGACCTCGGTCGCGGTCGGCTGGCTGGCCGCGCAGGAGGTGGTCGGCTCGGTGATCACCGGCGCCACCACCCCGGAGCAGGTGCAGGCGAATGCGCTGGCCGGGGAATGGCGACCCACCCAAGCGGATCTGGAGACCATCGACACGATCTGCCCACCGCTGCAACGCTGAGCCACCGAGCTGCTGCGCGTTCACCCGGCATGCGCGATTCCTCGCGAAATCGGGCATCCTGCCTGCCTGCGGCGAACTGCGACCACGTTCGGTGATGGGGTTTTCGCTCGGACGGACAGCAGAACCGCACCGGTGGCCGACGCGCCGGTCTCCTCGTGCGGGCCACGCTCTTGGCATGGAGCTGATCGGGATCGCCGCACTGTTCACCGGCCTGGCGTTGTTGGCCGCGCTGCCGCTGGTGGCGTTGCTGGCGCTGGTCGAGATGACCTCGCAACGACAGGTGCACCGCCATCGCTGACCGTCGATTCGCCGCCTGCCCGTTCCGCGTCCGATGCTGGGCGAGGCCGTTCCCGGGTGTTAGACATGCCGGGATACCAGCAACGGACGCAAAGGAACGAGCAGATGCTGATCACCGACACCGCGGCGATCGTCACCGGCGGGGCTTCCGGCCTTGGCGCGGCCACCGCCCGAGCACTCGCCTCGCGCGGCGCGCAGGTCTTCGCGGTGGACTTGCCAGCCGCCGCGGCCGACGCACCGGTCGTTGACGGGGTCACCTACACGGCCGCCGACGTCACCGATGCCGAGCAGGTGCAGACCGCGGTCGAGCAGGCCGCCGGGGCCGGGAACCCGCTGCGGATCGTGGTGAACTGCGCGGGCATCGGGCCGTCCGCGCGGATCGTCGGGCGGCAGGGCCCGCACGACTTCGACCTGTTCCGCAAGGTCATCGAGGTCAACCTGATCGGCACCTTCAACGTGCTGCGACTGGCCGCGGCGGCGATCGGGCAGACCGAACCCGATCAGCAGGGGCAGCGCGGTGTGGTGATCAACACCGCCTCGGTCGCCGCGTTCGACGGGCAGATCGGCCAGGCCGCGTACGCGGCGTCCAAGGGCGGGGTGGCGAGCCTGACGTTGCCCGCCGCGCGGGACCTTTCCTCGACCGGCATCCGGGTGATGACCATCGCGCCGGGCATCGTGGACACCCCGATGCTGGCCACCATCAGCGAGGAGTTCCGCAGCGGGCTGGCCGCGAGCGTGCCGTTCCCGAAGCGGTTGGGCACCCCTGAGGATTTCGCGCAGCTCGCGGTGAGCATCGTCGAGCACGACTACCTCAACGGCGAGGTCATCCGGATGGACGGCGCACTGCGAATGGCCCCCCGGTAGCAGCCGGACCGGATCAAGGGCCGCGGTCATTGCCGCCGCGGGTTCCCACGATCAGGTCGAGGTGAAGGGCACCTTTTACCAAGTAAGTTGGTGAAAGGTGCCCTTCACCCCCTGATCCCTAGAGGTCGGCGGCGTAGGGGATTTGGTGGGCTGCTTCGGAGGTCATCCAGCGGCGGATCGTCCAGGTCGCGCGGACGTCGTCCTCGTTGTACCGCAGGATCCGGTCGCGCTGGGACAGCACCGGCACGCCGCCGCCGAGGCCCACCGCGTCGCGGTACCAGCGCATCGAGTTCTCGCCGCTGGCCTCGGCGTCCCGCCAGCCGAACCCGGCGCTCGGCGCGATCACCTTCAGACCCTTGCCGTTCGGGCAGAGGAACTGCTCCCGCACCGAAGCGAACAGGTCGATCCACTCGGCGGAGTCGATGAACTCGTGCACTTCGGCCGCCGACGGAACCCCCGGTTTACCGGCGAACCGCTCGGCGGAGGCGAGCATCCAACGGTTCTCCGCGAGCTCGTTGTAGCAGTAGGCGCGGAAGCTCAGACCGCGCTCGTACGCGCGGCGGCGCACCGAGCTGAACCACGTCCAGAACTCCGCGAAGGACCGCGCCTCGTCGTCGGACGGCAGCGGCTCCCAGCTGACGAACGCCCGGTAGCCCTGCTGTTCGCCGATGTCCACACCGGACACCCAACAGCCCCACAGGTAGGCCCCGGCGTCGGCGTAGCTCTCCATGTCCACGTCGACTTCCACGTCCGCGCGCGGCACCGCCAGCTCGCGCACCCGACGCACCAGCGGCAGGTTCTGCAGCCAGGCCTTGGCGAGCAGGATCGCATCGGTGTTGTGGACCCCGGTCAGCGGCAGCTGTTCCGCGCTCTCCAGCGGCATCGCGGCCAATTGCTCCACCGTGGACACGCCCATGTCGCGCAGCGCGACGGCGTCCTCGCCACGCACCACCAGGCTGACGTCGCTGCTCTCGCGCAGCCAAACTTCGCAGGTCGGCCACCACGGGCAGCCCTTGCACTCGGTGATCCGCGAGGGCAGCGCCAGCGGCTCGGCCCGGTCGGCGGCCGCCGAGGCCACCGCCAGCCGGTCGGCGAACCGAACCTCGTACTCGGTGAGCGCGGTGCGGCCGCCGGGCCAGTTCGGCACCTCCAGGTCGTGCCACAGCACCACGTCGGCTTCGACGCCGATCACCCCGCCGAGGTGCGCCGCCGATCCCATCCCGCAGGCCTGCAGCAGCCGGACGGCGTGCGCCAGGCGGAGTTGGTCGCGGGGTTGCGCCCGCACCTTGCGCGTCGAATCCGCTCGGGCGGCTTCCGGTTCGGGCCGGTCGATCGGCGACACGCGGGCACCGGTGCCCGGATCGGTGATCTTGTGCCGCACCACCAGCACCGGTACGTAACCGTCGTCGGCGCGCACCAGCAGGTCGACCCCGCCGCGCCGACCACCGATGTCGTCCGAGGGCAGCTGGGCGTTGGAGATGTAGCGGGTCCCGGCGCGCATCGCGGCCAGCGTCAGCTCCTCGCGGCCCTCCGAGCCGCCGCGCGGGATCTCCGTCCAGTCGGCGCCGAGCACCCTGCTCAGCCACTTCGCGACGGCCAGGCGGTGCTCGGCGGCGTCGGCGATGCGCTGCTCGATGCCCAGGTCCACCGGGGCCAGCAGCTCGTCCGCCATGGAGGGGTCGTGCTCAAGATGCACGCGTCGCCGACAACGAGTCACGACGCCAGCATCGAGCAGCACCCTTTCCTTCACGGGTAAAGGTTATGCCGTCGCCCTGACAGCCGCGCCCATCACCCCGGTGACACGACCGGCATTCGATTACGCAACGTGCACGATCTGTAGTCACTTGATGTCGTGCCGTCGCTAACCCGGACTTAGAGTGACCGAAGTGGAACCGCCGAACAGGGGAGACCTCGGTGAGAAAGAGCACTGCCGGGCGCAGCGGCCCGAAGAACGCCCCGGTCGACTCCCGCAAGGTGGCCAAGCAGGCGAAGAAGGCGGACAAGAAGGCCGCCAAGGCGATGAAGAAGGGCGAGCACGGGCACATCACCCCGGGCAACGCCAAGAAGGTAATCGGAGTGGTCAAGGTGGTCGGGCCGGTGCTCGCACCGATCGCGATCCGGGCGGCGTCGGCGGTGCGCGAACGCTACGACCGGATGCGCGCGCGACGGCTCGGGGTGCCGGTCGATGAGCTCGGCACCTTCACCGGCAGGGGCGCGGCGCTGCACGCCCGGATCGCGGGCGACACGAACGCGCTGCGCGACCTGCGCACCCAGTCGGCGGGCGGCGACGAGGCGAAGCTCGCCGCAGAGCAGTTCACCGAGCGGACCGCCCTGCGGCTGGCGCAGTTGACCAGCGCGGTGCGCGCGGCGGAGCGGATGCCCACGCAGCGGCGCAAGTCGGCGCACCGCGCGGTCCACACCGAGCTCGGCCAGATCGAGGACGAACTCCTCACCCGCTTCGGCGTCCCCGCCAAGAACGCCAGGTGACGGCGCCGGGTTGCCACCACCCGGACCTGGAGCGGGCGGTTGCCCCGGCTGGATCCGTCAGCGGGCCGCGGCCTGGCCGTCGGGGAGCCGCACCAGCCCCTGCTGGACCAGCCAGTCGCGGGCGACATCGGCCGGGTCCCGGCCGTCGACGTCCACCTGGGCGTTGAGCTTCATCAGCTCCTCGTTGGTCAGCTTCGCCGACACCGGCTCGAAGACGCCGGTGATCTGCGGGTACCGCTTGAGCAGCTCGTCGCGGGTGGTGATGCCGATGTTGTACCTCGGGAAGAACTGGTGGTCGTCGGCCAGCACCTTCAGGTTCAGCGACCGGATCCGCCCGTCGGTGGTGAACACCTCGCCGAAGGTGCACGTGCCGTTCGCGGTCGCCTGGTAGATGCTGCCCTCGGTCAGCGTCTTCACCTTCGACTTGTCGGCGGTGAAGCCGTACTCCTGCTCCACCCCGGGCATGCCGTCGTTGCGGTTGGCGAACTCGGTGTCGATGCAGAACGTGGCGTCCTCCGGGCGCTCGGCGATGATCTTCGGGATGTCCGAGATCTTCTCCACCCCCAGCCGGTGCGCCGCCTCCTGGTTGACCGCGAACGCGTAGGTGTTGTCCACCTGGTAGTCGATCGCGGTCCAGGCGATCCCGTTGCGTTCCAGATCCTGCTGCTTGACCGCCTCGTACTGCTGGCGGGCGTCCGGGATCGGATCGGCGTTGCCGTTGTAGCTGATCCAGGACGTGCCGGTGTAGTCCCACAGGATGTCGATCTGGTCGCTGGCCAGCGCGCGCCGGGCGGTGGAGGAACCGACGATGTTGCTCAGGTCCCGCACGTTGGCACCGGCCGCGGACAACGCGAACTCGGCGATGTAGCCCAGCACCAGCTGTTCGGTGAAGGCCTTGGACCCGACCGTGATGGTGACGCCCTCCAGCTCCGGAACCCGCTGGATGGTGCCGGGTTCCACCTGCAGCGGCACCGAACTACCGGAGCTCAGGCCGCAGCCGGACAGCAGCACGCCGGTCATCGCCAGCGACGCCAGCTTGACCGCACCGCGACGAGACGTTCGCAGCTTCATCGCAACCCCCTCGGCGACAGGTACGTTTCGGCCAGCGCGCCCAGCCAGTCGACCAGCAGCGCGAGCGCCATCGCCAGCACCGCGCCGACGATCATGACCGTCCAGTCGTTGAGCTTGTAACCGGTGTCGATCATCTCGCCGAGCCCACCGGCGCCGACGAACAGCGCCAGCGTCGCGGTGCCCACGGCCAGCACCAGCGCGGTGCGCAGTCCGGCCAGGATGTAGGGCACCGCCAGCGGCAGTTCGATGCGGGTCAGCACGCCCGTCGCCGACATGCCGATCCCGCGACCCGCGTCGGTCAGCGCGGGGTCGACCTGCTGCAGCCCGACGATGGTGTTGCGCAGCACCGGCAGCAGCGCGTAGAAGGCGATCGGCAGCACCGCGATCCAGAACCCGGTCGAGCCGCCGGTGAACAGGAAGAACAGCACCAGCAGGCCCACCGAAGGCGCGGCCTGCCCGATGTTGGCGATGCCGATGACCACCGGCACGGCCGGGCGCGCCCAACCGCGGCTGAGCAGCACGCCCAGCGGCACCGCCACCACGATCACGATCAACGCCACCGCGAGGCTGATCAGGAAGTGCGTCCAGGTCAGGCTCAGGATCGACGTCGCGTTGATGCTGCGCGCGGTCACCGCGCTGTTGTCCCGGCTGAACGCCCAGCCCAGCACCGCGGCGACCAGCACCACGACGGCGATCGGCTGCGCCAGCAGCCGCAGCCGCTCCGCCCGGCGGGATCCGGAATCCGAGGTGAACTGGCTGCTCATGACTGGTCCTCGGCCGGTTCGTCGGCCGCGTGCTCCTCGCGCAGCGCCTTGATGGTGTTCATCACCGTGTCGATGTCGACCACGCCGACGTACTCGCCGCGCGAACCGGTGACCACGGCGACGCCGTCGTCGTCGGTGAGGATCGCCTCCAGCGCGTCCTGCAGCGTCGACGCCAGCGACACGCTGTCCTCGACCGGCCGCCCGGCCCGCTCCAACGTGGACACCGCACCGGCTTCGCGGGCGCTCGCCCAGCGCAGCGGGCGGTTGCGCTTGTCGAGCACCAGGCCGATCGCGCCGCGCCGGTTGCCCAACCGTTCCTTGAGCACCGTCGGCGACTCGTCCACGGTGACCGTCGGCACCTGGCCGACCTCGATCTCGCGGACCCGCCGCAGGGTGAGCTGCTTGAGCGCGGCACCGGCGCCGACGAAACCGGCCACGGTGTCGTCGGCCGGGTTGGCCAGGATCGCATCCGGGGTGTCGTACTGCAGGATCTTGGAACGCTCGCCCAGCACCGCGATCCGGTCGCCGAGCTTGACGGCCTCGTCGAAGTCGTGCGTGACGAACACGATCGTTTTGCCCAGGTCTGCCTGCAGGCGCATCAGTTCGTCCTGCAGCACACCGCGGGTGATCGGGTCCACCGCTCCGAAGGGCTCGTCCATCAGCAGCACCGGCGGGTTGGCCGCCAGCGCCCGCGCCACGCCGACGCGCTGCTGCTGTCCGCCGGAGAGCTGTCGCGGGTAGCGGCCCCGGAACTCGGCGGGATCCATGTTGACCAGGTCGAGCATCTCGTCGACCCGTTCGCTGACCCGCTTCTTGTCCCAGCCGACCAGGCCGGGCACCACGCCGACGTTCTCGCCGACGGTCAGGTGCGGGAACAGCCCGGCCTGCTGGATCGAGTAGCCGATCTCGCGGCGCAGCTTGTCCGGGTCGAGGCCGAGCACGTCCTGCCCGCCGATGGTGATCTTGCCGGCGGTCGGTTCGATCAACCGGTTGATCATCCGCATGGTGGTGGTCTTGCCGCTGCCGGAAGGCCCGACCAGCACCACCGTCTCACCGGCCGGAATGGTCATCGTCACCGATTCCACCGCGGGCTGGCGCTGGCCCGGGTAGCGCTTGGAGACCTCTGCCAGGCAGATCTCCACGCCGTGCCCACCGGTCGGGGTCGTCTTGTCGTCAGCCACGAATACCTCTCGAAGTCGTCAACCGCCCGAAAAGCACGAAGACGGCGTCCAGCAGCAGCGCCAGGATGATCACGCCGACGGTCCCGGCGATGGCCATGTTCAGCGCGTTCGCGCCGCCCAGCTGACCAAGTCCGCTGAAGATCAAGTTGCCCAGGCCCGGCCCCTTCGCGTACGCGGCGATGGCCGCGATGCCCATCAGCATCTGGGTGCTCACCCGCATGCCCGCGAGGATCGCGGGCCAGGCCAGCCGCAGCTCGATGCGGGTCAGCACGCCGATCCGGCTCATCCCGATGCCTCGGGCGGCGTCCAGGATCGGCTGGTCTACTGTGGACAGTCCGACGATGGTGTTGCGGATGATCGGCAGCAGTGCGTAGAGCACCAGCGTCACCACCGACGCCGGCACGCCGAGTCCCAGCACCGGGATGAGCAGGCCGAACAGCGCGAACGACGGGATCGTCAGGACCGCGCTGGAAAGTGCGGTGGCGATCGCCGCCCCGGCGGGGCTGCGGTAGACCGCAACCCCGACCAGGACGCCGACGATCGTCGCCAGCACGATGCACTGCACCACCATGCTGACGTGCTGGTAGGCATTCACCAGCAGCGATTGCCACCTGGATGCGACGTAGTCCAGGAAATTCACTCGTTACTCTTTCCCACCGGTAGACGCAGTCGCGTCCGCGTCGCCGTTCTCGGCGGACGTGGTCACCAACTGGAACTCGCCGTCGTGCTCCTCGCTACCGGAGATGACGGCCTGTTCCAGCACTTCGGCGCCCTTGGCGTCGCGCAACGTCAACGGGTCGCTGCGCAGGTCCTTGAGCATGGCCACGCACATCAACACCATGACGATGGCGAACGGAAGCGCACCGATGAAGGTGAGGTTCTGGATACCTGCCAGCGCCTTGTCCTCGCCCCCGCCGATCACCAACATGATCGCGGCGACCGCACCGGTCGCGGCGCCCCAGAAGACCACCACCCACCGGCTGGGTTCGATGGAGCCGCGCTGCGAGAGCGTGCCCATCACGATCGATGCGGCATCTGCTCCGGAGACGAAGAAGATCGCCACCAGGATCATCACCAACACCGAGGTGATCACCGTTAACGGCAGTTGCGCCAGCACGTCGAAGGTCTGCGCCTCCGCCGAGCCGTCGCCGTAGACGTTGTCGCCCCCCTTCTGGAGGTCGATCGCGGCACCGCCGAAGATCGCGAACCAGACCAGGCTGACCACGCTGGGGACCAGCAGCACACCGCCGATGAACTGGCGGATCGTGCGGCCCCGGCTGATGCGGGCGATGAACATGCCCACGAACGGCGTCCAGGAGATCCACCAAGCCCAGTAGAAGACCGTCCAACCGGCCAGCCACTCCTGCATCTCCGCACCACCGGTGGCTCCGGCGCGCGAGGCCATCTCGCCGAACTCGCTGATGTAGGACCCCACCGCAGTGGGCAGCAGGTCGAGGATGAACACCGTCGGGCCCACCACGAACACGAAGACCGCCAGCAGCGCGGCCAGCACCATGTTGATGTTGGACAGCCACTGGATGCCCTTGGCCACACCGGAGACCGCCGACAGGATGAAGCACACCGTCAGCACGGCGATGATCGCCACCAGCACGCTGGTGCCGGCTTCCCCGATCGGCCAGCCAGCGGCCTGCATCCCGGCGCGGATCTGCAGCGTGCCGATGCCCAGCGAGGCAGCGGAGCCGAACAGCGTCGCGAACAGCGCGAGGATGTCGATCAGCTTGCCGATCGGCCCCTCCGCGTTGCGCTTGCCGATCAGCGGCAGGAACACCCCGCTGATCGTCTGGCTGCGACCGCGTCGGAAAGTGCTGTAGGCGATCGCCAGACCCGCCACGGCGTAGATCGCCCACGGGTGCAGCGTCCAGTGGAACAGCGAGGTCGCCATCGCCGTCTTGATGGCCTCTTCGCTCTCGCCGGGCACCGTCCCCGGCGGCGGCGAGACGAAGTGGCCCAACGGCTCGCTAACGCCGAAGAACATCAAACCGATGCCCATACCGGCACTGAACATCATGGCGATCCACGACACGGTGCGGAACTCGGGCTGCTCGCCGTCCTTGCCGAGCGGGATCCGGCCGTACTTACTGAAGGCCAGGAACAAGGCGAAGATGACGAACGCGGTGGCAGCCAGCACGAAGCCCCAGCCGGTGTTGGTGAGCAGCCAGCTCAGCGCGGCCGACGAGGCGTTGCTGAGCGAGTCGGTGCCCAACGCACCCCAGGCCACCACGATGAACATGATGGCCGCGGTGACGCCGAAAACGATCCAATCCGTTCGCGGCTTGCCGAGGAACTCCGGACTTCCTGGTACTTCGGTTGAATGGTGGCCCCCTGCGGGGTCACCACTTCGTTCTGTTTCGGTCGACACAGGTTTCGGCGTCGACTTTCGGCGACGCCCCCTCCTCTCCGTCGTCAGTTACGACGATCTGGAACTAATCGATCCCGACATGTGTGCAGGTGGTAGCTCCGGACCGTCTGCAACCCGTAAACCGTGACCCAATCGGGTGAACAAGGCAAGCTCACCTGCGGTCAGCGTGGCCGAACCGACACCTAGACTTGACCGCCGTGGCGGTCAAACTCGCACCTACGCAGGGCGCACTACGCGTCCTGCGCGGGGTTGGGCTGGCCACCACCTCGGCGTCACTGTCCGTAGCCGCACATGTGGCTGCGGGCGGAGCGGTACCCGATCCGGGTACCACCGTTGTGATCACCGCTTTGCTGGCCGGTGCCGGTGTGGCGCTCGCTGATCGCAAGCGCGGGTCGTGGGGCATTCTAGGGGCCCTGGGGATCAGTCAGCTGGCACTTCACGTATTTCTGCAGCTAGTGGCTTCTCACCAGGGGGGAATCGGGTACCCGGGACTGCCGTTCTCGCCGCTGGCGATGACGCTCGGCCACCTCGCGGCGGTGCTGCTGACCGGCCTGGTGCTGGCCCGGGCCGAACGGGCACTCTTCGTAGTCGCCCACCTGCTCGGTTCAATCCTGCCCCGCAAGTCGACGCCGTTACCGGTTGTTACAGCGCCGCGCACGGTGTGCATCCCGGCGATCACGGTGCGTACCCTCGCGCAGCTGATCTACCAGCGGATTCACGCCCGTCGCGGGCCGCCGAAATCTCCTGTCCCGAGCCGCGGTCCGATGGCATTCGCCATCTGACTGTTGCTGCCCCGTCATTTCGTCGCGTACGCGCGCGCGAATAGTTCTCAGCACAGGAGATTTCAAGCAAACATGTCGACAAAACGATTCGTGGTCAGATCCGCAGCGCTGACGGCTGCCTGCGGGATTGCTGCCCTAATGGGCACCGGAACCGCCCTCGCACACGTTACGGCGCAGCCGGGCGAGGCCGCCAAGGGCGGTTACGCCAAGGTCGCCTTCCGAGTGCCCAATGAGCGGCCCAACGCATCGACCGTCCAGGTCAAGGTCACACTTCCGGAACAATTCCCGCTGAGTTCGGTGCGCACCAAGCCGATGCCCGGCTGGACCACCCAGATCGAGCGGGTCCAGATCGCCCCGGTCGAGGTGGACGGGGCGCAGGTCACCCAGGCGGTGCGCAGCATCACCTGGACCGCGCAGCCGGGCACCCGCATCGGACCGGACGAGTTCAACGAGTTCGAAGCCACCCTCGGCGCGCTACCGGACAACGCCGATCAGCTGGTGCTGCCCACCACGCAGACCTACGACAACGGCGAGGTCGTCAGCTGGGACGCCCCGCCGCCCGCCGAAGGAGCGGAGGAGCCCGAGCACCCGGCGCCGACCCTGAAGCTGGTCGACGAGGCCGAGGGCGAGCACTCGCACGGTGCGGCCGTGGCGGGGCAGGAGCCCTCGGCACCAACCGGTGACGACACCGCCCGCTGGCTCGGCGGTGCCGGGCTCGTGGTCGGCGCGCTCGGCCTCGGTGTCGGGGCGGGCGCGCTGGTGCGCAGCCGGAAAGCCCCATCCGGTGCGGACCGGTCCGAGCAGGCGCAGTCGTGAAGCGGCTGGTGGCCGTCGCGGTGCTGGCCTTGGCCGCGCTGCTCGGCGGTGCGGGTACCGCGTTGGCGCACAACGTGCTGGTCAGCAGCGATCCGGCGGATGGTGCGCAGTTGGCCACCGGACCTCGTGAGGTTCGGTTGACCTTCGACCAGCCGGTGCGCGCCGGCGAGGGCTACAACACGGTCAACGTGGTCGGGCCGGACGGCTCGTACTGGACCGACGGGCAGGTGCGGGTCGAGGGCAACTCGGTCATCGCGCCGGTCCGGGAGCTCGGCCCGGCCGGGGTCTACACGATCGGCTACCGGGTGCTGTCCAACGACGGCCACCCGGTGCCGGGCAAGGTCACCTTCACGCTGACCGCCCCGGGCCATGGCAACCCCGCCCCACCACCGCAGACCGCCAACCCGGCGGGACAGCAGGCCCAACCCGAGGAATCGGGCGGCATGCCGATCTGGCCGTGGATCGCGGGCGCGGTAGTCCTGGTCGCCCTCGGCCTCGTCCTGGCCCTGCGCCTGGGCAAGCCGAAGAGCTGAGAACGGGTCGTGAGTGCGAAAGCGCTCACGACCCCGTTCGGGCGACGAGTGAAGGGCACCATTGACCGACTAAGCCGGTCAAAGGTGCCCTTCACCTCACGACAGCGTCACGACTTTCGGAGGCGGATCTGGTCGAGTAGTGCTGGGTCGAGGTCGGTGTGGGCGGCGGTGGTCGGGAGCATGAACCAGGGTTGTTGGATGCCCGTTGGCGACGGGCTCGTGTTCGGGGCGTAGACCGGTAGGAAGCCCTGGTGGACCAGGGAAATCGCGTAGTCGACTGATACTTCGCGGTGGTCGTTGAGGGCGGCGGTGCCGTGCCAGGGCATCACCCCGGCCCCGCCGATCGGGATGAACCGGAAGCGTCCGGCGGCCGGTCGGATCGACAGGCTCATCCGCACCCGGTTGCGCTGCCACAGCGCCTGGTAGTTCAGCTCGTGGTCGACGTGCTTGTTCGCCAGGTAGGTGATCGTCTCCCGCCACGCCCCGGCGAGCAGGTCGGCGCGCGCGGCCCGCACCCGGGCGGGCACGGCGGGATTGGCGAGCTCGTAGGGATCCGCGTAGAGCTGCTGCGACCAGGCGAACGGATCACCGCCCTGGTGCGGCACGTCGATCGCGTGCAGGACCGAGCGGAACATCTCGACGAAGCCCGGCTGGCCGGGCTCCCCCGGATCGCGTTCGGCCGCCTCGGCGAGCACCGGCAGCGGATCGCGGCGCACGTCCAGTCCGGCGAACGCGGTGGCGTACCGCTCGCGGTGCTTCGCCAGCAGTGCCGGTCGCTGCGCCCGATCGCCGCAGCCGGGATGCGCGTCCGCGGCGGCGTCGATGTCGACGACGGTCACCACGCGATGCGCGCCGGTCCGCTCCAGCAGCCGTCCGAACTCGGCGTGGTACCCGGTGTAGCGCTGCGGATCCCGAATCCGGAAGTGGCTCGGGTCGGCGAGGGCGAGCACCCGGATGCCCGGCGGGTGGACCTGCCGGATCGCCGCGTCGAGCTGCCGGAGCCGGGCGAGCACGGCGACCTCCGCGAGATCCGGTGCGCCGCCCAGCGCTTTCAACCGCGAGCCGTCCTGCTTCACCGGCGGTCCCACCATCACGAAGGTGATGCGCTCGCCCGCGACGATCGCGGCGGCCATGTCCGCGACCGCGGCCTCCGGTGGGTACGCCGCCTTCGCCGCGCCGAACGGCTTCGCCACCAGCACCTTCCGCACGGCTCGTGCGATGGCGGTCGGATCCGCCGAACGGCCCAGCCGCTCCCGCACCGCGCCGCCCAGCTTCCGTCCATTTTGGACTGCGCTGGTGCACAGCGCCGCGATGATCCGGTCCTGCTGCTCGGCGGTCAACTGCACACCGCGCGCCCAGATAGTCGGACGCGTGCTGTACTCGCCGATCGGCAGTTCCGCGATCGACGTCGCGTGCGACAACTCGGGTTTCGCCCGCCGCCGCGGACTGGCGTGGCCGCGGCCCAGCGGCGTCGGGTGCGGGAGGAACTCGAACGTTGCGATGCCCGGACCGGTCCGGGGTTCGGTGCTGAATCCGGGCGGCCGCACCGCGACCACCGTCGCGTCCGGGAACGCCGCGCGCAGTGCCGCCCGATTGGCTGCCAGGTCGTCGAAGGCCGCGACCACCTCGGCGTCGGCCAGCTCGCGCAGCACCTCGACCTTGTGCGCCCCGATATCGGCGCGCTCGTCGGGCGTGGTGTGCAGGTCCAACCGCCCGAGGCCGTGCCGGAGCAGCAGTTCACCGGTGGCGGGCCGCATGCGCGGTCGCCGCCCGGTGGTCCAGAGCACCCGTCCGCCGACGTGCTCGACGGCGCGGACGAACCGGATCAAACCCGGTGCGGGCTCGTCGGTCAGCAGCGCATCGCGGCTCCACGACAGGGTTTTCCGGAACTCCGCGTACAGCGCGTCCCAGTCGACATCCGGGTAGTCCTCGCGCAACCGGTTGCGGGCCAGGAACAACGGCCAACCCGCCGAGTACAGGCCGGGAAGCACGGCCAACCGATCCGATGCGGTGAGCCTTTCGATCCGCAGCGCCCGGCCGAGCTGCGACAACGCGGCGCGGACTCGTTGCCGGGGCAACAGCGCGCAGTAGTCCAGATCCACCGCGACCACCGGCCTTGGCAGGCTCCGATCGCGACGACGATCGACGTTGCGCTGCTTGACCTCTCGGATCACCCCGCTGAGCAGTTCGTGCTGCCCAGCGGCAACGCTGTGCACGTGGTGCCGCCACGGATGATCACCGGCGAGCAGCGCGGCGGTCTCGGCGGCGAGGTAGCGCAGCTCATGCGCGGTGATCCGCTCGAACGCGGCCAGCGCGGCGGCCCCCTCGGCTGCCGCTACTTGCCCGAAGGCCGCCGCCAACGACTCCAACTCCCGGTGCAGCGCGGAAATCGACTCCGCGACCGAACCGTCCGCCGCGTCCACCGGCAGCACACCGGCCGGGACGGCTCGGCCAGTCGCGACGAATTCGGCGGCCAGCTCGACGGCGAAACCACCGGCCGGTCGCAACCCTTCGACGAGCAGGCCGCGCGTGGTCGCCACGATCGGCCGAACCACGAACTCGGCCAGGTAGTCCAGTTGCGCCCACCCGGACGGCCGACCGTCGAGCACCCGGCGCAGCTGCCCGCCGACCAACTCACCGAGCGACAGCACGAACCGCCAGGCGCCGGGCGACACCTCGGGCGGCCCGCAGTACAGCGACAGCAGATCGTCCTGCGCGATCAAGTTCTGCACGTTGCTGGAAATCGATGCTCCTGCCGAACCGACTCGACACCTGTTCTCCGAACCGCGAATCGCATACCCGAGGAGTGCGAATCCGCTTGGCGACGGAGTCTAGTTGATCTTCATCAGGAGCAGTTTCCGGTGCTGCGACAGAACTTCACACCAGCGTTGGCGAAGTGCCGCCGTGCTGAAGTTGTTGCGGAACACACGAATTAGCCCGGGCCGAACTTCGCCGCAGCCGGTTGTCGAAACCGCAGTTCGCCGGGCGTCGAAGCAGGACGATTTCGCCCGAATCGGGCCGCGTGGCAGGAAAACCCGTCGTGTCGCCGAATGGTCATTCGCCGTCGGTGAGTTGCACCGCCGGGACGCAACACGGCTCGGCCAACCGGCGCAAGGTCGCCTGCCCGCGATGCTCCAACTCCCGGTGGGATATCCAGCCCGCCGCGAAATGCCGGTAGGCCTGACCGAGCAGCACCAACTCGGCCAGGTGGTCGGCGCAGCGCTGCCGCATTTCGACAGGCAGCTGCGGCAACAACTCGACCTGGGAGTTGACCACTTCGTCGAGCACCTGCGCGCAACGCCGCGCACGTGCTCGGCGCCAGTTCGGGATCAGCTTCCGCGGCGTCCAGTTCGCGATCCTCATCGACAGCCCATCCAGTAGCTACGCGAGCGATGCACCCAATCCGCTCGTATGGTTTACCCGTACGGACGGCAGCACGTCACCAGAACTGCCCAAAGACCTTCGGTATCCGGCGCAATATCGCCCGATTGGACGCATCCAGCCGGTGGAGGGACTAGCTGTAGGGCGCCCATTGAGTGACCAGATCGCCTTCGCGGATCGTGCGCAATCGCCGATGCAGCTGGTCGCGGACTCCCGGATTGCTGCGCAGGATGGGCAGCACGCCCGTGGTGATCTTGAGTTCGCGCAGCTCGCGCAGCACCGGAAAGCCTTCCCACCCGGTGATGTCGAAGCCGTAGGCACAGGCCAGCTCGTCGTGCCAATCGGGCGGATGCCCCATCCGCAGGCGCCCCACCGCGATCGGCGTCAGATCCCACTCCGGCGGGCCGACGCACAGCGAATCCAGATCGCACAGCAGCGGACCATCGGCGCCGCCGATCACGTTGCCCAGGTGCGCGTCGGCGTGGATGACGCTCTGCGGCAGCGGAAATCGCAGCGAATCCAGCCGTTCTTCCAGGTAGTCGCAGCGCTGTTCGAGGA
Source organism: Saccharopolyspora antiqui (assembly GCF_052246905.1). NCBI lineage: Bacteria > Bacillati > Actinomycetota > Actinomycetes > Pseudonocardiales > Pseudonocardiaceae > Saccharopolyspora > Saccharopolyspora antiqui. Next base: position 89,650 of record NZ_JBQQBO010000014.1, read on the forward strand.
AGTGCTGGTCGGCCGGATCGATTTCCACCGCATCGTCGAGTCGGCGGCGGAGATCGGCCATCGGCTGCCAATCCAGGAAGGTCGGTGTGGGCGGCATGGAATGCATCCGGCGCAACAGCGAACCCAGGTCGCGACCGCTGGGCACCGGGCCGATCTCCGGCTCGTACTGCCAGAGCGTCGCGAGGTGCTCGCCCACCTGAACGGGCTGTTCCAGGCCCGGCAGCAGACGCACCGCGGGCACGTCGTGGACGGCCATCCAGCGCGCGGCTTCAACGGCGTTGAAAGCTCGATAGGTAAAAGACGGGGAAAGCACGATGCGGACGATCACGGGCTGCGAACGCAGCAGGAAAACCCCGTTGTTGACGAATCGGATCAGGCGCGCGCCGCGCGAGTCCAAGCCGACGGACGCGCAGATCGCGGTCAGCGCGGACTCCAGCTCCGGCGGGATGCACCGATCCTCTTCCACCTCGTATGTCTTCATACTCATGTTCTCAAACCGACGGCAGGCGGACCGGACGAACCGGTCGGCGAGCCTCACACCTGGCGGAACCGCCGGACTTCCTCGAACAGGTCCCGGGCATCGGAATTCATCCGTTGCTTGGCCGCTTCCAGCTCCAACGGCTTGAGCCGGTCGGCCACCCGGGCGGACTTGACCCGGTCGCCGAACTGCAGCGCCTGCCGCCCGACCTTGATGCCTTCCTGCAGATCACCGGCCCGGAAGTGGTTGGTCGCCTGCAGGCTCAGCCCGAACACGTGGGTGCGCTGCATGTCCGCGCCGTAGGCCTCGTTGCACTTGATCGTCTCGGCCACCGCGATCGACGCGTGCTTCTTCGGGTCGAAGTTGGCCAGTGCGTCGTGCGCCGAACCGATCATGCCGTGCAGGTCGTTCTCGTTGAAGAACCGCACCCAGTCCGGCGCCTCGTCAACCTTGGCGCGGGCGAATTCGTCCTTGGTGCGACCGACCATCTTGCGCACCTGGTCGGGCTTGTTCAGCATGCCGTAGGCCCACGCCTCGTTGGCGCACAGCACGGCAACGGTCAACGCGGAACCGGACTCCTGCGCGGCGATCTGGCCCAGTTGGAACAACTTCAGCGCCTCGTTGGGCTCCTGGTAGTGCAGGTACACCCGGCCCATCCGGTAGAGCACGCTGGCCACCAGGCTGTCGTCGTCGGCCTGCTTGGCGAACTCCAACGCCTTGCCGAAGTGGCCGCGAGCCGGATCCAGCAGACCGATGTCGAACGAGGTCCAACCGGCCAGGCTGTGCATGTCCGCCAGAGCGACGAACAGCTGCTTGCGGACCGGATCGGCGGCCGTGGACTCCAGCAGCTGCTGCGCCCAGGACAGCTGGGCGACCACGGCGTCGCGGCAGGTCCCGCCGCCGTAGCGGTAGTCGAGGTCGCGCAACGCCTTGGTGGCGGCCTGGATCTGTTGCACATCGGTCATGCCGATGCGTGCCGGTGCCGGTGTCTGGGCGCTGGCGGGCACCCAGGAGCTGTCCTCCGCGCCAAAGACGGCCGCACCCATGGTCACAGCCGCCGCGTGGGACAAGAACTTCCGACGCTTCACCGACTCGTCCTCCTCAGCATCGGGGGCGTTGGCCGCCGCCTTGGCGACCCGCATCGCGGTTGCCCCGTCGTATGCGAGGCCCATGTAGCCCCGCGGTATTCCCAACCCGTCGGCGATCCGGGCCAGCACGTCATATGCCATGACCTGCCGCCCCTTGAGAATCTCGGACACCTCGGACTGCGACTGCCCCGTGGAGGCCGCGATCTGGCGCTGCGAGACGCCGTGCCGACGCAGTTGTCGGTAGATCTCACTGACGTCCCGTCGGGCCAGCGCATCCCGCATTTCCCGCTCGTTCCAGACGTCGGGTGTAACGGGAGAGCCGCCAGAACCGATGATGTTCATTTAGACCCCCTCACGCTCTGCACGGGCGTTGGTCGCAGAGTAAGGGCACTGCGGCAACCCGGTGAAGTGCGTATCGGTAGAGGTGATCGGCAGGGGTGAAGTCCACCGACCGCTCGTCGTTGCCGTCAGCCCGGTTATCGCCTACCTCTAGGCGAGCCGGGTCAACTCGTTCCAATCTAGTCAGCACAGGCGAACCGAGCACGAACGGGAACGGTGACGGCAATGCGGACAACACAGGGCGAGGACGGCCAACCGGCCGAGTTCTCCCCCGGTCCCGCAGACCGCCGCCGGTGGTGGCGAGTGGACTGCCGAGATGTGGCGAACTCGCACCGATTCCTGGACGTGCTGGTCAACCGGGACAGGGTGGTGCTCGTCGGACCGCCCGGCCACTCCGCCGCGCTGTCGGCAAACGGCGTCAGCCAGTTGTCCGTAGCGCTGCGGGATGCCGCTGTGCAAGCGAGAAAGTGACGGTGACGTTTCGGTGGACGAGATTCTGGGACAGGTGCTGCGCAACGCGGTACGGGAGCGGCTCGATGTGCTGACCGAGCTCGCGAACCGCGCGGACGCCCCTTCCCTGCTCTCCGTGGCGCGTTCCGAACTCCCCCGACTCACGGAGGGGTGGCGGACGCTGCTCGCCGCTCACGACGCCGACGAAAAGGGCAACTGCCCGGAGTGCTCAGGCCGCTGGCGCCCGCAGAAAGCACCGTGCTCGGTGTGGCGCTCGGCCTACGACCACCTGGTGGCAGGTGCCTTGGCACCCCGTCCCGCACGGCACCTTCGACCGGCGCACGCTCTGCGCCCGGCGGCGTCGGTGCCGTAAAGCCGGCGGACTCGGACCCGGACAGCAAGACCTCCTCCCCGACCCGGGCTCCGAGCAACCGCCTGGTGGCGGCCGATGAACGACAGTCGTGATTCCCCGACCTCGACCAGCGTTTCATCGGCCGCCGCCACCACAAAACTCCACAGTGGACCGCTGTCCAGCAGCGGTCACCCCAGATTTCCGCGGGCCGGTGCTGACGCACTCCCCTCCCCCCGACCGGTGCCGGTCCGCGGAGTCCAACCACTCCGGACAAACCGTTTCCCCGGACGGCCCGGAGTCTGGAAAGGCCCTGGCGCTCAAACCCCGACCGAGCCCAGGGCCTTTCCATGTTCTCTCCAGTACGTGGTTGCGCTGCGAAGCGGTGCCGGTAGCGGAACCTCAGACGCCGCCATCGTTCTTGCCGCGACAGCCACAGCCGCTGGCGGCCCATGCGCAGCACGCACTCGTAGCCGGATTCGCCGACTCACTTGCGGCGCAGTCGGGCTCGGGTGGCGAAGTCCGGGTCCAGGTGGATGCCCGGTGGTGGGGCCGCGCCGCGTTGGGTCGGCACCGCGCTCGTCGGCGATCCGATCAGGTGGGTGCGCTGGGCTGGCACCATCAGCCAGGGCTGGCGCGGGCCGAGCAGCGGCGAGTACACCGGGACGAATCCCTGGTCGAGCAGCGAGATGGCGAAGTCCACCGCCACGCAGCCGCGGGCGTCCAGCACCCCGGTGCCCTGCCAGGGCAGCAGCCCGGATCCGCCGAGGTAGGTGAACCCGAGGCAGCCCTCGCGGACCGCGCTCAGCGTCAACCGGATGCGGTTGGGGAACATCCGCTCGTAACCGAACTCCTCGTCGACCTGCATGGTCGCCAGGTAGCGGATCACGGTGTGCCAGGCGCGGCGCAGCACCGCGCAGCGCGCCTGCCGCACCTCGGCCGACGCGCTCTGGTCGGTGAGGTTGTAGATGTCCGCGTAGACCGCGGTGGACCATTCGAGCCGGTCGGTACCCGGCGGCACCGTGACCGGCACCGAATACACCAGCGACATCAGGATTTCCCGGAACAGCCCGATGACGTGCGGCTGGAACTCCGCCATCGAGGCGGTGCGCAGGTGCACGCGTTCCAGGGTGCGCAGCGGGTTGTCGGTGATGTCGAAGTGCCGCAGCGACTCGCTGAGCAGCTGGCGGTAGCGGGCGATCCGCGCTGACCGCTGCTCCGGCAGACCCGGACCCAGCCGCTGCTCGGCCACCGCGTCGATCTCCTCGACCGTGGTGCGGTCACCGATGCCGACCAGTTCGACGTACTCGCGCAGCTTCCTGCGGTAGGCCTCGGTGATCGCCGACGGGCGACTGCGGAAGTGCCGACCGTCGGTGAGGATGTTGAAGTGCAGGCCGGGCGGGTACACCGCGCTGACCGCCCGCTGCAGCTCGCGCAGCCGGGCCATGCCACCGAGCTCGGCGAGGTCGGGCAGCGGACCGCCCGCCTTGAGCCGGTTCAGGCACTGCTTGACCGGGAAGCCCAGCAGCACCACTTCGATGGGCTCGCGGCGGCGCAGGAACGGCTCGGCGTCCCGCCGCAGGTCGCTCACCTGGTAGTTGGCCCGGGATCCCTTGATGAACTGCTTGCGGGTGAGCACGTGGTGCAGTGCCGCCAGCACCTGATCCTGGTCGCCGCCCTCGTCGAGGCCGAACTTCGCGACCGCACCGCGGCCGGTCCGCGCCGCCGCCCGGTCCGCATCGGCCAGTATCGCGTCCACAATGGACTGTGATTCCTGCTCGCTGAGGTGAACAGCCCAGCGCTGCGCCAGGCGGTTCTTGCGCAGCGCACCGATCTGCAGCTCCTCCAGCGAATGCGTGTTGGACAACCGCGGACCGACATGTGCGCCGGGGCGCGGGGTGGTCTCGAAGGTGGCGATCACGGCGGCGGAGTCGAACACCGGCTGACCCGGGCGGCGCTCGGTGGTCAGCCCGGGAATCTCGACGGCGACCGCGAGTGCCGCGCTGAACTGCTCGGTCAGCGCGACCCGGTTGGCCAGTTCGTCGTCGAAGAACGCGACCACGTCGAGGTCACCCAGCTCGCGCAGCTTCTCGACCCGCAGCTCGGCACGCCGTCGGTTGCCGTCCTCCGGCAGGCAGAGCAGCGTCGGGTCCGGCACCCCGGCCGCCACCAGCACCGCTTCGGTCTGCTCGCGGAACCGCTCCCGGCGGCCGGTGCAGAACACCACCCGCCCGCCCGCGTCCTGCACGTCCCAGACGAACCGGGCCAGCCCCGCGTTCACGCTGTCGGTGCGCAGCTTCTCCCTCGGCCGGGACAGGAAGGCGCGCGCGAAATCGGCGTGCACCGCGGTCCAGTCGACCGATGGGTAGCGCTTGCCCAGGCCGCTGAGCTCGACGAAGTTGTACCAGGTGGCGGCCGAGCAGGTGGGCAGCACCGGCAGGGTGCCCGGCCCGGCCAGTTCGAGGATGCCCTCCGGCGCGCCCGGTCGCGGACCCGAGATCGAGCGCGCGGCGTCCAGGATCCGTTGCAGCGGCACGAGTCCGCACAGGTCGACGTCGACGACCACGGTCGGCTGCGGCAGCCGGTCGTTCCAGCGGCGCCGCTGGCTGCGGTGCTGGACCCGGTCCAGCACCGATTTGAGCACCGCGTCCTGCGACTCCGGCACGGTGTGCGCGTAGCACTGCAGCGGTTGTTCGCCGGCGAGCAGTTCCGCGGTGTGCGGTGCCAGGTAGCGCAGTTCCTCGGCGATCACCCGGTCCACCGCGTGCCGCACCCGGTTCTCCGGCCGACCGGCGTCGAGTCTGCTGAACCCGGCGCTGAGCTCGTCCAGGGTCGCGACCAGCGCGCGCACCCCGGTGGCGACCTCGGCGCGGGTCGGCTCGTGGCTCACCCGCAGGTAGTCGGTGAGCACGATCCGGCCGGTGGCCTGCAGTTCCGGCGACAGTTCGAAGGCGACACCGGTTTCGTCCAGCGAGAACAGGCCGATCCGGTGCGTGTCGAGGGCCAGCCGGAACGCGCGCAGCAGCGGGCGGACGAAGTGCTCCACGAAGTATTCGAGCTCGTCCTCGCGCCGCTCGAAGCGGTTGTCCAGCACCACGCGCAGCACGCCCGGTGTGCCGTCGCCGACCGGCCGCAGCAGCGTGGACAACTTCGCCGTGATGGTGCCGCCGGGGTGCCTCGGATGCGCCGGTGCGGGTTCGGCGATGCGGGTCAGCGCGGCCGAACCGGTGGCGGTGTCCACCACCGCGGCGGGCACCGGCTGGGTGGCGCAGTGCATCCGCAGGTTCGGATCGGACTCCACTGTGGACGACAGCCGTTCCCAGCCGCGCAGCTGGCGCAGCGCGCGCTCCCGGGGCCCGGCAGCCTGCAGCTGGACGGTGCGCTCCGGTCCGCTGACGGTGATCCGCTCCGCGGGGAACGGCACGCTGCGGTTGGGACCGGTCACCGCGGCCAGGCAATCCTCGGCGAGCTGCCGCTGCGCCGAGGTCAGCAGGTCCACGCGGTCGGCGGGCAGCGGTACGGATCCGCCGGTGCCGCCGCCGACGCCCAGCGACCGGGCCAGCCGGTGCAGCCACGTCGAGTTGAACACCCGGCGGGTGCGGCGCAGTCGGACCAGGGCGCGGTAGAGGTCGGACCAATTGGGTTGGTCGCCCAGCGGCAACCCGGCTCCGGTACCGGCTCCGCTGAGCCGCAGCATGCCGTGCGGGGACCGCTCGACCCACAGCCCGTAGCCGCCGTCGGAGAGCACGGCGTTGGCGTCGGGGATGGTCAGCGGGTGCCACAGTTCGGGCGCTGGCGGCGGTTCATCCGCTTCGCCGACTGCGCGTTGTCGACCCGCCGAGGCGGGGAGATCCGAGGTGAGCCGCGCGGTCACGGCGCCGCGGTGCGTGTCGCGCGCGAAGCAGCCGAGCGGACATGGGTACCAGCGGCACAGCTGCCACTCCCCACGGTCGGTGCCCACCCGGAGGGCAGCGCACCTGGTGGCATGGCGGGAAAACGAGGAGCAGCCGCGCAGTAACCCACGATGACCTTTCTGTCACGGAGAATGACGACGCGACTCACACTAGATAGCGACCTTGTGTGCTGACAACATGACTCAATGCATATACCGACGATGTAACGCGCGGGAACCGCAGGTCAGCACGACCTCTTCTGGCGAGCCAGGGACCGGGCGACGAGGCCGGGTCAAGACATGGACCGCTAATTCACCCAATCGACTGATACCGTCCACGGCATGTCCGGAGCGCACGACCGCCTCCGGGCCGGGAAACTGTGGACGTCACCGGAAATGAGGGCAAACCTCGCAAGCCGCCGGTGAACCAGACCGCCGAGTCGAGCTCGGCACCGTCTCCCCAGGGGCATCCCTGAACGAGAATCACGGTCGTGGTCGGCAAGATGGTCAGTGAGAACATGATCAAGGAGTCGCCTTGCCCGCCGAAGTAGCCCCATTGCGCCGCAAGCCGGTCCAGCAGCGCAGCGCTCAACGTGTGGAGAAAATGCTCTCGGCCTGCGCCGAACTGATCGACGAGGTGGGCTATGACGGATTAACGACCACCCTCATCGCCGAGCGGGCCGGAGTCGCGGTCGGATCGCTGTACCAGTTCTTCCCGGACAAGCGCGCGGTTGTGCAGGAACTGACGCTGCGCAACCTGGATCGCTTCGTGCGCACCGTGTCCACGCGGTTCGACCAGTTGGAGCTGGCGCACTGGTGGGACGCGGTGGACGCGGTCTTCGACGTGTACCTCACGATGCACCGGGAAGTCCCGGCGTTCAGCCGGCTGCACTTCGGCGACGTGGTGGACCTGCGGCTGCTGGATCCGAGCAAGGACAACAACGCGGTGATCGCGGAGAAGCTCACCGGGCTGATCGCCGAGGGGTTCGGGCTCGATCCGGCGGAGCTGATGCTGCCGCTGGCGGTCGCGGTGGAGGCGGCGGACGCAGTGCTGCACCTGGCGTTCCGGCGCGATCCGCTCGGCGAGCCGATGCTCGTCGCGGAGGCCAAGGAGCTGATCCGCGGCTACCTGTCCAACCGGCTGCCCGGCGGTTATCCGAAGGATCTGCCTTCGCCCCGGTAGGTCGGCACGGTGGCGGCCAGCCGATCACCGGTCACCAGGTGGTAGTGGGCGAACCGTTCGGCGAGCTCCCCGGCCTTGGCGTGCCGGAACCAAACCCGGTCGCCGAGCTGGAGCCCGCGAGCCGCGTTCCCGACGACGGGCGTCTGCACCTCGCCAGCGCCCTCCGTCGCGATCAACCGCAGGCCGGTGGGCCGCCACGGCGCGGGCACCCGATCCGCGCCGACCGGTCCGGAGGCGAGGTAACCGCCGCCGAACAACGTCGCGATCCGCCCGGCGGGGCGGTGCACGACCGGCAGCGCGAACAGCACCGCGGGCTGCGGGTGGAAGGCGCGGTAGCCGTCGAACAGCGTCGGCCCGATCAGCCCGGAGCCCGCGGCGAGCTCGGTGACGGCCGGTTCAGCGGCGGTGCGCTCCAGACTGCCGGTGCCACCGCCGTTGACGAACTCCAGCGGCGCCAGCGCCCGCACCGCGCGCACCACGGCGGCCCGGCGTTCGGCGAGTTCGACGGCCGACCGGCGCTGCATCCAGCGCACCGCAGCGGCTTTCAGCGGATGTCCGGTCGGGGCGTCGCCGACGCCGGCGATCTGACCTTCGTAGGCCATCAGCCCGGCGAGCTGAAAACCGTTGCGGCGCAGCACGGATTCGGTCAACCGGCGAGCCTGCGCGACGGTGTGCACGGGGGAGCGCCGGGTACCGATGTGCAGACCGGGCAGCGGCCGCCAGGCCGCGTCGATTTCGAGGCAGACCCGGATGTCCGGCCGGGCGGCGCCGACCGCGGCGTCGACGAGGTCGAGGTGTTCGACCGAGTCGACCATCAGCGCGATCGACGCCGCGGCGGCCGGGTCGGCCGCCAGTTCGCGCAGCGCAGCCCGGTCGGCGGTCGGGTAGGCGACCAGGATGTCGTCGCTGAGTCCTTCGCGGTGCAGCCAGAGCGCCTCGGCGAGGCTGTAGCACATCAGCCCGGCGAAACCCGGGGTGCGCAGCACCCGGTGCAGCAGGTCGCGGCAGCGCACCGATTTGGTCGCCACCCGGATCGGTCGCCCGGCGGCCCGACGCGCCAGATCGCCAGCGTTGTGGTCGAACGCGTCGAGGTCGACCACCGCGAACGGTGGGTCGAGCTCGTTGGTTATCTCGTCGAACCGGCGCACGTCGATAACGGTAGGCCGAAAAGCCTTGTTACGCGAATCTCATTCACATAATTTCTCCGCGATGCACCCGAAGGAGGGCCATGCAGCGCTGGACCAACTGGGCAGGTACCGCGACCGCCGCTCCGAGCACCGTGGTGGCACCGCGCGACACGACCGAGACCGCGGACGCGATCCGCGCCGCCGCACGCGATGGCCGCACCGTCCGGCCGTTGGGCACCGGCCACTCCTTCACCAGCATCGGCTCACCGGACACCGGCTGCGCGCTGGACCTCTCGCACTGGACCGGGATCGCAAGCGCCGATCCCGACAACGGGCTGGTCGAAGTGCGGGCGGGCACACCGCTGCACCGGCTGGGCGCCGAACTCGACGGGCTGGGCCTGGCGATGGCCAACCTCGGCGACATCGACCAGCAGACCATCGCCGGGGCGATCTCCACCGGCACGCACGGCACCGGCGCCGGACTGGGCGGCCTGGCCACCCAGGTCGAACAGCTGACGCTGCTGCTCGCCGACGGCACCGAAAAGCGGTGCTCGGCCACCGAGAACCCGGAACTGTTCGCCGCAGCGCGGGTCGGGCTCGGCGCACTCGGAGTGATCACCACCGTGACGCTGCGCTGCGTGCCCGCGTTCGCGCTGGCCGCCGACGAGCGCCCGGCCCCGCTGGACGACGTGCTGGAGCGCTTCGACCAGCTCGCCGCCGACAACGACCACTTCGAGTTCTACTGGTTCCCGCACTCGTCGAACACGCTGGTCAAGCGGAACAACCGGCTCCCGGCCGGACAGCCACCGCGACCGCTGCACCCGCTGCGGCACTTCCTCGAATACGGGGTGCTGGAGAACCGGCTCTTCGGCGCGGTCTGCCGACTCGGGCGCGCGGTACCCGCGCTGGTGCGACCGCTCAACCGGCTCTGCGCCGCGACCTGGTCCGCGCGTTCCTACAGCGACCGCTCGCACCGGGTTTTCACGACGCAGCGCAACGTCCGGTTCGTCGAATGCGAATACGCCGTCGGGCAGCACGCGCTGCGGGACGTGCTGGGCGAGCTGCGCGCCGCGGCGGGACGACTCGACGAGCCGGTGATGTTCCCGGTCGAGGTGCGGGTCGCGGCGGCCGACGACGTGTGGCTGTCGACCGCCTACCAGCGGCCGACCGCCTACATCGCGATCCACCAGTTCCAGGGGATGCCGTACCGGCGCTGGTTCGACGCCTTCGAAGACATCGTCGCGGCGGTCGGCGGTCGACCGCACTGGGGCAAGCTGCACCGGCTCGACGCCGCGGCGCTGCGCGAGCGCTACCCGCGCTTCGACGACTTCCGCCAGGTGCGCGCCGCCGTCGATCCCGATGGGGTCTTCCGCAACGCCTACCTCGACCGCGTCCTCGGCCCCTGTGGATAACTCGGTTCGCGGCGGGCTCGTCCGACGGTCAACCGAGGGCGGCGCGGAGGGCTTCGCGGATCGGGGTTTCGCCGCCAGCGAGCTCCAGCGAACGCCGCGCCGAGGCGGGTTCGCCCAGCAGCGCGAGCAGCACCGCGGCGACATCGGCGCGGGTGACATCGGCCCGGCCGACCGCCTCGGCCAGCGCGACGCGACCGGTCGGCGGATCGTCGGTCAGCCGCCCCGGACGCAGGATCGTCCAGTCCAGCGAACGCCGCCGCAGGTCTGCCTCGGCGGCCCGCTTGGCGTCCAGGTACGCGCCGAACACCGGGTCCACATCGGGCGGATTCGGCTTCGTCGTCCCCATCGAACTCACCTGCACGAAACGGTGAATTCCGGCCCGCTCGCAGGCATCCGCGAACAACGCCGACGCCGCTCGGTCCACAGTGTCCTTGCGCGCCGCGCCGCTACCCGGCCCCGCTCCGGCGGCGAACACCGCAGCATCCACATCGGACAGCAGCGCGGCCAGGGCGGTGACGTCGGTGTGCTCCAAGTCGGCGAGCTGCGGCTCGACACCGTCGGCGCGGAGCTCGGCGGCGTGGTCGGGATTGCGGATCAGGCCGAGCACCGAGTCGCCGCGCTCGACGAGCATCGCCCCCAGCTGTCGCGCGATCTTCCCGTGGGCCCCGGCAATCACGATTCGCATGCCGCCAAACCTAGAACACCGCGCGGTGCTCGGCCGGTCGCACCGCCTGTGGACAACTAGCCGAATCTTGTGGACAAGTCAGGCTGGTGGTCGTGAGTGCGTAGGCGGGCTGGAGCCCGCCTGCGCACTCACGACCGGTCCCCAGGGGCTGGCTCAGGGATCAGCTGCGCGACGGCGCGGGGGCCTCGGTCGAAAGCAGCTGCTGGTAGACGACCTCGTTGACCCAGCGCGAGACCGCGGTGTGCTCCACCGGCGGGGCGTCGTCGAAACGTCGCCCGTCCAGCTCCACCTGCACGTTGTCACCGTCCGCGCTGAGCACCGCGATGCCGAACTGGCGCGCGCGGATCAGGCACGTCGAGGCGAAGTCGGAGGCCACCGCAACGCTGCGCGGCACCACGATCGCCGCGCTGGCGAACCGGGAGAACGGCACGGCGGCGGTCAACGCGCTGCGCCAGTGCCGAGCCGGAGCGAGCACCCCGGCGATCCGGGCGGCGGGCGGCGGCACCCGGCCGTCCATCTCGGGCCACACCCAGGTGGCGATCTCGGCGCGGTCCAACACCGGTTCGCTGCCGAAGCAAAGCCGTTCGGCGTGCGCGTCGGGAAGCAGGTCGGCGGTCGCGATGATCTGCCGCCCGAGCAGCTTCACCGGGGGCAGCACGCTGCCCGTCCAGCCCAACGTGTCCACGGCCTGCTGAGCGAGCCGTCCCATGGAGGCGGCGAGCCCCAGCGGAGACCGAAGCTGCGTCGTCGAGCAGGCTCGGAGCTCGTCTTCGGTCCAGGCACGTCCCGGCATTCCGGTCACGGCGTTCCGCCTCCCTCATGCACTGCGCTTGCACTCCACGGCCACCGACAGCGGCGCCACTGTTGACTAAAACAGCTCCGCGCAGGTTCTGCGCTGTTCAACAGGGTCCCTGCGACCGGCGGCGGGCAACGGTCGGTGACTGGTCGATGAATGACATCAGGACTTCAGCCCAGCGATGCGGCCATTCAGGTGATTCTGCTGCGGCACCCGCGAGCGGCCCCGCGAACGAGCCGCCGACCACTCGCCTGACCTGCGCGAAGACCAGCCGCGGGCGACGCGGCGGGACACCGCCGAGGCGGCCGCGGACGGGCGGTCACCGATGTGATCAGTGCGATAGCAGACCGAGGTTGATCCGATCCTGTTCGGCAAGCCGGTGCCGGATCCCCTCGGCAGCGGGCAGCAGGGGCTTGACCAGTTTCGAAACATCGGCGCGAACGCTGTGCGCGACCACCCCGAGCGCCGCGACCACCACACCGCTCGCGTCGTGCACCGGCACTGCGACGGAGCAGTTGCCGAGCGTCATCTCCTCGTTGGCCTGGGCGAAACCGCGACTGCGCACGCTGTGCAGTTCACGACCGAGGCGGCCGGGCTCGGTGATGGTGTACGGCGTGTGCCGGGTGAGCCCGCGCTCGCAGTACTGGTGCATCACCACGGCCGGTGCGTGCGCCAGGAGCACCTTGCCGACCCCGGTCGAGTGCAGCGGGAGTCGGCCGCCGCTGCGCGAGATGATCGGCACGGCGCGCGGCGTGGTGAGCTTCTCGACGTACACCACCTCCATCCCGTCGCGCACCGCCAGGTGGACGTTGTCGTGGGTGTGCTGGCAGAGCTCCTGCATGAACGGCAGCGCGACTTCGCGCAGTCGGCTGTTCACCGGCGCCAGCAGGCCGATCTCCCACAACCGCAAGCCGATCGCGTAGCGGCCCTCGCCGTCGCGCTCCAGGGCACCCCACATCTCCAACTCGCGGACCAGCCGGTGCGCGGTGGCTAGCGGGATCTCAGCGCGGCGGGCGATGGCCGTCAGGGTGAGCCGGACGTGATCGATGTCGAAGGCGGTGAGGACGCTCAGCGCCCGTGCCGTGACCGAACGGCCAGGATCCCGGCTGTTGCCCGCCATCGTCGCCTCCCGTGCTTTGCGGGACACCCGCACCCGGTCGGCGCCGAGGGCGGACGAAATCGTCGCCCACGCCGCCGCCAGTGCCTTGCGGGGCACCCGCACCCGGTCGGCAGCGAGAGCGGAGGAAATTGTCGCCCACGTCGCCTCCAGAGTTCACCCGAACGATGCCCAAGCCCAGCACAGTTGATCGCTGCCGCCAAGACCAAAGCACCGAACGCCGGGATCCGCGCTAGTCGAGACCGAGCAGCGCGTTGAACGCCGCTGCCTGCTCGACGTTGGCCAGGTGCGCGGCGTGCGGCAGCACCGCCAACCGGGCATTGGCCCCGATCCCGGCAACGATCGCCGCGCTGTGCTCCGGCGGCGTCGCCGGATCGTCGGCACCGGCTACGACCAGCGTCGGCGCGGTGATGGCGGGCAGGTCAGCGCGCAGGTCGACGCGCCCGATCAGCTCCGAGCACGACGCGTACGCCTCGTCGTCGGTGCTGGCGATCATCGCGGCGTAAACCGCGGTTTCGGCGTGCCACTCGCGGAAGTGCGGGGTGAACCAACGCTCGATGGTCGGCGAAACGAGTTCGTTGGTGCCGTGCTCCCGAGCGGCGGCGGCCCGATCGAGTTCGACCTGCTCCTGCCCCAGCCAAGCGGAGCTGCAGCAAATGGTCAGCCCTTCGATGCGCCCACCTGCGTGCGCGCCCAACCACAAACCGACCATCCCGCCCAGCGACGACCCCATGACCGAAGCCCGCTGCACCCCGAGGTGGTCCAGCAGGGCGAGAACGGCCGAAGAAAGCCCCGCCAGCGTGTAGGGACCGGGCAGCACCGCGGAACCGCCGTGGCCGGGCTGGTTGTACCGGAGCACCCGGTAACCGGCGTTCAGCGCATCGATCTGCGGGTCCCACATCTCCCAGGTGCACCCGAGCGCGTTGGACAGCACCAGGACCGGAGCCTCGGGATGCCCGGACTCGTGCCACTCCAACCCGAAATCCTGCCACCGGCTCAAAAGGCCCTCCGCGGTCGGCTAACCGGCGCGCAAGCCGAGCAGCGCACCCAGTCGAGCCCCAGCACCCGCACCGTCACAATCGAACCGTACAACTCCTCAGCCACCACCGGTACCAGCGAAAACCGGACCTCGACCAGCGACAGGCCCGCGACGATCACGGCCTGCCGCTGGCCCGCACCCGGTCCGGTGGGCTGGTAGGGGTCAGCTGGATTTGACGGCGACGAACTGGCCGATGGTGAACACCCCCGCGCCGCGCGCCGCGTCCAGGGCTCGCTTGCCGTCCTGGAACAGCTCGCCTTCCTGGCCGTCGTAGCTCAGCCAGCCCTGGCCGTCCTCGGGGGGAGTGCTGCCCCAGCATTCGATCCCGGACCACATGTCCTCGGCGACCCGCACCTCGAAACCGGCCTTCTCGATCATCTCCCGGTAGCTCCCGACGGTGCCGTGCCACGGGATCGAGATGAACCTTTCGACCGGCTCCATCCACCGCTTGATCTGCTCCTCGGTCTGGTACTCGCCGAAAGGCCTTTGCAGCCAATCGATTCCGACCAGGTGACCGCCGGGCTTGAGCAGTCGGTGCGCGGCGTCGAAGAACTTCTGCTTGTCGGGCAGGTGCACCACCGACTCGTAGAAGGTGACCAGGTCGAACGACGCCTCGGGCCACGCCCCCAAGGTCTTGTAGTCGTCGTCGCCGACGGTGTGGAAGAACACCTGGTCGGCCATCCCGCGCTCGGCCGCGAACGCCCGAGCGCGCCCCGACAACCACTCGTTGTTGGAAATGCCGATGAAGGTGGCTTGGGAAACGGTGGCCATGTGGATGGTGGAGCCACCGACCCCGGACCCGAAGTCCAGCGCCCGGCCGCCCGGTTGGATCCCGCTCGCCCGAACCAGCTCCTCGGCCAGTTCGAGCCCGGCTTCCACCGGGGACAGCCCCCGCTCCTCGGCCCCGGGCTTGCCGTGGTGCCAAACGTCTTCCATCAGACTGGCGTATGCCGGACCCGCCACGTCGTAGAACTGCCGAACCTGCTGCTCAACGCTTCCCATTCCAGGTTTCGCCTCTCTGCCGGGGCTTGCTGCTGCGCGAAAAAATGATCACAGCCCGCTGAACCGGGAGCAAGGAAACGTGGTCTCGTTTACCTAACACGACGGCGATGTCGGTGCAACGACCTCACCCGAGCGCCGCCAAGGACAGCACCAGACAGCCGAACGCCGCGGTGGAGGCGAACGCGCGAACGAGGTTCCACCGGACCCAGGGGCCTTCGAACCGCCTCCGCAGCGCGGCCGGGTCGACGATCTGCTCGACGTCCCCAGCGGCGGCGAGCTCGTCGTTCAACGGCACGTTCACCACGACGGTGACCACGAACATCACCACGTACAGCAGGAATCCGGCGATGGCCCAGCTCAGCCCCGCCCCACCTGGCCCGAACCAGAGCAATCCGACGGACAGCGCGCTGAGCACCAACCCGCCGAGGTAGAGCACCAGGAACAACCAGTTGACGATGGCCACGTTGATCCGCTGCATCACGGCGACGAACGCATGGTCACCGACCTCGCGAAGCCCGGGCATGACGGCGTAACCGAACGCGGCGAACAACCCGGCCATCAATCCGGCGAAGACGGTGGCCGCGACCAACACCCCAACAACCAGCAAGACGCCCTCCTCACGACACCGAAAAAGCGCCAACCAGCACAGAACCCCCAAGCGGGGAACCACACGAACCAGGAGAAACCAACCACAAAAAGCCCAACCACACACCAAAACCCACCAAATCACCCCACCCAAACAACGGAAGATCTCTCCAGGGCAAGGGAAACGACGCACTACGGTCACGCCCACCACGGCGCACAGCGCCGACCAAAACCGGACCAGCAGATCCAGCACGTGACCGCCGCTTCGAAAAGCCAGGCCACACGTGGGAAACCACAGGCTGGTCCACGACCAGGCCGGGAACGCTCAACAAAGCAAGGAGCCGACGAAATCCACCACCGCACCGTGGGGGCGCGGGGGCTCGGCCCCCGCAAAGAAATACGAGAAGAGCCCTATCTGCGCAATCCGCAGATAGGGCTCTCCCGCTCTCCGAGTGGGCGAGGAGGGAGTTGAACCCTCACGTCCTTTCGGACACACGGACCTGAACCGTGCGCGTCTGCCATTCCGCCACTCGCCCGTGGCTGGTTGGAAGGCTATCTTGCTCGCTTCCGACCGTTGACATCGGGTTGTTCGCACTTCCCGTTGCCCTGTTGGCGGAAGCAGATTAGCACGGGCTGACGAGCGGCTTCGGCAGGGGGTTGGGCCAGTTGGGAACTGGGCGGTGTCTTGACCCGTTGGCCCAGATACGATGGTCGCCAGGAGTCGTACGCGTGGAGGGATTTTGCCGTGGGCCTCGTGCAGCGCTTTGAGCGCCGACTCGAAGGCATCGTCGGCAACGGCTTCGCGCGCGTTTTCGGCGGAAAGGTCGTTCCCCAGGAGGTCGCCCAAGCTCTGCAGCGGGAAGCCGAGCTGCAGGTTCGGGAGCTTGCCGGGGGACGGTTGCTCGCTTGCAACCACTACGTTGTGCAATTGAGCCCGTCCGATCACGATCGGCTCACCGGCGATGAGGCCCGGGTGACCGACCTCCTCGCCGACTGCGTTCAGGAGCATCTCACCGAGCAGGGGTGGGACACATATGGTGACGTCGTAGTCTCCCTGGAGCGCTCTGAGACGCTGCACACGGGACAGTTTCGAATCAGCTCGACCGTCGACCCCGACGTGACTCGACGGCCGGCACAACCGCGTACCGCAGGAGACCGACCCATGAGCCAGCCACCAGGCCACTACCCCCAGGGAGATCCGTACAACCAGCAGGGGCAGTACGGCTACGACCAGGGTTACGGCCAAGGCCAAGACCCCAACTACGGCTATGGCCAGCAGCCCGGCTACGACCAGCAACAGGGCGGCTACGGCCAGCAGCAGCCCGGCTACGACCAGCAGCAGCAGGGCGGCTACGGCCAGCAACCCGGTTATGACCAGCAGCAGGGCTACGGGCAGCCGCAGCCTGGCTACGACCAGCAGCAGGGCTATGGCCAGCCGCAGCCTGGCTACGACCAGCAGCAGGGCTACGGGCAGCCGCAACCTGGTTACGACCAGGGTTACGGGCAGCCGCAGCCCGGTTACGACCAGCAGCAGGGCTATGGCCAGCCGCAGCCCGGTTACGACCAGGGCTACGGCCAGCAGCCCGCCGCTGGTTACGACCAGGGCGGTTATGGCCAGCCCGCTGGTTACGACCAGGGTTACGGGCAGCCGCAGCCGGGTTACGACCAGGGTTACGGCCAGTCGCAGCCCGGCTACGACCAGGGTTACGGCCAGCCGGGCGGGGCGTACCCGCAGTCCGGTGGCTTCCCGGACCAGGGTTACGGCCAACCAGGCGGCGCCTACCCGCAGAGCGCGCCCGGTGGCTACCCCGCGGGCGGCCGCGCCCAGCTCACCGCGACGCTGCACCTCGACGACGGTTCGAACCGCTCGTACACGCTGCAGCACGGCTCGAACATCATCGGCCGCGGCCAGGAAGGACAGTTCCGGCTGCCCGACACGGGTGTGTCGCGCAAGCACATCGAGATCACCTGGGACGGTCAGAGCGCGATGTTGGCTGATCTCGGTTCGACGAATGGCACCACGGTGAACGGCACGCCGGTGCAAACTTGGCAGTTGGCAGACGGCGACGTGATCAGGGTTGGCCATTCGTCCCTGATCTTCCGCGCTCAGCAGGCCTGAGTTCGCGGAAACCGCGTCCGGACACGAGTAGGAGCGTTCACAACAAGTGCCAGAGCTGGTGATTCAGCTGACCAGAGCAGGGTTTCTCGCCCTGCTCTGGTTGTTCGTGCTGGCTGCGCTTCGCGTGGTTCGCTCGGATCTTTACTCGGCGTCCGGGATGCGGGTCTCGATGCCGGGCGCGAGTCGGCTTCCGGGCAAGCAGTCCCGGAAGAGCAAGTCGCCCCGTCAGATGGTGGTGACGCACGGCGCTCTGGCCGGCACGCGCATCTCCCTCGACGGCCGTCCGATCCTGATCGGTCGCGCCGACGACTCCACGTTGGTCCTCGATGACGATTACGCGTCGACTAGGCACGCGAGATTGTCGCTTCGCGGCTCCGATTGGTACGTGGAGGATCTAGGCTCCACTAACGGCACATACCTCGATCGGGCGAAGGTCACGGGGCCGACCAAGGTCCCGCTCGGCGTTCCGATCAGAATCGGCAAGACGGTGATCGAGCTGCGCTCATGACCCTCGTCCTTCACTACGCAGCCCGCAGCGACCGCGGCCTGGTGCGCTCGAACAACCAGGACTCGGTCTATGCCGGCCCACGACTACTCGCCCTCGCGGACGGCATGGGTGGACATGCCGCCGGGGAGGTCGCCAGCAAGGTCGTCATCGCGGCGTTGGCGCCGTTGGACGACGACGAACCCAGCGACGACCTGTTGGGGCAGCTCCGCGGCGCGGTGCTGACCGGCAACGGGGCGATCGCCGAGCTGGTGGCCAACGACCCGGACCTGGAAGGGATGGGCACCACGCTCACCGCTGTGCTGTTCGCGGGCAGCAAGCTGGGTTTGGTGCACATCGGCGATTCCAGGGCCTATCTGGTCCGCGACGGCGAGCTGACCCAGATAACCCATGACGACACCTTCGTGCAGTCGCTGATCGACGAAGGCCGGATCACCGAGGAGGAGGCCGCCAACCATCCGCAGCGCTCGCTGCTGCTGCACGCGTTGACCGGCCACGAGGTGGAACCGAGCCTGGCGATCCGGGAGGCCCGCGCCGGTGACCGCTATCTGCTGTGCTCGGACGGTCTGACCGGACCGGTGAGCACCGAGACGATGGCGGATGCGTTGCGCATCCCGGACCCGCAGCAGTGCGCGGACCGGATGATCGAGCTCGCCCTCAAGGGCGGCGGTCCGGACAACGTGACCGTGATCATCGCCGACGTCGTCGACGTCGAGTTCGGCGATGACGCCCCGATCGTCGGGGGCGCGGCGGGAAATGGTGATGAGCATCCGCAACCCGATTCGTCGGCGGCGCGCGCATCCGCGGTGACCAGGCCGCGACCGCAGCCGCAACGTTTCGAACCCACCTCACCGCCGCCGGAGCAGCCGCGCAAGCGCCGCTGGCTGCGTCCGCTGCTGGTGATGTGCGGCGTGCTCATCGTGTTGGCTGGAGGTGCACTGGTCGGGCGTTGGTGGGTGCTCAACCAGTACTACATCGGTGCGAACAGCGCCGACGAGGTGGTGATCTTCCAAGGCGTGCAGGGCAACGTGCTCAACGTCTCGCTGAACTGGCAGGTCGAGACGTCCTGCCCGGCGGGATCGGCACCGGACTGCGAGCCGATCAAGTTGGCTGATCTGCAGGAGGCGCAGCGGCCGGACGTGCGCAACGGCATCACCGAGGTCAACGGGCTGCAGGAGGCCCGCGAGGCGATGCGACGGCTGCGGATGACCGCGCTGCTGCCGGAATGCCAGCAACCCGAGCCGTTGCCAACAACGACAACGCCGCCAGTGCCGCCAACACCTCCCAACCCCAACCCGAACCCGGGTTCGGTGGTGCCACCGCCGATCGAGTCCACGCCGGACGCCACCCCGCTGCAGACGGAGGAGCAGAAGCCGGGCGTGACCTGCCGGATGGTGAGTTGATGGCACAGCCGGCCACTCCGACCGGATCTGCCAGCAGGGCCCCCCGAATCGCCACGCGGCGGGGCACCGAGCTGTTCATGCTGGTCTTCGCCGCTTTGATCGTCACCGCGGCGCTCATCCTGGTGGAGATCGCCCAGGAGCAGACCCTCACCCGGGAGCTGCTCTTCTACGGGCTGGCGTTCTTCGTGCTCTACGGCGCGGCGCACTTCGCGGTGCGCCGGTGGGCGCCGTACGCGGACCCGTTGATCCTGCCGCTGGTCGCGTTGATCAACGGGATCGGTCTGGTCATACTGCACCGGCTCGACCTCGCGGACGCCTTCGGCGGCCCGTTCACCGCGAAGCAGATCGTCTTCACCACCGCCGGGGTGGCGCTGTTCATCCTGGTGCTCGCGTTCGTCAAGGACCACCGGACGCTGGCGCAGTACGGCTACACCTGCGGCTTCGTCGGTCTGGCGCTGCTGGCGCTGCCCGGCCTGCTGCCGGGCAGCATCTCCGAGCGCAACGGCGCGAAGCTGTGGATCGACCTGGGTTTCCTGTCCATCCAGCCCAGCG
Organism: Saccharopolyspora antiqui; assembly: GCF_052246905.1. Lineage (NCBI taxonomy): Bacteria > Bacillati > Actinomycetota > Actinomycetes > Pseudonocardiales > Pseudonocardiaceae > Saccharopolyspora > Saccharopolyspora antiqui. The sequence goes on from NZ_JBQQBO010000014.1 coordinate 109,771, forward strand.
AGTTCGCCAAGATCCTGCTGCTGGTCTTCTTCGCCTCGTTCCTGGTGTCCAAGCGCGAGCTGTTCACCACAGCGGGCAAGCGGTTCCTCGGGATCGACTGGCCGCGCGCCCGCGACCTGATGCCGGTGATCGTGGCCTGGCTGCTGTCCATCGGCATCGTGGTGCTGGAGAAGGACCTGGGCACCTCGCTGCTGTTCTTCGGCATCGTGCTGGTGATGCTCTACATCGCCACCGAACGCGCGGTGTGGGTGTTCCTCGGCCTGTCCATGTTCGCGGTCGGCTGCATCATCGCGTTCAACCTGTTCGGCCACGTCCAGGTGCGGGTGAACACGTGGCTGGACCCGCTGGCCGTCCCGACGAACCCGGACGAGGACCCCGGCTACCAGCTGCGCACCGGCCTGATGGGGATGGCCAAGGGCGGTATCGGCGGGTCGGGCCTGGGCGGCGGCATGCCGGAGCGGACGCCGTGGGCGTCCAGCGACTTCATCATCTCCGCGGTCGGTGAGGAACTCGGCCTGGTCGGCCTGATGGCGCTGTTCCTGATCTACCTGCTGCTGATGATGCGCGGACTGCGCAGTGCGCTGGCGGTGCGGGACTCGTTCGGGAAGCTGTTCGCCGGTGGTCTTTCCTTCGCCATCGCATTGCAGTTGTTCGTGGTCGCCGGTGGCGTCACCGGGCTGATCCCGCTGACCGGCCTGACGGCCCCCTTCCTGGCCGCCGGTGGTTCCTCGATGCTGGCCAACTACGTGCTGGTCGCGTTGCTGCTGCGGGTCTCCGACGCCGCACGCCGTCCGCAGGCGCCCGCGAAGCCGAAGCCGAAGCAGGCGCCGATCGCGGAAGCACATACCGAATTGGTGGAGCGTCCTCGATGAACAAGCCATTGCGCCGGGTGGCGCTGGCCATGATGGCGATGGTCGTGCTGCTGATGGGCAACGCGACCTACGTCCAGGTGATCCGGGCCGACGAGCTGAACGAGGACAGCCGCAACGTCCGGACGAAGTACGAGGAGTACTCCCGCGAGCGCGGCCAGATCATCGCCGGTGGCCAGTCGTTGGCGAGCTCGAAGCTGACCGAGGACCAGCTGTACAAGTACCAGCGCACCTACCCGAACGGGCCGTTGTACGCGCCGGTTACCGGGTTCTACTCGTTCTTCTACGGGTCCAACGGCGTCGAGCGGGCCGAGGACAAGATCCTCAACGGCACGGACGACAGCATGGCCTTCGGCCGACTGTCCGACATGATCACCGGGAACAAGCCGCGCGGCGGCAGCGTGGAGCTGACCATCAACCCGGCCATTCAGCAGGTCGCCTACGACCAGCTGACCAGCAAGGGCTTCCAGGGTTCCGTGGTGGCGTTGGAACCGTCGACCGGCAAGATCCTGGCGATGGTCAACGCACCGTCCTACGACCCGAATGTGCTGGCCGCACTGGACAACAACGCGGTGGCCGAGGAGTGGAACAAGCTCAACGAGAACTCCAGCCAACCGATGGCCAACCGGGCGGTGTCCGAGATCTACCCGCCGGGCTCGACGTTCAAGCTGATCACCGCCGCAGCCGCGCTGGAAAGCGGCTACACGCCGAACAGCCAGGTGCAGGACGCCGCGACGATCACCCTGCCCAACACCAACACCCAGCTGCCGAACTTCGGCACCAAGCAGTGCGCGGGCAACACCCTGACCCAGGCGCTGGCGCACTCCTGCAACACCGCGTTCGCCGAGATCGCCGGACAGCTCGGGCCGGACAAGCTGCGCGAGACCGCCGCCGCGTTCGGCTACGGCCAAGACCTGCAGATTCCGATGAGCGTCGCCAAGTCCGACCTGGGTGCGATGGCCGACGCGCCGTCGCTGTACCAGAGCGGTATCGGGCAGCGCGACGTGCGGGTCACGCCCCTGCAGAACGCCATGATGGCCGCGGCGATCGCCAACGGCGGCAAGTTGATGAAGCCGCAGCTGGTGGCGGCGACCCGCGCGCCGGACATGGCGGAGCTGGATTCCTTCCAGCCGGAGGAACTCAGCCAGGCCGTTTCGCCGCAGATCGCGCAGATGATCCGCGACATGATGATCCAGTCGGAGCGCAACACCAAGGGCTCCGGCAAGATCTCCGGGATCGAGATCGCCTCGAAGACCGGTACCGCCCAGCACGGCGACGTCGAGGACCGGCCGCACGGCTGGTACGTCGCGTTCGCACCGGCCGAGAACCCGACCATCGCCGTCGCGGTGATCGTGGAGAACGGCGGCGACGAAGGTGACGAAGCCACCGGTGGCTCGCTGGCCGCCCCGATCGGCCGGGAGGTCATCCGGGCCGGTCTGCAGGGAGGTGGCTGATCCGTGCTGACCTCCGGCCAGTTACTCGCCGACCGGTACCGGCTTGGCCAGCGCATCGCCGTTGGCGGAATGGGCGAGGTGTGGCAGGCGGTGGACGTCCGGCTGGACCGGACGGTGGCGATCAAGGTGCTCAAGGCCGAGCTGTGCGGTGACGCGGAGTTCCTGCACCGCTTCCGCACCGAGGCCCGGACCACGGCGTCGCTGAACCACCCGGGGATCGCCGCGGTGCACGACTACGGTGAGACGGCCGCCATCCCGGACGGGCCGGAGGACACCGCGTACCTGGTGATGGAGCTCGTGGAGGGCGAGCCGCTGGCCGCGATCCTGGCCCGCGAGGGCCGGATCAACACCGATCACACGCTGGACATGCTGGAGCAGGCCGGGCGCGCGCTGCAGGCCGCGCACGAACGCGGCCTGGTGCACCGCGACGTCAAGCCGGGCAACATCCTGATCACCCCCGAGGGCAAGGTGAAGCTGACCGACTTCGGCATCGCGAAGGCGGCCGACGCGGCACCGGTGACCCGCTCCGGAATGGTGATGGGCACCGCGCACTACATCGCCCCGGAGCAGGCGCTCGGCAGCGACGCGACACCGTCCAGCGACGTGTACTCGCTGGCGGTGGTCGGCTACGAGTGCCTGATGGGGCACCGGCCGTTCCTGTCCGAGAACGCGGTGACCGTCGCGATGATGCACATCCGCGAGATCGCGCCGCCGCTGCCGCCGGACGTGCCGCCGGGCGTGCGGGCGTTGATCGAGGCGACGCTGGCGAAGGATCCGCGGCGGCGCTACGCCGACGGCGGCGAGTTCGCCAACGCCGTCGTGGCGGTGCGCGCGGGCATGCCGTTGCCCACTCCGTCTTCGCTGGTCGTACCGCCGCAACGGCAGCAGCGGAGCGTCGGCGTGACGAACACCGGGGTGCACCAGATGCCCGGGCAGCTGCCGCCGATGGGCAACACCTACCCACCGGGGCTGATCCCGCCGCAGGCACCGGCACCGGCACCGCCGCGGCCGCCGCAGCCGCCGATGGCCGCACGCAACAACAAGGTCATCGTCTGGGTGCTGGTGGCAGTGCTCGCGGTAGCCTTGCTGATCATCGTCGGGTTGGCCACCTACTGGGTCGTCAACCGCGATCAAGGGTTGAGCGAGAACGGCCTTGTGCCAACGCAAAATCTGGATTCTTCAGCGGCTTTACGACAAACTTCGCTACGGCACGCGCCCATGATCTGGGCAGGCCCCGCGGGTTGGCCGGACACCGCAGTCGGGGGAACACCGCGCATCGCCCTCCAGGCACCGACTGGACGGGGCGAATCGGCATGATGGGACGATCGTTGACAAGGATCGGAACGACGCTTCGATGAGTTCACCTCGACTTCTGTCAAACCGCTACGAGCTCGGTGAGACTCTCGGCTACGGCGGTATGTCCGAGGTGCACCGGGGCCGCGACACCCGCCTGAGCCGGGACGTGGCGGTGAAGATCCTGCGCGCCGACCTCGCCCGCGACCCGACGTTCCAGTTGCGGTTCCGCCGCGAGGCGCAGAACGCGGCGGCGTTGAACCACCCGGCGATCGTGGCCGTCTACGACACCGGCGAGACCGAGTCCGAGAGCGGACCGCTGCCCTACATCGTGATGGAGTACGTCGACGGCCGGACGCTGCGGGACATCGTCAAGACCGAGGGACCGCTGTCACCGCGCCGCGCCATGGAAGTGATGGCGGACGCGTCCGCCGCGCTGGACTTCAGCCACCGGCACGGCATCGTGCACCGGGACGTCAAGCCCGCGAACATCATGATCACCCGCTCCGGCGCGGTGAAGGTGATGGACTTCGGCATCGCCCGCGCGCTGGCCGACGGGCAGGCCGCGGTGACGCAGACCGCGGCGGTGATAGGGACCGCGCAGTACCTCTCGCCGGAGCAGGCGCGCGGCGAGGCGGTGGACGCGCGAAGCGACGTCTACGCCTCCGGCTGCGTGCTGTTCGAGCTGCTCACCGGGGAGCCGCCGTTCACCGGGGATTCGCCGGTCGCGGTCGCCTACCAGCACGTCCGGGAGGAGCCGCGCAAGCCCTCCGAGGTCAACCCCACGACCCCCGCATCGCTGGACGCCGTGGTGCTCAAGGCGTTGAGCAAGAACCCCGCGAACCGCTACCAGTCGGCTGCGGAAATGCGCGCCGACCTGGTTCGGGTGCTCTCCGGGCAGCGGCCGAAGGCTCCGATGATCATGTCGGAGGCCGAGCGGACGGCGATGCTCACCCAAACCCCGTCGACCGAACTGCTGCCGCCGGGCCGCCACCGGTCGGTGGACCGGGAACCGGACGAGCCCAACCCGGAGCAGCAGCGCAAGCGCCGCAAGCACTGGATGGTCGCGCTGGTCACCACGGCCTGCGTGGTGGTCTTCGCGCTCGCCGCGTGGCTGGTCACCAGCTTGGTCAGCAGTGAGCCGCGCGCGGAGCAGGTGCCGAACTTCGTCGACATGACCACGCAGGCGGCGCAGACCGCGGCCAGCAGCGGGGGGTGGAGCATCGGTTGGGAGCAACAGCGATGCCCGTCCTCGCCGGATCAGGTCGACAGGGTCGTCAAGCAGACCCCGGCGTACCCGACCCAGATCGTCAAGGACGAGACCAGGATCATGCTCTGCGCGGGCGGCGGCCCGGCGAGCGTGCAGGTACCGGACCTGACCGGACTGACCATGAGCGAGGCGGCGCAGCGACTGCAGGAGGTCGGGCTCAAGCTGGGGCAGACCCAGACCCAGGACACCGATGATCCCAGGTTGTTCGACAAGATCATCGGATGGGACAGCCGAGGCGAGACCGTCGCCGCGGGCACCACGATCAACGTGGTGGTGGGCAAGGAAATCGAGACCGTCGAGGTGCGGGACGTCCGCAACGAGCCCTACGCGGAGGCGAAGGCCTTCCTGGAAGGCGCCGGTCTCAAGGTCACCCGGCAGGTCCGCGACTCCGACCAACCGGCGGACACCGTGATCGACCAGAACCCGACGCCCGGCACCAAGGTCGCACCGGGTTCCGAGGTCACGCTGTGGGTGTCCAACGGTCAGCAGATCACCATTCCGTCGCTGGTCGGCATGTCGGCCAGCGAGGCCGAGCAGGCATTGCGGGCCCGCGGCTGGGACGGCGACATCGTCGAGGTCACGCAGCCCACCACGGACCAGAGCAGGGACGACAAAGTGGTCGGCTCATCACCGAGCGCGGGGCAGCGGGTGGGCAGGGAACAGCAGGTGACGCTGTACATCGGCGACTACGACCCGACACCCACCAGTTCTCCGTCCAACGGTGGCCTCATACCACCGTTCAACTGAAGACGCGCGAGGTCAGCGGTGGGCTGCTGCGGCGACCTCGCGCATGCCGCGCTCCAGTTCGGTGACCAGGCGCGCGTCCACCGGGTGACCTGCTGAGGCCATCCAGTTCGCCAGCATCCGGTGCCCGCCGTCGGTGAGCACCGACTCGGGGTGGAACTGCACGCCCTCCACCGGCAGCTCCCGGTGCCGCATGCCCATCACGATGCCCGAAGCGGTCCGAGCGGTGACCTCGAAATCATCCGGGATGGTGTTCGCGCGGACGATCAGCGAGTGGTAGCGGGTCGCGATGAACGGCTCCGGCAGCCCGGCGAACACCCCGGAACCGACGTGGTGGATCTCGCTTACCTTGCCGTGCAGCAACTCCGGTGCCCGTTCGACGACCCCGCCCCACACCGCGCCGATGGCCTGGTGCCCGAGGCACACCCCGAACACCGGTTTGCGCTCCGCCGCGCACCGCTGGACGAGTTCCATCGAGCGCCCGGCGCGGTCCGGCGTCCCCGGGCCCGGGGACAGCAGCACACCGTCGGCGGCGGCCACTTCGTCGTCCGTGACGACGTCGTTGCGGCGCACGACGCAGTCCGCGCCCAGCTGCGCGAGGTACTGCACGAGGTTGTAGACGAAGCTGTCGTAGTTGTCGACGACGAGTACGCGCATTCCGCCAGCGTACGCGGACCGGCATCCCCTTTTCGCCAGCCCTCGCGGCGTCGCGATCTCCGCGCCCGCCAGCAGCGGCCCTGCCCGACCGACGACCGCGCCCCGACGAACTCGGAGTGATCAACAGCTGGTCAGCGGTTCAGGCCGACCGACTTCGAGGACGGCCTCCAGATCGACACTGTGATTACGTTAACGTGGTAGGTGGAAAACGCGCCGTGCCGTCACTGGTTCCGCGAGCCCGGGACCTGTGGCACGGCGACCGCCCGAGCACGCGGCGCACGATGCCGCACCACCTGGCGAGGACACCATGCCGAAGTCCAAGGTCCGCAAGAAGGACTCCCCCACCCCGGTGACCGATCGCCGCACGCCGGTGAAGGCGAAGGCGGTCGGCCCGTCGCACCCGATCTACGTGATCGTGATGTTGGCGATGATGTTGATCGGGCTGCTGTGGCTGGTGGTCAACTACCTGGCGAGCGAGAAGATCCCGTTCATGGCCGACCTTGGCGGGTGGAATTTCGCCGTCGGTTTTTCGTTCATGATCGTCGGCCTGTTGATGACGATGCGGTGGCGCTGACCGCGCTTACCACGAAAGCTGTTCGTGGTCGAGGTCCGAAGGGGTCAATCCCTTCGGGCCTCACTCATCCCATTGACGTCTTGACGTTCGGTCAGCGAACAACACAGGTGTAACTCATCCCCAGTGGGGATAACTCCTGTGGATAACTCGTCGGTAGCGGGTGGATAACGGTGGATGTACCGAACGGCCCTTTGCGCTGGACAACACCGATCGGGTTGGTCACGTGCGGCTGGGTGCTGGCCGCCGCGGCGGCCCTCTGGTGGCTGTTCGCCGAAGCCGCGGTCGACCGCCTGTTCATCGGGGTGCTCCTGCTGGCGCTGGTCGCGGTCTCGGCGCACGCGAGCATCTGCCGACCGAGGCTGCAAGCCGACCGCGATGGCATCACGGTGCGCGGCCTGCGCGGTGCCCGGCACTGGCCCTGGCCGGCGATAGCCGTCCGGGTCCGGTGCGACCGCCGGTTCGGCCGCACGGTGCAGATCCTCGAACTCGACGCCGAGACCGAACTGGTCCTGCTGACCAGGCTCGACCTGGGCGCCGACCCGCAGGACGTCGCGGACGCGCTCAGCGCGCTACGCGGCTAAGACCTCACGACCCCAGCTGCCCGCAGCGGGTTTCCACCCCGGAGCCGAAGCACACCAGGTTGCCGAACTGCAGGTCACGGGTGAGCAGCAGCGCGACCAGCACCACCAGCAGCCCGACCAGCGCACCCGCCTGCAGCAACGTCCGCCGATCGCGCGGCGCGTAGACCAGCGCACCGGTCGCGGCCACGCCGAGCACGAGCCCACCGAGGTGCCCGAGCAGCGAGATCCCCGGGATCAGCACGCTGGCGGCGATGTTGAGGGCGATCACCACCAGCACCGGCCGCAGGCTCACCTTCAACCGCAGCGCGGCGATCGCGATGCCGCCCATCAGCCCGTACACCGCACCGGACGCACCGGCCACCGAGCTCATCTCGTCGCCGAACAGGAACACCGCGGTACTGCCGCCGAGCAGCGACAACAGGTACACCGCGGCGAACCGCAGCCGTCCGAGCACCAGCTCCAGGTCTCGGCCGATCACCCACAGCGCGATCATGTTCATCAGCAGGTGCAGCAGGCCGAAGTGCAGGAACCCGGAGGTGATCAGCCGCCACCACTGGCCACCCGCGACCAGGATCGGCCAGAGCGCTAACTCGCCGAACGACGCCGACTGGTAGTTGACGCCGATGCTGCCCGCCTGCACGGCGGTGAGCGCGAAGATGGCCACGTTGGCCGCGATCAGCAGCGGCACCAGGATCGGCTTGTCGGCCAGCCGCGCACCGGCCACCGTCACCGGCTGCCGGAAGCTGCGCTGTCCCTGCGCGATGCAGTCGACGCACTGCTGGCCGACGGCGGCGTCGCGCAGGCACGCCGGACAGGCCGGGCGCTCACACCGGGTGCAACGCAGCCCGGTGGGGCGGTCCGGGTGCCGGACGCAGGTCGGCAGCTGCGGCGGCGCCCCGTCCGCCCCAGGCTGGGATCCGGGCGGAACAGTCACGTCAGGACCTGCTCTTCAGCTAGTCGGCTGGTGTTCAACCGCGTTCGATCGAGACCTTCTCGATGACGATGTCGGTGACCGGCCGGTCGTTCTTGCCGGTCGGAGCGTGCGCGATCGAATCGACCACGTCGCGCGAGGCCTGGTCGGCGACCTCACCGAAGATGGTGTGCTTGAAGTTCAGCCAGTTCGTGGCCGCCACCGTGACGAAGAACTGCGAGCCGTTGGTGTTCGGCCCGGCGTTGGCCATCGCCAGCAGGTAGGGCTTGGTGAACTGCAGCTCGGGGTGGAACTCGTCGCCGAACTGGTAGCCGGGGCCACCGCGTCCGGTCCCGGTCGGGTCCCCGGTCTGGATCATGAAGCCGTCGATGATCCGGTGGAAGATCACCCCATCGTAGAACGGCCCGGAGCGCTCACCCTTAGCGTTGGGTTCGGTGTACTCCTTGGTGCCTTCGGCGAGGCCCACGAAATTCGCCACGGTCTTGGGCGCCTGGTTGGGGAACAGGTTGATCCGGATGTCGCCCTGCGAAGTGTGCAGGGTCGCGGTCACCGTCGTCCCAACGAGCGATCCGTTGTCTTCAGCCACCCGACCATCCTGCCATCGAAGAGGCCGAACCTGGTGTCTGGGTGCAATATGGGCGGATCGCCGCCTGCCGGGCGGTGTTCACGCGATGCGCGTGGGCGGATGAGGTCGACCGGCGAACGCCGGGCCAAGGAGGCACACGATGGACGAGGTGAAGGCGATGGCCCGAGCTGGCGAAAGCGTGGGCAAAGCGGTCGGGACGGGCATCAAGTCCGCCCGCCACGGCGCGAAACGCGCCAGCGAGATCGGCATGGCGCTGTCCAAACAGGCAGCCTCCCGTGCCGAACAGGAACTCGCCAACCGCGGAATCTCCACCGACGAACTGCAGGAACGCATCGCCCAGCGGGCCACCGGCATGTCCCGCAAGGAACTGGCCAAGCGCGGCCGCAAGGCGCGCAAGCAGTGGGAGAAGAAGACCGCGCGGTCCCGCAAGCAACTGGCCAAGAACACGGTCGCGGCTCGCAAGGAGTTGGCGGCCCGCATCGAACCGACCAAGCCGAAGCGGCGCAAGTGGCCGTGGGTGCTGCTGGGCCTGGCCGGTCTGGCCGCGGCCGGTCTGGCGGCGTTCTCCCGCCGCCCGGAGGAACTGCCGGTGGCGTCCGCGGACGACGACATCAACAGGCGCGACAGCCAGGCTCGGCACCGCGCGAACCGCTCCGAGGTGCCAGCGCAGCCCGACAGCCAGCCCAATCCCGTCGAAGCGGAACGCTCCCGCTGACCCACGACCCCATCGGAGGCCGGGCCCGCACAGGGTCCGGCCTCCGACTGTTCTCAGCCCGTCGTTGAACTCGTCTTGGCCGGTGGAGTTTGCAGTCCTGTCAACCAGCGTTGACATTTGTCGCTTGTCAACCTAGATTGACAGCATGGCAGAAGCGACGGAACTCGCCTCGGCGGCGAGCAGCCGCGATCCACGCGTCGGCCTGCGTGCCGTGGCGGCCCTGCGAAAGCTGCTGGAGCAGCTGGAAGCCGTCCAGATCCGCAACGCCCGAAACCAAGGCTGGTCGTGGCAGGAGATCGCCACGGAACTCGGCGTGTCCAGGCAAGCCGTGCACAAGAAACACGGGAGGTCGTGATCATGTTCGAGAAGTTCACCTCGGCGACCCGGCAGGCGGTGATCCGGGCGCTCCGCGAAGCCGAGCAGCACAAAGCCCCGGAGGTCACCGAAGAGCACCTGCTGCTCGCACTGGTCGCCGATCCGACCACCACGGCGAGCCGCCTGCTCGCCGAACACGACGTGCACCGCGACACCGTCACATCGGCCTACGAACGCGCCCGGCGACTCGGCGGCCTGAGCGACTCCGACGCGGAGGTGCTGCGCGAACTGGGCATCGACCTGCACAACGTCGTCGCCAACATCGAACGCTCCCTCGGCGTGGACGCGCTCTCCGAGCAACCCCGCAAACCGCGGCGCTTCTTCAAATCGCACACCCCGTTCAGCGCGGGCGGAAAGCGGCTGTTGGAGGCGACCCTGCGCGAAGCCGTCGAGCTCCGCGACCGGCACCTCAACAACGAACACCTGCTGCTCGCGCTCCTGCACGGCAACGGCATCGCCGCGGAACTCCTGCGGCGGCACGGCATGACCTACCAAACCGTGCGTGCCGCCGTGCGCAACGCGGCCTGACAACCCCGACATTTGGAGGCCAGCGGGGTGCACCCGTTCCCGGCGCTGCTGGCCGAAGGCGGGACGGCCGCCGAGATCCTCGCCCGGCACGGCATGACCTACGAGGAGGTGCGCTCCTGGGTCGACGCCGCCTGAACGTCGTCCGCCGGGCGGCGGACGACGGAGGCACCGACCGCACCCAGCGCGCCCACCAGCGCGAAGGCGTAGAAGCCCCACGGGTACGCCAGCCCGGCGGTGAGCAGCGCCCCACCGAGCAGCGGACCGCAGATCGCCCCGATGCGTCCGATACCGGCCGACCAGCCGAGCCCGGTGGCGCGGTTCGCCGCCGGGTACACGCGCCCGATGTAGGCGTAGACGAGCACCTGCGAGCTGAACACGAAACAACCGGCGAGGAACACCGCGACGTACACGCCGATGCCCGGCAGCCTGATGCTCAGCGCGGCGAGGAACACCGCCGAGGCGGCGAACCAGCCGATCGTCGACAACCGCAGACCGACCCGGTCGGCCACCGCGCCAGCGACGACCAGTCCGACCACCGCACCGATGTTCAGGGTCAACAACAGCCCCAGGGCGGCACCCAGCGGATATCCGGCGGTCTTCATGATCTGCGGCAACCAGGTGTTCAGCCCGTAGACCAGCAGCAGCCCCATGAACGAGGTGCCCCAGAAAGCGATGGTGGCGCGACCGAATCCACCCCGGAACAGCGAGGCCACCGCACTCGCACCACCGCTGAGCTTCCGCTCCGGAACGGCGGACCGCAGGAACGACGCCGATTCGGGCAGGTAGCGCAGCATCAGCGGAACGAGCACCAAGGCAGGCGCGGCGCCGATGACGAACATCGCACGCCACCCCAGCGTCGGCAGCACCAAGATGCCGAGCAACGCGGTGAGCACGGCACCGACGTGGTAACCGGTCATGATCGTGGTGGTGGCGCTGCCGCTCTTGCCGACGCGAGCGTGCTCGGTTACCAGCGCGATGGCGGTGGGCAGGCACCCGCCGAGGCCGAGCCCGGCCAGGAACCGCAGCAACCCGAACACGACAACACCAGGTGCCACCGCACACAACGCGGTGAACAGGGAAAAGCTGGCGACGGAGAAGATCAGCGCCTTGCGCCGCCCAACAACATCCGTGATGGTCCCGATGACCAGCGCACCGAAGGTCATGCCAACCAACCCGACGGTGGACACCACCGAAGCACTACCCGCGGTGAGTCCCCACTCACCACTATCCAACAGCACCGGCAACACAGTGCCGAGCACAACCAGATCAAACCCGTCCAACAACACCGCAGTCCAACACAGGGACACCACCCAACGACCCGACATGCCGCCTCCACACCCCGCGAAACCGGAATGCCGCAAATGCTGCCTTTCAACCCCCCCAACCCAACACAAAACCTTCCACTGAACGAAACCCAAAACCCCAAACAAAGCCGCTAACCCAACAACAAAACAAAGCCAGAAGCCAGAAGCAAAAAGCCAGAAGGACCACACAACAGATCAACACGCCAACCGAAGGCTGGCGACCCGCACAAGCAACAGCCGAAGGCTGGAGCACAAGCTCAAACAGCCAAGAGGCCAGACCCCACTAAAGGGAACGATGAAGGGGCTGGTCGGTGAGCAGGCCGGGCACGCTCCACACGCAGGGAGCCAACGAAACCGGCACTCGCACCGTAGGGGGGCTTGGGGGGAGTCGCTCCCCCCAAAATCATGACGATGAGGCAAAGGTCCAAGCACTCCGTGGACACACTCCACCCAGCATCATCGTGGAGACGAGGGGAATCGAACCCCTAACCCCCGCCTTGCAAAGGCGGTGCTCTGCCAATTGAGCTACGTCCCCGGCTGTCGCAGCACCACGCAGATCTGCTGGCCGGTGACGCTCGCGACGGCTACCGGCTCAGCGAGCCGGATTTAAAGCGCCCAGAAAACAATCAGGCCTCAGCGGTGGCTTCGCGCCACAGGTCGGCCTCGGCCTTGGCGGCCCGGTTGCGCCGGATGACGAACAGCACGACTCCAGCAACTGCGGCGAGTGCGAGCAGCTTCTTCACTTCCGGTCGCCTCCTAGCACGGCATGCAGCCCGAGAAGATCTCGGATCTGGAAAAAATGAACCAGTGGGCCTAGAAGGACTTGAACCTTCGACCTCTTCGTTATCAGCGAAGCGCTCTAACCGCCTGAGCTATAGGCCCTTGGTGTGCTTCAAACACTACAGGATGTCTCCCGGCGCCGGATCAGGGGGTGCCGTAGCGCCGAGGCGGACGTGGCGATCCCGGCGCTGAATCCGGAATCGCCACGTCAGCGACTCACTCCCGCTCGGACAACGTGACCTCGACACCACCGGCGAAGTCGGCCGCCACGTTGTAGATGAACGCGGCAACCGTCGCCAGCGCGGTCACCAGCACGATGTTGATCGCACCGATGATCGAGGCGACCCCGAACACCCGACCAGCGCTGATCAGCGGTTCGCTGGCCGCGTCGTCGGGCTGCGTCAGCTCGGTGAACGTGCCGTTGAGCTGGTTCCACACGCCCATCCCGTCGAGCACGCCGTACAGCACCGCGACCGCGATCATCCACACGAAGAACAACGCCACGCTCAACACCAGCGCGAGCTTCAGCACCGACCACGGATCCAGCCGCTTCACCTGCAGGCTGGCCCGCCGCGGCCCTCGGCTCGGCCGCCTGGCCGACGTCGACGACCCGGTGCGGCCGGCGGCCACCGCGGTGGCGGCGCCACCGGTGAACGACACCGTCGTCCGCGCGGCCTGCGGCACTTTGGTGCGGACCGTCTCCTGGTCCTGCACGTGCTTCGGGATGTTCTGGGTGTCATCGACATCCCCGGCGGCGGTCGGCACGACCGGCGTCTCGGTCGCGCCGGGCGCGGTCGCCGAGGCGCGCTGCCACGGCGGCGGCGCGTCGGTGCCGTGCAGCGCATCCCCGCTGCCGCCGTCGGCGGGCCGCGTCGGTTCCGAGCCGGACTCGGTGCCGGTGGTTCCGGCGCTGTCGTCGACTGTCTGGGTGCTGACCGAAGCCCGGTCCGCATCCTGCTGCGGACCCGGCTGCTCCGGCTTCTCGGAAGGTGTCACGAGCGATCCTTCGATGATCGTCGGCGGTGTGCGGCGTGGTCTCCCACGGTTTTACTTCTGCTGCTCCGGCCCCGCAGCGTCCGGGTCGGCGGCCTCGTCGGCGTTGCGCGCGATGGCCACCAGCGTGGACCCCTCGTCCAGGTTCATCAGACGAACCCCCTTCGTCTGCCGACCGGCCTTGCGCACCTCCTTGGCGGTGGTCCGGATGACCCCACCGGTCGAGGTGATCGCGTAGAGCTCGTCGTCGATCTCGACGATGAGCGCCCCCACCAGCCTGCCACGCCTGTTGTCGTACTGGAGAGTCAGCACGCCCTTTCCGCCCCGTCCCTGCACGGGGTAGTCATCGATCGGGGTGCGCTTGGCGTAGCCGCCATCGGTGGCGACCAGCACGTACCGGTCGGACCGGACGACGCCCATCGCCAGCAATTCATCACCATGGTTGAATCGCATGCCCAGCACACCGGAAGTCGCCCGCCCCATCGGCCGCAGCGCCTCGTCGGTGGCGTGGAACCGGATCGACTGGCCCTCCGCGGACACCAGCAGCAGATCGTCCTCGGCGGAGCACAGCACCGCCCCGACCAGCTCGTCGTTGTCCTTCAGGTTGACCCCGATCAAACCACCCGATCGGTTGGAGTCGAAGTCGGTCAACCGCGACTTCTTGACCAGCCCGTTGCGGGTGGCCAACACCAGGTACGGCGCGGCGGTGTAGTCCTTGATCTGCATGACCTGGGCGATCTGCTCGTCCGGCTGGAACGCCAGCAGGTTCGCCACGTGCTGACCGCGCGCGGTGCGGTTGGCCTCCGGCAGTTCATATGCCTTGGCCCGGTAGACCCGCCCCTTGTTGGTGAAGAACAGGATCCAGTCGTGCGTCGAGCACACGAAGAAGTGCGACACGATGTCGTCCTGCTTCAACTGCGCGCCCTGCACGCCCTTGCCGCCGCGCTTCTGCGCCCGGTACAGATCGGTGCGGGTCCGCTTCGCGTAGCCGGTGCGGGTGATCGTGACGACCACGTCCTCGTCGGCGATGAGGTCTTCCATGGAGACCTCGCCCTCGAACGGGATGATCTTGGTGCGCCGATCGTCGCCGTACTTGTCGACGATCTCCATCAGCTCGTCGCGGATGATCTGCCGCTGCCGCTCCGGCTTGTCGAGGATGTCCTTGAGGTCCTCGATCTCCCGCTCGATCTCGGCCAACTGGTCGACGATCTTCTGCCGCTCCAGGGCGGCCAACCGGCGCAGCTGCATCTCCAGGATCGCGTTGGCCTGGATCTCGTCGACGTCGAGCAGCTCGATCAGACCGGTGCGCGCGTCGTCCACCGTGGGCGAGCGGCGGATCAGCGCGATGACCTCGTCGAGCATGTCCAGCGCCTTGACCAGACCGCGCAGGATGTGAGCGCGCTCCTCGGCCTTGCGCAGCCGGTACCTGGTCCGCCGGACGATGACCTCGATCTGGTGCTTGACGTAGTACCGGATCACCTGGTCCAGCCGCAGGGTGCGCGGCACCCCCTCGACCAGCGCCAGCATGTTCACGCCGAAGGTGGTCTGCAGCTGGGTGTGCTTGTAGAGGTTGTTCAGCACGACCTTCGGGATCGCGTCGCGCTTCAGCGTGACCACGATCCGCATGCCGCGGCGGCTGTTGGACTCGTCGGCGATGTCCGAGATGCCGGTGAGCTTGCCCTCCCGGTGCATCGAGGCGATGTTCTCGATCAGGTTGTCCGGGTTGACCTGGTAGGGCAGCTCGGTGACGACCAGCGTGGTGCGACCCTTGGTGTCCTCTTCGATGGTGACGACGGCCCGCATCTTGATGGAGCCGCGGCCGGTGCGGTAGGCGTCGGCGATCGCGTTGGTGCCGAGGATGAGCGCGCGGGTCGGGAAGTCCGGCCCCTTGATCCGCGCCATCAGCGCGTCGAGCAGCTCCTCGTCGGTGCACTCCGGGTTCTGCAACGCCCAGACGACGCCCTCGGAGACTTCGCGCAGGTTGTGCGGTGGGATGTTGGTGGCCATCCCGACCGCGATCCCGCCACCACCGTTGACCAGCAGGTTCGGGAACCGCGACGGCAACACGTCGGGTTCCTGCGTCCGCCCGTCGTAGTTGTCGGAGAAGTCGACGGTGTCCTCTTCGATGTCAGCGAGCATGTGCATCGCCAACGGATCCAACCGGCACTCGGTGTAGCGCATGGCGGCTGCTGGGTCGTTGCCTGGGGAGCCGAAGTTGCCTTGGCCGTCGATGAGGGGGTGGCGCATCGACCACGGTTGGGCCAGGCGGACCAGGGTGTCGTAGATCGCCGAGTCGCCGTGCGGGTGGTAGTTGCCCATCACGTCGCCGACCACGCGGGAGCACTTCACGTAGCCGCGGTCCGGGCGGAAGCCCGAGTCGTACATCGCGTACAGCACCCGGCGGTGCACCGGCTTGAGGCCGTCCCGCACGTCCGGCAGCGCCCGCGCGACGATGACGCTCATCGCGTAGTCGATGTAGGAGTTCTGCATCTCCTGCTGGATGTCGACCGGTTCGATCCGGCCGTGTTCCGGCGGCAGGATGTCCGTCATGCTCGTCCTTCTCTTTCGGAGCTCGGGGAGTTCGGTGGACTAGTCGCGCGCCGCGATCACACGTCGAGGAACCGGACGCCCTTGGCGTTGCGGGTGATGAACGAGCGGCGGGCTTCGACGTCCTCGCCCATCAGCACGCTGAACAGCTCGTCCGCGGTGGCCGCGTCGTCCAGGGAAACCTGCAGCAGCAGTCGGGACTCCGGGTTCATCGTGGTTTCCCACAGCTCGTCGGCGTTCATCTCGCCGAGGCCCTTGTAGCGCTGGATGCCGTCGTCCTTGGGCAGCTTGCGACCGGCCGCGGCCCCCTGCGCCAGCAGCGCGTCGCGCTCCCGGTCGCTGTAGGCGTACTCCGGCTCGGAACGCGGCCACTTGATCTTGTACAGCGGCGGCTGCGCGAGGAACACGTGGCCGTTCTCGATCAGCGGTCGCATGAACCGGAACAGCAGGGTCAGCAGCAGGGTGCGGATGTGCTGGCCGTCGACGTCGGCGTCGGCCATCAGCACGATCTTGTGGTAGCGCAGCTTCGACAGGTCGAACTCGTCGTGGATGCCGGTGCCCAGCGCGGTGATGATCGCCTGGACCTCGTTGTTCTTGAGGACCTTGTCGATCCGCGACTTCTCGACGTTGATGATCTTGCCGCGCAGCGGCAGGATCGCCTGGAACCGCGACTCGCGGCCTTCCTTGGCGGAGCCGCCCGCCGAGTCGCCCTCCACGATGTAGAGCTCGCACTCCTCCGGGCTGTTGGACTGGCAGTCCTTCAGCTTGCCCGGCAGGCCGCCGATGTCCATCGCGCTCTTGCGCCGCACCAGTTCCTTGGCCTTGCGCGCGGCCACCCGGGCCTGCGCCGAGGACACCGCCTTGTTGACGATCACCTTGGCCTCGGCGGGGTTGCGCTCGAACCAGTCGGTGAGCCACTCGAACGCGGAGGTCTGCACGAACGACTTGACCTCGGTGTTGCCCAGCTTGGTCTTGGTCTGGCCTTCGAACTGCGGCTCGGAGACCTTCACCGACACGATCGCGGCCAGGCCCTCGCGGACGTCGTCGCCGGTGAGGCTGCCGTCCTTGTCCTTGATCAGCTTCTTGTCCTTGGCGTAGACGTTGACCACGCGGGTCAGCGCGGACCGGAAGCCTTCCTCGTGGGTGCCGCCCTCGTGCGTGTTGATGGTGTTGGCGAAGGTGTAGACCGACTGGTTGTAGCCGGAGTTCCACTGCATCGCGATTTCCAGCTCGTGGCCCTTGCCGGACGCGCTGAAGGACACCACCTTCTTGTGGATCGGCTCCTTGGTGGCGTTGATGTGCCGGACGAAGTCCTCCAGACCGCCCGGGTAGTGGAAGGTGCGCTCGGTGGCGCGCGCGGCGGTGCCGCTGGCGTCTTCACCGGCCTCGTCTTCCTCGGCGGCCCGCTCGTCGCGGAGCACGATCGTGAGGCCCTTGTTCAGGAACGCCATCTCCTGCAGGCGGCGGGAGATCGTTTCGGCGTTGTAGCGGGTGGTCTCGAAGATCGTCGGGTCGGCCCAGAAGGTGATGGTGGTGCCGGTCTTGTTGGTGCGCTCGCCGCGCTCGACGTCGGCGACGGGTTTGGAGTCCTCGTAGCGCTGCCGCCACACGTGGCCGTCGTAGTGGATCTCGGCCTCCAGCGCCGTGGAAAGCGCGTTGACCACCGAGACGCCCACGCCGTGCAGGCCCCCGGAGACGGCGTATGCCTCGCCGCCGAACTTGCCGCCCGCGTGCAGCACGGTCAGCACGACTTCGAGGGTGGGTTTCTTCTCCACCGGGTGCATGTCGACCGGGATGCCGCGGCCGTCGTCGACGACGCGCACGCCGCCGTCGGCCAGCAGGGTGACCTCGACCTTGGAGGCGTATCCGGCCATCGCCTCGTCGACGGAGTTGTCCACGACCTCCTGCACCAGGTGGTGCAGACCGCGTTCCCCGGTCGATCCGATGTACATGCCCGGACGCTTGCGGACGGCCTCAAGGCCCTCAAGAACGGTGATGGATGACGCGTTGTAATCGCTCTTCTTCGGTGCCACGGGCCTCGATTTCTCCTTGAGCCGACTGTGCTGTCAGGGTGATCGGTTGGTGCCGGTTCAAACGCGCCCGGTGCCACACCGCAGACCGCTTCGGGGCGACTGGACTGTCGGTGTCGCGCCCTGGTGCGTGCCGACGCCCGCGCCTGGACGACGCGGCCTTGCGAACGCGTCGGTCGCACCCTCATTAGATTCTACTGGTCCCCCGACGCAGAAGTGGGGCAAGGACACCCCTGACTTGCTCACAGAGCGGAGAACTCGAATCAATCCACCATCCGAGATCCGCGGATCGCCGTCAGGAGATCTCTGCGGCGATCGGACGCCTGCGGGCGCCGTCGGTGGACCGACTCCCACCGGGGAGGTTACTAGCCGTAGGTATCCCGCGGGCCACGTCCTGGAATATGCCGCGGGCCGTACCGCCAGCTGGGCGCGGCCGGGCCCTGGACCTTGATGCGGCGCACCACGTCGCGGCCGACTCCGTCGCTGATCCGCTTCAAGATCTGCCGTTGCAGCAGGCGCAGTTGGGTGGCCCACGCGGTGGACTGGGCCTGCACGGTGAGTTCGCCGTCCTTGAGCGCCACCGGCTTGGTGTGCTCGGCGACGTCACCGCCGACCAGGGTGGCCCATTTGGCGAAGACCTGGCCGCCGGAGAGGTGCTCGGTCCAGCCGCGTTCGGTGGCGATCCGGGCGGCCAGTCGTCCCAGCGGTTGCGGGTCGCGGTCGTCCGGACGCGGCCCGGACCAGCCGCGGCGGCGGCGCGGCCCGGTGCGACCGCCGGTCTTGCGGGCCTCGCGGCGGCGGGCCGCGGACTGCTCGCGGGCCGCCTGCAGGGCGGCGCGGGCGAGGTCCGGACCGGTCAGGGCGGCCCCGTCGGAGCCGACGACTCGGTCGGTTGGTGCCGCCGAGTTATCCACACCATCCACAGAGTTATCCCCAGATGTGGGTAGTTCGGCGGGTTTCTCCGCCTCGGTGATCACTGTGGGTACATCTTGCTTGTTCGGACGGTCACGGGGCACGTCGCACCTCGCCTTCTCGAACGTCGAATCGGGCACCGGTGAGTTCCGGCGGAACGTCTTCCGGTACCGCTGCGGTCACCAGCACCTGTTCGGCCTCGGCGACGAGCTCGGCCAACCTGGCTCGGCGACGGCGGTCGAGCTCGGCGAAGACGTCGTCCAGGATCAACACCGGCTCGGCGCCATCTTCGGTGAGCAGGTGGTAGGAAGCCAGCCGCAACGCCAGCACGAACGACCACGATTCGCCGTGGCTGGCGTAGCCCTTGGCGGGCAGTTCGCCGAGCAGCAGTTCCAGATCGTCTCGGTGCGGTCCGACCAGCGACACGCCGCGGTCGATCTCCTGCTGGCGTACCCGTTCCAGCTCGCTGAGCAGGGCTGATTCCAGTTCGGTCGGATCGGCGGCCTTGCCCAGCGGTACGCCGTAGCCCTCGGGCAGGGCTTCGCCGAGGCTGCTGCGGTAGCGCACGTCGGCGACGCGGCCCGACGGCGCGGTGACCTCGTCGGTGGCTGCGACGTTGGCGTATGCGCTGGTCACGTGCGGGGTGATGGCGGCGACCAGGTCGAGTCGACCGGCCAGCAGTTCGGCTCCGCAGCGGGCCAGGTGGCCGTCCCAGACCTCCAGGGTCCGCAGATCCGCGGACCCGCCGCCCTTGCGTGCCGCGCCCGCGGACTTCAGCAGCGCGCTGCGCTGCCTGAGCACCCGGTCGTAGTCGGCGCGGACGCCCGCGTAGCGGGGTGACCGGGCGACCAGCAGGTCGTCGAGGAAGCGGCGGCGCTCGCCCGGGTCGCCCCGGACGATGGCCAGGTCTTCCGGGGCGAACAGCACGGTGCGCAGGATGCCGAGCACGTCGCGCGGCTTGGCGGCGGCACCGCGGTTGATGCGCGCCCGGTTCGCCTTGCCTGGGGTGATCTCCAGTTCGACCAGCAGCTCACGTCCGCTGTTGACCACAGCAGCCCGCACCACCGCGCGCTGCGTGCCATCGCGGACCAGCGGTGCATCGGTTGCGACGCGGTGCGAGCCGAGGGTGGCGACGTAGCCGATCGCCTCGACCAAGTTCGTCTTGCCCTGTCCGTTGGCGCCGACCAGCACGGTGACGCCCGGTTCCAAGGCCAGGTCGGCGTGCGGCCAGGACCGGAAGTCGGTCACCTGCAAATGACGCACATACACGACGGTCCAACCTAGGGGTTGCGCGGATTGGTGTGCGTGGCGATGCGGCTCGTGAGCGGTTGTTCCGGTGCGAACCGGAATTTTCACCCACAGGCCCGACCTGCACGCCTGCTTGTTCGCTGCTGCGTCCGTCCGGTGATCGAATTCATGGCTTCGTCGTCATGGTGACTTGTCGACAAGTCACCATGACGATGGGTGGACAAAGCCCCTGCCGATCGATTTGTCGACAAATCGATCGGCAACCGGAGTCCCCAACGCGGCGAAGTCACCCCGGACTTGGCAGATCAGCTCTCGGCCTTCTGGACGGCGTGCCCGCCGAACTGGTTGCGCAACGCCGCGACCGCCTTCATCGCGGGCGAATCCTCCTGGCGAGACGCGAACCGCGCGAACAGCGCCGCGGTGATCACCGGGGTGGGCACCGCCTTGTTGATCGACTCCTCGACGGTCCACCGGCCCTCGCCGGAATCGTCGACGTAACCGTGCAGCTCGGTCAGCTCCGGGTCCTCCTCCAGCGCCCGGACCAGCAGATCCAGCAGCCAGGAGCGGACCACGGTGCCCCGGCTCCACGCCTTGACCGTCTCCGGCACGTTGGTGACCACGCCCGATGCGGACAGCAGTTCGAAGCCCTCGGCGTAGGCCTGCATCAGGCCGTACTCGATGCCGTTGTGCACCATCTTCGCGTAGTGCCCGGCACCGACCGGACCGGCGTGCGCGAAGCCCTCCTCGCGCGGCCCCGCCGGCCGCAGCGCGTCGAAGATCGGCATGGCGCGCTCGATGTCCTCGGCGGCACCGCCGGCCATCAGGCCGTAGCCGTTCTTGGCGCCCCACACCCCGCCGGAGACCCCGACGTCGGCGTAGGAAATGCCGTGCTCGGCGAGCAGCGCGGCATTGGCCTGGTCGTCGGTGAACTTCGAGTTGCCGCCGTCGATCACCAGGTCACCGGCGGCCAGCAGTCCGGCCAGCTCCTCGACGGTCTGCCGGGTCGGGTCGCCGTGCGGCACCATGACCCAGACGATTCGCGGGCCGGTCAACTTCTGCACCAGCTCCGCGATGGACGCGACATCGCTGACGTCCGGGTTGCGGTCGTAACCGACGACGTCGTGACCGGCGGCGCGCAGCCGCTCACGCATGTTGAAACCCATTCGGCCGAGACCGACAAGTCCGAGTTGCACCGGATCTCCCTCTGCGAACTGTGTTTCGTCTGGTTGCGGGCCGA
Organism: Saccharopolyspora antiqui; assembly: GCF_052246905.1. Lineage (NCBI taxonomy): Bacteria > Bacillati > Actinomycetota > Actinomycetes > Pseudonocardiales > Pseudonocardiaceae > Saccharopolyspora > Saccharopolyspora antiqui. Next base: position 131,399 of record NZ_JBQQBO010000014.1, read on the forward strand.
AGCTCACCAGCTGAATCGATCTGACCAGACCCTATCGATGGACGACCGGGGATGCGGCCAGGCAGTGCGCCGGATGTGACTCAGGCCCTGTTCGGTTGCGCGGCCGAGCCGGCCCCGCAACGCCGTGCCGTCTCAGCCGCCGTCGCGTGCGAGCCCCGCCAGGTCGGTCGCGGGCGGCGGCGTTCTCACGAACTCCGCCGCCGAAGGTCAGCCCGGCAGCCGGACCGGCATCAGCAGGTACAGGTAGCCCTCCGCTACTTCTCCATCCTCCCCGACCGGCTTGATGAGTGCGGGCCGGTTGGCGGTGGTGAACTGCAGCTGGGCCCGCTCGGTCTTCATCGCACCGAGGCCGTCGAGCAGGTACGCCGGGTTGAACGCGATGGTCAGCGGCTCGCCGACCAGTTCCACGGCGAGTTCCTCCTCGGCGCTGCCTTCGTCGTCGCCACCGGCGGACAGCCGCAGCACCCGGTCGGAGAACTCCAGCCGGACCTGGGTGCCGCGCTCGGCGACCAGCGACACGCGCTTGATCGCCTCGACCAGCGGCCCGACGTCGACGTTCGCGGTCACCGCGCTTTCGGCGGGCAACAGCTGCCGGTACTTCGGGAACTCGGCGTCCAGCAGTCGGGTGGTGTTGCGGCGCGCCGTGCCGGAAAGCCCCAGCAGGCCGTCGCCGGAGGCCAGCGAGATCTCCACCTTGCTGCCCCCCGCGCCCAGCGTCTTCGCCGAGTCGGCGAGGGTTTTCGCTGGCACGAGCACCGCGGTGTCGGTGATGGAGGTGCCCGGCTCCCAGGTGATCTCGCGCATCGCCAGCCGGAACCGGTCGGTGGCGACCATGGTCAGCTTGTCGGCGTTGATCTCCATCCGGATGCCGGTGAGCATCGGCAGCGTGTCGTCCCGGCCGGCCGCGACCGCGACCTGGCCGACGGCCTCGCTGAACAGATCGCCCGGCACCGAACCGGCGTGCTCGGGCATCGCGGGCAGTTCCGGGTAGTCCTCGACCGGCATGGTCGGCAGGGAGAACCGGGAACTGCCGCAAGTGATGGTGACGCGGGAGCCGTCGACGGTGATCTCCACCGGACGGGCCGGGAGCGCCTTGGTGATGTCGGCGAGCAGTCGTCCGGAAACCAGGGTGCGACCGCTGGCGTCGATCGAGGCGTCGGTGGTGACCTGTGCCGAGACCTCGTAGTCGAACCCGGAGATGGTCAGCGCCTCCCCGGAGCTCGCGTCGAGCAGCACCCCGCCCAGCACCGGAACCGGTGGCCGCGACGGCAGGCTGCGCGCGACCCAGGCGACGGCGTCGGCGAGACCGTCCCGTTCCACGCGGATCTTCATGGGTGTCCTTTCGGTTTCAGCCGTGGCTCGGCTGCCGAGAACTGTGCGAGCAAGCAGCTCATCAGGTCGGTGTGCTTCGTACCCGCACCGCAGGCGAAGCGATCCCGTACGAGCGCCGTGCACGTGGGGTCGACCCGGAGCTCGACCTGAAGTTCACGCCAGCGGCTTTCGCGGGAGTTCCACCGTAGAGCGTGCTGCGTGATCTCCGCATCCGGGTCCGAGCACTTCGCGAGACCGTCCTGGCGGTCGCCGCCGAGTTGTCCACTTATCCACCGGGCCTTACTTCTTTTTTCTTTTTTCTTAGAAGAAAAGAAATGACCGCAGTAGTAGTAAGGGCTGTGGGTTGTGGGGACAGCCGGTGTTTGGGCTGGTCGGGTGGCGTGGCTTGGTGTGGATGAACACGGGATGTAACCGGGGATTGCGACAACCGGGTGGTGGACAACTTCTGCCCCATCTCAGTTCATCCACAACCACCCCCAGTTGTCCACAGCTCCATCCACAGCTGGCGGCCGGGTTGTACCCAACCCCGGCCGATTTTGGGCCTCTCCACCGATCAGGTTGTGGGCAAAGCTGTGGGAGCGTTGTGGTCAACCCGGCCCCGGCTTGTGGGCAGCCCCGTCCAGCTTGTGCACAGCATGTGGATGGATTGGGGAAATCTCCAGGTCAGTCCTGGGGATAGTGGACCTGTGGACAGCTGGCCCAGCGGTGGACTTTTTTGCCGACCGGGTGAGGCGAAGACCACTGCGGTGCCAGAAAAGTCAGACGCGCCAAGACCTTCTGACGAGTGCGGAGCGCGCTTGATCAACCTCGGAACGTGATGATTTGCTGTCCGAGCGGCACTGGCGAGCTTTCGAAGTGCGCCGAATTCGGACCCTTCCGGTGGCCGACGCGAGCCCAGAACCTTTCTGTCGGGGGTGTCTGGCCGCAGCAGCGCGGTCCAACAGAAAGATCTCAACGCATCCGACGCATCCGACGAGTACGCCGGGGGGAGCCTGCCGGAGCCCGCAGAGCAAGGGAACCTTCCTGTCGCCGATGACAGGAAGGTTCCCTTGCTCCGGCCTTGGCGCGCGGTGGTGGACCTGTTGGCCGACCGCGTTCGGCGCGCGGGTTTCTGTCGCGGGACAGGGCTCGCGGCGGGGTGGGTCAGCAGAAAGATCGGTCGTGCGAGCCGTAGGGAATCACACCGGGAACGCCGCGACAGGCCCGCAGCGGGCGTCTGAGAGGGCGAAGCTCCGGACCGCGTATTTCGGGCGAGAGGTCCGTGCACCCGGAACCGATGCTGCGCGAACGGAGCATCCGACTGCTTCCATCGGCCGGTAGTCGATGCATCGCCCGATGCGCGGGAGCGAGTTGATCAGCGAGATTGCTGTTTGATGCGAGCGGTGAGTTCCTGGACGTGCTCGTAGACGCGGCGCCGCTCGGCCATCTCCTTGCGGATCTTCTTGTCCGCGTACATCACCGTGGTGTGGTCCCGGCCGCCGAAGTACTGGCCGATCTTCGGCAGCGACGAGTCGGTCAGCTCCCGGCACAGATACATCGCGATCTGCCTGGCCTGCGCCAGCGCCTTCGTCTTGCCGGGCCCGCACAGGTCGTCGATCGTCACGCCGAAGTAGTCCGCGGTCACCGCCATGATCGTCGGCGGGGTGATCTCCGGGGTCTGCGAATCCGGGATGAGATCGCGCAGCACGATTTCGGCAAGCTGCAGGTCGACCGGCTGCCGGTTCAGCGACGCGAACGCGGTGACCCGGATCAACGCCCCCTCCAGCTCGCGGATGTTGCGTTCGATGCGCGAGGCGATGAACTCCAGCACGTCGGCCGGAGCATTCATCCGGTCCTGCGCGGCCTTCTTGCGCAGAATCGCGATCCGCGTCTCCAGCTCCGGTGGCTGGATGTCGGTGATCAGCCCCCACTCGAACCGGGTTCGCAGCCGGTCCTCCAGGGTGCGCAGCCCTTTCGGCGGCCGATCCGAGGACACCACGATCTGCTTGTTCGAGTTGTGCAGCGTGTTGAAGGTGTGGAAGAACTCCTCCTGGGTTCCTTCCTTGCCTTCCAAGAACTGGATGTCGTCGACCAGCAGCACGTCCACGTCGCGGTACCGGCGCTGGAACGCCACCTGCCGGTCGTCGCGCAGCGAGTTGATGAAGTCGTTGGTGAATTCCTCGGTGGACACGTAGCGAACCCGCATCCCGGGGAACAACCGCTGCGTGTAGTGCCCGACCGCGTGCAACAGGTGCGTCTTGCCGAGCCCGGACTCACCCCAGATGAACAACGGGTTGTACGCGCGGGCCGGTGCTTCCGCGGCGGCCACCGCGGCGGCGTGCGCGAACCGGTTCGAGGAACCGATGACGAAGGTGTCGAAGGTGTACTTCGAGTTCAGCCGGGTCTGCGAGGTCGGCGGCGCATGCTTCGGCGCGGTGAACGGCTGGCCTTGCTGCGGCTCGCCCGGCTGTCCGGCGCGGCCGAAGGTCGGCCAGATCTCGCTGCCGTTGTCGTTGGTTTCGCCTTCGGCGGCACCGGTTTCGGTTTCGGCGTCCGGCTCGCCATCACCGTCGGACTCCGTCGGCTGCGCGGCCTCGCCGCCCGGCCACTTGAACTCGGCGGTCGGGAAGTCGATTTCGGCGGGCTTCTCCGGCGAGGCGGCCCGACCTTCGGTGCTGGGCACCGAGCCGGTGATCGATCCGGTGTACCCGAACGTCTCGGCCGTCCGGCTGAAGCCCGGCACCGAGAGGTAAGGCTGCGGATCGGAGGGGGCCGAAGTGCCGCGGCCGGACCAGGAATCGCCGGGTGCGGGTGCCGCGACCGGCCGGGTAGGGGCGGGAACCGCGGTGTCCACCTTCACCGCCAACGACACCTCGCGGCCGAGTCGGCGGGAGAGCGCGTCGGTGATCGGGTCGCGCAGTGCGCGCTCGATGGCTTCTTTGGCGAAATCGCTGGGCGCGGCCAGCAATGCGGTTCCGTCCAGCAACCCGATCGGTCGGGTTACCCGCATCCACGCGCGTTGTTGGGGTGAGAGCGTGCCGGAGGACAGCTCCTGCACCACCTCTTCCCAAACTCGACCGAGATCGGCTTGGTGGTCGGACACCGCCTTGCTCCCCTCCCCTCGCTCGCGCAGCCCCCAATGCGGTCCCGGGCCGGGCTCCCACGGTGCTCGGGTGCGGGGCGGTGTCACGGGACGGTGGGGCCAGACTCCGGTGACCGCCCGTCTGAGCAGGTGTCCACAGAGTTGTCCACAACTTGTGTATGAAGGTACGGCAGGCCGCTGCGGTGATCCCCCCTGGGGCTGCTGTACCGCTGCGATCGAGGTCGAGATGTCCTCCGACGGCCAGTGCTCCCACCCACCGGCCCGCACATCGCAGGGGGGCACGCTAACAAGGCTGCGCCCCAGTCACAAGCGTGTCCCGAAGATGCCGGGAAGATCGGGATGTGGCAGCCTGGTCGCCGCCGGGTCGCGCGGATTTTCGAGACCGGACCGTGACTTCTGCACGCGCCGACTTCAGCACACGCCGCGCACCCCGCGGCAACCGGCGGTGCCAACTCCGGCACGCGGACCGCATTCGAGCGTGTGCGCCTGCTCGACGACCCCGGTTGTGCGTGCCCGGTCGGCACTGCGTAGTCTCGTACAGTCCCTCGCTTCTTGAGCGGGCGTGTCGCTGCGCCGAAATTCCGGCGTCGTGCGCCGCTCGGTACCGCCGCTGTCCGCACAGGTAGCGACCGCGGCTCGCGAAACGGGGACACCTTGACCGAACCGTGGTTCACCGTGGCCATCGGTGCCTGTAGTAACCGGGAGATCCGACCGTGAGCAAGGGCAAGCGCACCTTCCAGCCGAACAACCGCCGCCGTGCCAGGAAGCACGGCTTCCGGCTGCGCATGCGCACTCGGGCTGGCCGGGCCATCGTGGCCGGACGCCGTCGCCGGGGTCGCGCGCAGCTGACTGCCTGATCGCGTCCGGCCGTGCTTCCCGCGGCAGCCCGGCTGACCAGGAGCCAGGAGTTCAGCCTGGTGGTCCGTCGTGGCCGCCGGGCCGGAAGATCCCGTCTGGTGGTCCACGCGCTGCGTACGGACCAGGCACGGGACCCCGGCCCGCACCGCGCCAGCGGCGGGACCTCACCGGCAGCCGATGCGAATACGGCACCCACCCGGAATTCGGATGTCTCGACCCGGGTGGGTTTTGTCGTGAGCAAGGCAGTGGGGACAGCAGTGCTTCGGCACCGCGTCACCCGCCGCCTCCGACACCTGATGCGCGACCGCCTGGCAGCGCTGCCCGCTGGCACACTGGTGGTGGTCCGCGCCCTGCCTCCGGCATCGGATGCGTCCAGCCGCGAACTCGGTGCGGACCTCGATGCGGCGTTGCGCAAGCTCCGCATCCTCGCCCCCGATGTTCCAGCGACAGGTTCCAGGTGATGGCTCCGGACCTTGAGCACGACGACAGGCTCCGCGTCCCAGCTCGGCGCCCGAGCCCGCTCGCCTGGATACTGCTCGGCCCGGTGCACGTTTACCGCAAAGTGATCTCCCCGCTGCTGCCGCCGACCTGCCGGTTCTACCCGAGTTGCAGCACTTATGCGGTCGAGGCGCTCACCGTGCACGGCCTGTTCCGCGGTGGCTGGCTTACCCTGCGCAGACTGCTGCGCTGCGGGCCCTGGCACCCTGGAGGACTGGACCCGGTGCCGCCACCCCGTGGGCGGTCCGCAGCGGTTGACCCGAGCGGTGCCCGCGCCCCTGAGAAACCTGCCGAGGAGTAGCCCGCGTGCTGGACTTCATCTACTACCCGGTGTCGGCCATTCTGTGGTTCTGGCACAAGGTGTTCGGATTCATGCTCGATCCGGCCAGCGGCTACGCCTGGGCGCTGGCCGTCGTGTTCCTCGTCTTCACGCTGCGCGCGCTGCTGTTCAAGCCCTTCGTGCACCAAATGCGCTCGATGAAGAAGATGCAGGAATTCGCGCCGCAGATCCGCGAGTTGCAGGCGAAGTACGGCGACGACCGGCAGAAGCTGGCCGCGGAGATGCAGAAGCTGCAGTCCGAGCAGGGCTTCAACCCGATCAGCGGCTGCCTGCCGATGCTGGTGCAGATCCCGGTGTTCATCGGGCTCTTCCACGTGCTCAACGGGTTCAAGCCGGGTGCGCCGTCGAACTTCATCTTCGACGCCGATGATGTCGCCTCGTTCGTGAGCGCCGACCTGTTCGGCGCGAAGCTGTCGAACACCATCAGCCAGTCCCCCGAGGTGCTGGCGATGTTCGGCACCGACCGCCTGGACATGTTGCTGGTGGGTGTGCCGCTGATGATCGCCGCGGCGATCGCCACGCACTTCACCGCGCGACACTCGGTGCAGCGGCAGACCGCCGACGCGGCGTCGACCCCGCAGGCGGCGATGATGAACCGGTTGACGATGTGGATCTTCCCGTTGTTCGCCATCATCGGCGGCCCGTTCCTGCCGCTGGCGATTCTGCTGTACTGGTTGGCCAACAACTTCTGGACGCTGGGTCAGCAGCGGGTGGTGTACCGCAGGATCGACCGCGAGGAGGCTGCGCTGGCCGGCGCGCCCGCGGTCATCAACTCCACTGCTGTGGAGCCCGCCACGGACGCTGATGACAGCGCCCGTGCCGCGGACCCGGCAACCAAGGACCAACCCGGTGAGATCCCCGGGGTGATCGAAGACCGTTCTCGTGACGCGGACAAGCCGGGCGAGTCCCGGTGAGTTCGCCCGCGAACCCTGGAGAGGAGACACCCAGTGTCTGAAACCGTGCAGGAGTCGAGCCCGTCCGCGGCCGAGCCCCAGGACGAGGCTGTTTCCGAGACCGCGCCCGAGGTGTCGAACACCGAAGCCCTCCTGGTGCAGGAAGGTGACGTCGCGGGCGACTACCTGGAGCGGCTGCTCGACCTGCTGGACTACGACGGGGACATCGACCTCGACGTGGAAGCTGGTCGTGCGGTGGTGAGCATCGACGGCGGCGACGATCTGGAGAAGCTGGTCGGCGGTCGCGGTCAGGTGCTGGAAGCGCTTCAGGAGTTGACCCGGCTCGCGGTGCAGCAGGACACCGGCGTCCGCAGTCGGCTGATGCTGGACGTCGCGGGCTGGCGGGCTGGTCGTCGGCGGGAACTGACCGAACTCGGTCGCTCGACGGCGGAGGGCGTGCTGGAGTCCGGCAAGGAAGCTCGGATGCGGCCGATGACGCCGTTCGAGCGGAAGATCATCCACGACGCGGTCGCGGTGATCGACGGTGTGCACAGCGAAAGCGAAGGCGAGGAACCCAACCGCAAGGTGGTCGTCTTCAAGAGCTGATATCACCACCCAGTGCCCCCGAGGTCGCCGGACCTGCGGGGGCACTGCTGTATTCGGGGTGCGTTTCACGTGAAACCTCGCCGCAACCCTGCTGTGAGTGAATGGAGATCCTGGGTCCTCCCCCATCTTCGGCACGGGCTGCGCGGGCGTGCCTAGTGGCTGCGCCGCCGCAAAGAGAGTTCGGCGCTGAAACGTATAGGTGAGGTTTCACGTGAAACGCGGGTTGCTGTATGACTGCGGACCGCGATCCGGCAGGCTTAGGCGAACCCACCTGGTTCCACGTGAAACATCGACACGGGGTGAATGCTTTGACCGAGGGTGCGCCGACGGCGGCGCGGGTCGTATTCGGTGAGCGGTTGGCGTTGGCGGAAGGCTTCGCGGAGCTGCTCCGGGAGCACGGAATCCGCCGCGGATTGATCGGTCCGCGGGAGCTTGACCGGCTTTGGGAAAGACATTTATTGAACTCTGCGGTTATTGCGGAGTTGCTGCCCCCGAACTGCCGGGTGTTGGACGTAGGCTCTGGGGCAGGGTTGCCGGGCATCCCGTTGGCGATCGCCCGCCCGGATCTCGACCTGACCCTGTTGGAGCCAATGGCTCGACGGGTCGCGTGGTTGCAAGAAGTCATCACCGAGTTGGCGCTCACCGTCGAGGTGGTGCGTGGACGTGCCGAGGAGGGCCCGGTGCGCGAACGGCTGGCCGGTCAGGACGCCGTGACCGTGCGTGCCGTGGCGCCGATGGAACGGCTTGCTAAGTGGTGTCTCCCCTTGCTGCGACCGGGCGGCCGGCTGCTCGCCATGAAAGGTGACAGCGCGGCGGAGGAGCTCGAACGGGATGCGGCAGCGATCAGTGCGGTCGGTGGTGGCGGCCCTGAAATTGTGTCATGCGGTGTCGGAGTACTAGAGGTACCGACAACCGTCGTCGTGGTGGAACGGGTCGCGGCGGCCCGAAGTGCGTCCGGTCGGCGTCGTGACGGTGCGCGCCGAACGAGAAAGGATCGTGGACGGTGAATCCGGAGTCAAACGGAGCGGGTCGTGTTTCACGTGAAACGAGAGGGCGTGCCATGGGCAGTTTGCGGTTCCCCTCCGGACCGGCGGATGAGACGCCGGTGAGCAGCTTTGGCAGGGACGACATCGGTTGGACTCCGATCATGGAGGAGGCCCAGCGGGCGACCCGGGTGCTGCACCCGGACACCCTGGAACTCCCCCGCCCCACGCATCGGCGGATCATCACCGTCGCCAACCAGAAGGGCGGCGTCGGCAAGACGACGAGCACGGTGAACCTGGCAGCCGGTCTCGCGCTGCACGGGCTCAACGTGCTGGTGATCGACCTCGACCCGCAGGGCAACGCGAGCACCGCGTTGGGCGTCGAGCACCGCTCCGGCGTGCCTTCGGTGTACGAGGTGCTGCTCGGTGAGATCAGCGTCGCGGATGCCGCTGCGCAGAGCACCCAGTCCAACAACCTGTGGTGCGTGCCCGCGACGATCGACCTGGCGGGTTCGGAGATCGAGCTCGTCACCATGGTGGCTCGCGAGGGCCGGTTGAAGGAGGCGCTGAACTCCGAGGCGGTGGACCAGCTCGCCCCCGACTACATCTTCGTGGACTGCCCGCCGTCGCTGGGCCTGCTCACGGTGAACGCGTTGGTGGCTGCTCACGAGGTGCTGATCCCGATCCAGTGCGAGTACTACGCGCTTGAAGGGCTCGGCCAGCTGCTGCGCAACATCGAGCTGGTGCAGTCGCACTTGAACCCGGCGCTGTGGGTGTCGACGATTCTGCTGACCATGTACGACGGGCGCACCAAGCTGGCGGACCAGGTCACCGCCGAGGTGCGCGGGCACTTCGGGGACCTGACGCTGCGCACTGTGATTCCGCGGAGCGTGAAGATCTCCGAGGCGCCCGGCTTCGCTCAGACCATATTGACCTACGACCCGGGCTCGCGCGGTGCGATGAGCTACCTTGACGCCGCGCGGGAGATCGCTGAGCGTGGTGCCGAGAGGAAAACAGCATGACCGAACGTCGAGGTGGCCTTGGCCGCGGTATCGCCGCGCTGATCCCGAGCGGTCCCCCGGCGGGCGTCGATGGCGCCGCGCTGCGCAGCCCCGTGTTGCGCGGGCCGCGGCCGACCGAGCCCGCAGAAGAGTCGGTTTCACGTGAAACCGGCGGGACTGTGGCCGGTGCGGTGTACCGCGAGATCGCCATCTCCTCGATCACGCCGAACCCGAAGCAACCGCGTCAGGTGTTCGACGAGGAGGCGCTGCGCGAACTGCAGCACTCCATCCGCGAGTTCGGTCTTATGCAGCCCATCGTGGTGCGCGAGCTGGAAACAGACCAGTTCGAGCTGATCATGGGTGAGCGGCGGTGGCGCGCTTCCCAGCTGGCCGGGCTGGATTTCATCCCGGCGATCGTTCGCAAGACCCAGGACGACGAACTGCTGCGGGATGCCTTGCTGGAGAACATCCACCGGGTGCAGCTCAATCCGCTCGAAGAGGCGTCGGCCTACCAGCAGCTGCTGGAGGAGTTCGGTGTGACGCATGATCAGCTGGCCGACCGGATCGGCCGCAGCCGTCCGGTCATCACCAACACCATCCGACTGCTGCGCCTGCCGATGCCGGTGCAGCGGCGGGTGGCAGCCGGGGTGCTCTCGGCCGGACATGCCCGAGCCCTGCTCGGCCTGGACGATGCCGGGAACCAGGAGGATCTCGCCAAGCGGATCGTCGCGGAGGGCATGTCGGTCCGGGCGACGGAAGAAGCGGTGACTCTGCAGAAGTCGGCGGCTCCGGCGAAGGAGAAGCCAGCGGCGAAGAAGGAGATCCAAGCCCCTGGCTTCGATCGGCTCGCCGAGCGGCTGTCCAACCACTTCGACACGACGGTCAAAGTGGAGCGAGGGCGGCGGAAAGGTCGGATCGTCGTGGAGTTCGGCTCGATCGACGATCTTGAGCGGGTGGCGGAGTTGATCTTGGGTGATCAGGCGCGAGAAATCCGCGATCAATGACACCGTGGCCTTTCGTCACGGTGACGATCACAATCTGCAACGAATCAACCGCATAGCGTGTCGAAAAATGGGCCCGGTCTCCGTCGAGACCGGGCCCGTCTGTTTCACGTGAAACGGCGGATCATCGCGACCGCGAGATGGCGCGCTCGATGAGCGTCGCGAAAACTTCGCCCAGTGATCGACCCGCCGCCTCGACCGCCATCGGCAACAGTGAGGTCTCGGTCAGTCCGGGGGACACGTTGACTTCCAGGAAGTGCGGCGTGCCGTTCCGGTCGATGATCGCGTCCGTCCGGGAGACGTCGCGCAGGCCGAGCAGTCGATGCGCGGCGATCGCCAGCTGGCCCGCGGCGGCAGCTACTTCCGGCGCGACCTCGGCCGGTGCGTGGTAGCTGGTGAGTCCGGCGGTGTATCGAGCCGTGTAGTCGTAGACGCCATCCGCCGGTTCGATCTGCACCGCGGGCAGCGCCTCCGGACCGTCCGGCCCATCGATGACGGTGATCGCCACCTCGGTGCCCGCCACGAACCGCTCGACGAGCACTGCGTCCCCGTAGGACAGCGCACCCACCATCGCCGACGGCAGTTCCGCGGCGTCGCGCACCACGTGCGCGCCCAGTGCCGACCCGCCCTGGTCCGGCTTGAGCATCAGCGGCAGACCGAGCTTGGCGACCAACGCGTCCAGCACCGCTTGCGCGCCGAGTTCGCGGAAGGTCGCGTGCGGCAGCGCCACCCAGTCCGGGGTGGCCAGTCCGGCGCGGGCCAGCTCGGCCTTCGCGGTCGGCTTGTCCCATGCCCGGCGGCACGCGTACGGGCCGGTGCCGACGTAGGGCACGCCGAGCAGCTCCAGCACCGCCTGCACCGCGCCGTTCTCCCCTTCCCCACCGTGGAGCGCGACCACGACCGCGTCGGGGCGCTCCTGCTCGATGCGGGACAACAGCCGGGCATCGGCGTCCCACTCCGCCACGGTCGTGCCGACCGAGCGCAGCGCGGCGGACAACCGACGCCCGGAGCGCAACGACACTTCGCGCTCGTGCGAAAGCCCGCCGGCGAGCACGGCAACCCAGCGATCAGACACTCAGCACACCCCTGGAAAGTAGTAGTCCACTGTGCACGGGAGAACTCCTTGTGCACAGTGGACCGTACCGATTGTCGAGCCCCGCGTGAATCGGCTGTGTGATGTGTCCGATCGCATTTCGACGCTGGGCGAGCAACCGCCGCCCGCGCGGAGCGAGTTCGGGGACGGCTGCTCAGGCGGTGTCGGGTGCGGGGGCCTGCGGCCCCGGCACGCTGCGCTGCGGCACCGTGCCGAAGGTGCGGACCAGCTCCATTTCCTCGGTGAGCGTGTTCGCCAGCCGTCGCACGCCCTCGCGGATCCGCTCCGGCGTCGGGTAGCAGAACGACAACCGCATCTGCCGACTGCCGAACCCGTCGCGGTAGAACCCGGTGCCCGAGACGTACGCGACGCGTTGGGTCACCGCCCTCGGCAGCATCGCCTTGGTGTCCACGCCCTCCGGCACGGTGAGCCAGACGAAGAAGCCGCCGTCCGGACGAGTCCACGTGCAACCGGGCGGCATGTACTGCTCCAGCGCGCTGAGCATCGCGTCGCGGCGCTCCCGGTACTGCTCCTGGAAGATCTTGATCTGCCCCTGCCAGTCGTGCGTGCTCAGGTAGCGGGACACGATCATCTGGTTCAGCGTGGGCGGGCACAGGGTGGCCGACTCGGCGGTCAGCACCAGCTTCTCCCGGACCGCGTGCGGTGCCAGCACCCAGCCGACCCGCAGGCCGGAGGCGAAGGTCTTGGAGAACGAGCCGAGGTAGACCACGTTGTCCGCGTCCATGCTGCGCAGCGCGGGATGCGGCTGGCCGTCGAAGCCGAGCAGGCCGTACGGGTTGTCCTCCACCACCAGGATGCCGTGCTGGGCGCAGATCTCCAGGATCTCGGCCCGCCGCGGCACGGCCAGCGTGATGCCGCCCGGGTTGTGGAAGTTCGGGATGGTGTAGAGGAACTTGATCCGCTTGCCCTGCGCGGTCACCTCGGCGATGGCCTCGCGCAGCGCGGACGGTTGCAGGCCGTCGGCATCCATCGCGACGTGCACGACCTCGGCCTGGTACGCCGCGAACGAGCCGAGCGCGCCGACGTAGGACGGTCCCTCGGCGAGGATGACGTCGCCCGGGTCGCAGAAGATGCGGGTGACCATGTCCAGGGCCATCTGGGAGCCTGCGGTGACCATCACGTCGTCCGGGTGGGCGGAGATCCCTTCCAGCGCCATGACCTCGCAGATCTGCTCGCGCAGTTCCGGCACCCCGTGCGCGGATCCGTACTGCAGCGCGACCTGGCCGTCGACGGAGATCAGCCGGGCGACCTCGGCGGCCAGCGAATCCAGCGGAAGCGCCGCTAGGTTGGGCATGCCGCCCGCCAGCGAGACCACTTCGGGGCGGCTGGCGACGGCGAAGAGAGCTCGGATCTCGGAGGCGGTCATCCCGGTGGTCCGCTCGGCGTAGTGCGCCCGGTACGCGTCCAGGTTGCGTGCGGGCTTCTCGGGCGGGCTGGGCTGTTCCGGCGTGGCCGGCTGGCTTCCGTGATCCGACATATCGCGCTCCGGTTTCGGTTGTGCGCTCTGCTCGCCCTCTCGGGGGCGATCGGGCGATTCTATAGGTGCTATCGCCGCGACCCACCCCCCGCGTAACGAGCACCTGTAACCAGCACCCCGCACAACAGGGGGAAGGGCCTTCCCGAGCAGATTTGTCGGTAACCCATCTCACCCCATCGAGGTGTGCTCGGTGGGCTCTAGCGCTTTCGGTGCCCAGGCGTGGCGGCTTATCCTGACCACATCCGCGCCTGAGGAGTGCGCGGGTTCGTGCGGGTTTCCAGGAGGTCAGGTGTCGCGACGCGTCGTCGGCGTCACGCTGGACAACCTCGACCACCTGCCCCAGCAGTGTCGTCGGTGCATTTTTTGGGAGCTGGCGCCGCATGTCCGGGAGCAGGCCGAGGAGTTCGGCGAGACCGAACTGGAGAAGGAAGCTTGGGTCTCCAGCGTGCTGCTGGAGTGGGGTTCCTGCGGCCGCATCATCTACGTGGACGGCGTTCCGGCGGGCTATGCCATGTACGCGCCACCAGCGGCCGTGCCGCGCTCCACGGCCTTCCCAACCGCTCCGGTGAGCGCGGACGCGGTGCTGCTGACGGCGCTGCGCGTGGTGCCGGAGTTCCAGCACGGCGGCCTGGGCCGGGTGTTGGTGCAGAACGTCGCGAAGGACCTGACGCGGCGCGGGGTGAAGGCGGTGGAGGCCTTCGGCGACCTGGAGGGCTCGGCGGCGGCTTGCGTGATTCCGGCCGGGTTCCTGCAGCAGGTCGGTTTCAAAACGGTCCGGCCGCACCCGAAGTGGCCCCGCATGCGGCTTGAGCTGCGCACCGCGATCTCCTGGAAGGAAGACGTCGAGGCCGCGTTGGAGCGGCTGCTCAGCTCGGTGACGATCAAGACGGCCGAACCGATCGTCGGCGGCGCCTGACAAATCCCCTTGCTTCCTTGACGCCAAGTCGACAAATCAACCTGTCGACCAGCCCTGTCCTTCCACGATGGGGAAACCAATTGGCGGCCTTCAGGCGCCTTCGGCGCGGGCGAGTTCGTGGCGCAGCAGATCGTCGAAGGTGAAGGTGCCGGTCGGCTGGTCGTCCTTGCCCAGCAGGTACAGCCGCTTGACCGCGACCAGCAGGCCTTCCGCGACGACGTCCCGGAAGGCGGGGTCCAGCAGCCGACCGCGATCCCGCGCATTGGTCAGGTAACCGATCTCCATCCGGACCGCGGGCATCCGCGTCAACCGCAGCACGTCCCAGGTCTTGGGGTGGGTGTGGCAGTCCCGCAGCCCGGTCCGGGCGACGATCTCGCGCTGCAGGAAGCCCGCCAGCGCCTCGCCCACCGTGGAGGTGGTGCCGTTGCCGGTGCCGAAGTGGAAGCTCGCCACGCCTTCGGCCAGCGGTGAGGGATTGGAGTCGACGTGCAGCGACAGGAACATGTCGGCACCGGCCTCGTTGGCGAACCCGGCGCGGTCGGCGTCCGGCGGGCTGGCGTTGGGGCCGCGGGTGATCAGCGCTTCCATCCCGGTTGCGACCATCCGGCCTTCCAACCGGCGGGCCAGATCCCAGGTCAGGTCGGCCTCGTGCACGTTGCCGATGCAGGTTCCGCGATCCGGGCCGCCATGTCCCGGATCGATCACGATTCGCTTGCCGCGCAGTCTCGGACCGGCCCGTCGCACCTTCTCCTGCTCGCGCAGGAACACCGGGCGACCACCGCGGACCTTCGGTGCGAGCTGTTTGAGGGCCCGTAGGGTGCCCGGCCCGCAGATGCCGTCGGAGTTCAGCCCGTAGTCCCGTTGGAAGCTGCGCAGCGCCTGCTCGGTCTCCCGGCCGAAGATGCCGTCCGGTCGGCCCGCGTCGTAGCCCAGCTCCAGCAGCCGCTCCTGCAACGCGAAGACGTCGTCGCCGCTGATCGGCTTGGACACCAGGAACGCCAGCGAGCGATCCCCGAGCCGCCAGCGCGCGTCCGTCAGCGCCCGGTAGGTCGCCGGACCGACGACTCCGTCGGTGATCAACCCGCGTTGTTGCTGGAAGACCCGGACCGCCTGTTCCACCGCTTCATCAAAGATCACCGGGCCTGTCCGGCCGTTGGCCGGTAGCAGACCCAGCGTCGCAAGAGTGTTCTTGATCTCGGCAACGGCCGGACCGACGTCACCGCGGTGGAGCAGCTGCATGCACTCCTCGCTCGATTCAGGCGCCGGTTTGGCACCGACGCGGAGGATGGCCGGGAATGCCCCGGGGTCCTGTTCTGCGTGCCGGGCCCGGAAGGCGGACCCGTCGGGTCATTGTGCCTTGTGTGCCGGGACCCGGCGCTGCGGCCCACGGGCACCGGGTCGGACGTGCGACAACGGCCCGTGAGTGGGCGATCTCGTGCGGTACGCGAAAAAACACGGTCCCGCCGTCACTGTCCTATCGACGAGACGGCGGGACCGCGTTATTCGGTTGCGTCAGATGGAGTCCGATTTCACAGGTAGTCGGACAAGTCCGACACCAGTGCCGCCTTTGGTTTGGCGCCGACGATCTGCTTCACCGGCTGGCCCTTGTCGAACAGCAGCAGCGTCGGGATGGACATCACCTGGTAGTCCCGCGACACGCTGGGGTTCTGGTCGATGTCCAGCTTGGCGACGGTGATCTTGTCCTTGTGCTCGGCGGCGATCTCTTCGAGCACCGGAGCGACCATCTTGCACGGGCCGCACCAAGTGGCCCAGAAGTCCACCAGCACGGGCTTGTCGCTTTCCAGGACCTTGCTCTTGAACGTATCGGCGTCCACGACCACCGTGTTCTTGGCGTCGGCCATGTTTCTCTCCCTCTTGGTAGGTCAGATTGCCAGCTCAGTGCGAAGAGCCGTAGCCGCCGCCGACGAGTTCGGAGGCCAGCTCGGCGGCTGCGGTCTCGTGTTCGGCGAGCCAGCGTTCGGCGTCGATGGCCGCGGCGCAGCCGGATCCGGCTGCGGTGACCGCCTGCCGGTAGGTGTGGTCCACCAGGTCGCCAGCGGCGAAGACGCCGGGGATGCCGGTGTGCGTGGTGGGCTGCTGGACCTGCACGTAGCCCTCGTCGTCGACGGTGACCTGCTCGCGCACCAGCTGGCTGCGCGGGTCGTGACCGATCGCGACGAACATGCCGGTAACCTCCAGATCGGAGATCTCACCGGTGACCGTGTCGCGCAGCTTCAGGGCACCGACGGTGGTGTCGCCGACGACCTCCGTCACCAGCTTGTTCGTCAGCCACTTGATCTTCTCGTTGGCCCGGGCCCGTTCCAGCATGATCTTGGAGGCGCGGAACTCCTCGCGGCGGTGGATGATCGTCACCGACCGGGCGAAGCGGGTCAGGAAGGTGGCCTCCTCCATCGCCGAGTCACCGCCGCCGATGACCGCGATGTCCTGGTCGCGGAAGAAGAACCCGTCGCAGGTGGCGCAGGCCGACACACCGCGTCCCAGCAACTTCTCCTCACCGGGCACGCCGAGGTAGCGGGCAGCGGCACCCATCGCCAGGATCACGGTCTTGGCGCGGTACTCCACCCCATTGGCGAACACGGACTTGACCCCGGTGTTCTTCTCACTGGTCAGATCGAGGCGCTCGACGTCCTCGGCGCGCAGCTCAGCGCCGAAGCGTTCGGCCTGGGCGCGCATCTGCTCCATGAGGTCGGGGCCCATGATCCCGTCCCGGAAGCCGGGGTAGTTCTCCACATCGGTGGTGGTCATCAGCGCGCCACCGAACTGGGTCCCCTCGAAAACCAGTGGTTCGAGCTCAGCCCGCGCGGCATAAACCGCGGCGGTGTATCCGGCTGGGCCAGAGCCCACGATGATCACGTTGCGGACGTCGCCAGTCACCGCGCCCCTTCCATCGTTGCGTCACCGCCGCGCTGGGCGCGCGACCGTACTCGGGTCAACGCGATCCTATTCGGCTCTGTTCCCGACCAAGTCGACGCCGTGCTCCAGGGCACACCGAAGTCGGCTCCCGTCTGGCGGTACGGGAGCCGAAGCAAGCGGCCTGGGGATCTGCCTTGATCTTTTTCTTCGAAGCGGCGTAGTCGCTTAGCCCACCTGCGGCACCCGCATCGCCACCCGCGCAAAGCGAAGCGAGTTCAAGGGCCGGTCTTCAGCCGCCGAATGTGGAGTCCGAGATGGTTGCTGGGTTTCCTGGGCCGCACTCGGGGCCGACCGCTAATAGCCGGAACTGGCCGAGGCCGCCGGGCAGGATCAGCAGTTGGGCGGGTCGCCCGTTGAGCGTGATCTCCCGCGCTCCGAGCGGTTTGCCGCCGTTGACGCCGTTGGCCTGCAGGCAGCCGATGAGCTGCTGCGGGTCGGCCAGCGCGCTGCTGTACTGCTCGGTCTTGAGCAGTTCGGCGAACTGCTCGCCGTCCAGCTGCACCTGCTCACCCTGCAGTGCCAGCGGCGGTACGGCTGGCGGTGTGGCGCTGGACTGCGCTTGGTCGCCACCGGAATCCGTGCTGGGCAGGACCGAGAAGACCACGGCGGCCGCCGCGGCGGCCACCCCGACCAGTCCGGCACCCAGCGTGTAGCGGCGTCGGCGGCGCTGCTTGGCCGCCGCGAAGTCGATCACCTGGCCGCCCGCGGTGGCAGGCGGTGCGGCGGGTGCGCCCTGCTGCTGTGCCCAGGCGCGCACCTCGTTCTCCAGCGCGGCGTCGATGCGGGCCGAAACGTCGTCGGGGATCGTCAACGGCGGCAGCGCTGCGAGATCCGAACTGGTGGCGTCCAGCGCCGCCAGGATCTCGCTGGCCTCCGGGTCGTCCTCGACCTGCACCCGCAGTTGATCAGCGGTCTGCTGGTCCAGTACTCCCGCGTGGAGATCGGCCAGTAGGTCCAGGGACCAAGGTGGCCCCTGCGGCGCCCCCGTGCGCCGTTGTTCACCACTCATCGTCCCTCCCGTCGACGCATGGCCATCGCGTCATCTGGGACGTTCGCATCTGCACTTGGGTTCCGCAGGTGCCCCAGAAGTTTGGCTAGTTTGGATCGGCCGCGAGCGCACCGGCTCTTGACCGTCCCCTCGGCGACGCCCAAGATCGCCGATGTCTCCGCCACGGAGTATCCCTCCACGTCCACTAACACGATCGCGGACCGTTGATCTTCGGGGAGCTCGGCGAGCGCATCCTGGACGGCCATCCTGGTGTCCTGCTCGTCGATGGCGTCGCGGGGCACCGCCGGTTCGGTGGGACCGGTTTCCGGCAGCGGTACGGTCGGCCTGGCCTGGCGACGGCGGATCCGGTCCAGGCAGGCGTTCACCACGATCCGATGCAGCCACGTGGTGACCTGGGATTCGGCGCGGAACGACGAGGCGTTGCGGAATGCCGAGATCATCGCGTCCTGAAGCGCATCGGCGGCCTCTTCGTGATCGCGCATGGTCCGCAGCGCCACCGCCCACAGCCGATCCCGATGTCGGCGGAAGAGCTCGGAGAACGCGTGCGGATCTCCATTGGTATGCGCCGCGATGAGTTCGGCGTCCGAGCTGACGGGGACAGACACGGCTCAGAACTCTACTAATCGTGAGAACCAGCACATCCGCCACACTGACGAGTGGTGCATTACCCCTGGTCAACCGTCACGAAGGGCTACCGACAGCTCATCAAGCCGCGCTGCCGCTGACCGTGACCTCGTTGATCTGGGAGGCGAAGCCACCACCGTTGGGCACCAACTGGGTGATCACCACCAGGATCTGCTGGGTCGGCGAGTCGGCCTGCACGGTGATCGGGGTGTCGCCCGCGGCCAGCACCGCGGACCCGATCAGCTTGCTGCCTTCCAGGCTCGGCGTGCCGTTGACCTGCCGGATCTCCACCCTGGTGCCCGCACTCGGGCCCGGCGCGTTGATCACGACCTGCCTGATCACCGCGGCGTGGTCCAAGGTCAGCACCGCGCCGGTCCCGTTGCTGATGCCGCCGGGACCGAGCTGCTGTTTGTAGTTGAACGTCGACCAGTAGGTGGTCGGGTTGCCGTCGAACAGGTTCGGGATGCGCCCCGGGGCGTCCGGGTCGTTGTTGGTGTTGAACGAAGTGCCAGCGGTGATCTTCAGCGGCGTCGCTGCGGCTGGGGGCTGGCCCGGCTGCGAGTTGCCGGGCTGGTTCTGGTTGATGGTGCGGCCGTCGCCGCTGTTGTTGCCGGTGTCGGTGAACATGCCGATCAGGCCGACCGCGATCCAGCTGATCACCAGCAGCGTGGCCACCGCCAGCACGCCGACGCTGATCATCAGCTTCTTGCGCTTGACCCGGTCCGGCTTGGGGTCTTCGCGCCGCCAGACCTCGTTGCTCTCGGTGGCCTGATCGCTTTGCGTCGCCGCATTCGCGGTATCGAAGGTGGCGTGCTGCTCCAGCACGCGGAGCACCGCGGCGCCGGTGCGGACCCCGCCGGTGGTGCCGGTGGAATCCGGATTGCCCAGCGCGCGCACCGCGACCGTGGACAGCTCCAGCGGCACGGTCGGCCGCAACGTGCGCGGTGCCACCAAGTTGCCGTCCGGGCCGGTCGGCGCGACCGGCAGCCCCTCGGGCGCGTCGCCGAGCGCCCACCGCCCGGTGAGCAGCAGGTACAGCGCGGCACCCAGGCCGCGCACGTCGTCGCTGGAGGTGGCCTGCGCCATCGGGCCGGGGAAGGCCATCCGGATCTCACCGTCCGGCGTGACCCGGATGCGCTGCGGGTGGTCGGCGCCGAGCACCAGACCGGCGTGGTGCGCGGCTTCGACGGCGGCGGCCAGCGGCTGCAGCAGCCGGGCCGCGGTGCCGGGCGGCAGCGGTCCCTCGGTGACCAGGTCGAGCAGATCGGTGCCGTGGGTCCATTCGGCGATCACGATGCCGAGCACGCCGGTCGGTTCGCTGGAGGACTGCGTGACGACGTCGAGCACCCGCGCGACGCCGATGTGGTTGAACGTGCTGGCGTGCATGGCACGTTCCAAGGTCCGCCGCGCGTTGGAGGCCGCTTGGGAGTCGGAGCGATCGCCGACCAGGATCGTCAGCGCCACATCGCGACCCAGCACGCCGTCCTTGGCCCGCCACAGCTGGACGTTGCAGCGGTTGTCCGAGCCGACTTGGGAAAGCAGCCGGTATCGGCCGTGGTCCAGTACCCGGCCAGGGGTCAACCCCTGCTCGGATGAACCCTCGTCGCCGCCGGATTCGCCGCTTTCCGCCGCGATCTGCTCGGTGGGTTTGCTGGTCACCTTTCCTCTCCCGCTCCTTCCGGTCCGCCAGGGGCTGCGTGCCGCCCCTCTTCCCCCGCGGAAGGAGACTTCGTCGTCGAGGGTACGTGACGCGGCAGTCAGCGACGACGCAGCAAACCGGTGAGCCGTCCGATCGCGGGCCGCAGTTCGGCCACTCGCAGCACGGACATCAGACCGAAGATCGCCGCGAAGCCGACCAACGCACCGACGATCAACTGCAGCCATCCCGTTCCAGCACCGGCGTTTCCGGGGATCAGCACGTCCACGCCGAGCGTACTGGCCCAGGCGAGGAGGCCACCGAGCACCGAAGCGGTCAGCGTTTTCGCCAGTGTGCCAAGGAAACGCCGGCTGCCCAGCGGACCGAGCCGGTGCCGCAACCAGCCTTCACCGACCAGCCAACCGACGACGAAGGTGAACGAATTGATGAACGTCAGGCCGAACACCACCTGGTCGGGTTCCAGGAAGTTCGCCACCACCAAGGCCATCAGCACCTTGGCGGCGGTCATCACGACCATGATCAGCGTCGGGGTGCGGGCGTCCTGCAACGCGTTGAACGTCCGCATCTGCATCATGGTCAGCGCGTAGGGCAGCACGCCGAAGGCCGACACGGCCAGCGCCAGGCCCAGCGTGGTGGCCTGCCCGATCGCGTCCTGCTTGAGCGCGAACAGCCCGACGGCCAGCGGCACGCCCAGCGCCGTCATGACCGCGCTGACCGGCAACAGGGTCACTGTGGACAGTCGATTGCCCAGCGAGAGGTCGTCGATCACCTTGCGGTGGTCGCCGTCGGCGGCGGCCGCGCTCATCCGCGGCAGGATCGCCGTCATGATCGAGAAACCGATCACGCCGTAGGGCAATTGGAGCAGCATCCACACGTAGTTGTAGATCGACCAGGCACCGGCGTCGGCACCGGTGGCCACCCGGCTGAGCACGACCAGTCCGATCAGGCTGATCGCGACGTACCCGAGCGTCCAGAGCGCGAGCCCGCCGAACTCGGACAGCCGCGAGTCCCATCCCCACCGCCAGCGGAGCCGGAAGCCGGTCTTGCGCAGGGCGGGCAGTTGGATCGCGGCCTGGCAGATCACGCCCGCGGTCACGCCGATGCCGAGCGTGAGCACGTGCGCGTCGGTCATGGACACCGGGTCCAGCGTCAGAGCTCCCGGGAGCAGGACGTAGACGCCGATGGTGGCGATCACGACCAGGTTGTTGACCACCGGCGCCCAGGCCGGGGGGCTGAAGATCTGCTTCGACTGCAGGATCGCGCCGACCAGCGCACTGACGCCGTAGAAGAAGATCTGCGGCAGCAGCAGGTACGCCAGAGCGTTGACCAGCGCCGGGTTCGAGGCATCGGATTCGGTGACGAAGATCCAGGTCAGGATCGGGGTGCAGACCAACGCCAGCAGTGTGCCGACCCCGAGGATCACCATCGCCAGCGTCATCAACTGCTGGACGAACCGCTGGCCGCCGTCGGGGTCGGACTTCTGCGCGCGCACCAGCACCGGGACCACCACGCTGGTCAGCACACCGCCGATGAGCAGTTCGAAGATGGTGTTCGGCAGCGTGTTGGCGACCGTGAACGAGTCGTTGACCTCGCCGAAGCTGACCGCGATGGCCAGCATCAGCTTCCACAGGAAGCCGGTGATCCGGCTGGTCAGGGTGGCGATCGCCATCGAGCCGCTGGCCTTGAGCAGGGACGGCTTGCCCGGCGAGACCGGGCGGATCACCTGCGTCTGTTCGGCGGCCTGGTCCATGCCGGGTTCCGGCGGTATCGCCGGGATCGGCTGGGTCTCCGCGGCGTGCCAGCCGCGCGGTCTGTTCGGCGGCCCGGTCCGCAGCGGGGCCGGTGGCGGCGGTGCGGCGGCGGGTCGCCGGATCGGCACGGTCGGGCGCGTCTCGGGCCGTGGCGCGGGCTGTTGCCTGGGAGCACCGCCCATCCGCCCGGGGTCCCTGTCTCGGTTCACTGCCTCAAATCCTTCGCCCGCCGGAACACCGAGTGGCCGCCCGGTCCTGTCGCTCAGTCGAGTTTCACACCTGCGAGTGCTGGTGCGATTCCGCTCAGGATCTCAGTTCCGGTTCCGATCACGGTCGGTGGTGGGGGCCTGCACGATTCCGGGCACGTCCGGTTGCGGTACGCCGTTGGTCTGGCCCGGCTCGGCAGAACCGGTCGATTCGGCTGATGCCGCGGCCCGTTGGCGCCTGGCCCGGAACCGCCGGAGGATTCGCCGCCCGGACATCAGCACCAGCAAGGCGGCTGCGATCGCGGTGAGGATCGGGATGAGCGCCCCGTAGTTGGTGGAATAGATCTGCAGCCGTTCGGTGGTGCCGAACTGGGTGCCCCGCTGGGTTGTGGCGGTGACGTCGATGGCGAACGTCCCGGCCCCCTGCGCGGTGGTCTCCAGGAGGAACTGCCGCCTTGCGTTGGCCGGAACGGTGAGCGTTCCGCCGAAGTCGTTGCGCACCTCGACGCCGGGCACCCGCGGGATGTGGAGCACGACCGAGATCGTGATCGGCAGATCGTTCACCACGGTGATCGGGATCGGGCTGTCCGAGGAAATCCGGGTTTTCGCGCCGGGGAACTCCTCCAGCCGGACCTTGCCGAGCACTTCGTTGATCACGCCGGTGGCCCGCTCGACCCACTGCCGGGCCGCCTCGGGGCTGCCGCGCCACGCGCTGGAGACACCGTGCAGCAGCCCGTTGAACAGCGGTGTGGTGACGCGGCCGGGGTCGACCGGGCTGGAACGTTCCGTCTGCGACGACACGTACAGGTCGCCGACCTTGAAGTTCTGGTCGCGGAGCTGGTCGACCAGCGGTCGCGGGATTTCCGCGGAACCGGTGTCCACCGGGTAGCTGAGGTCGGCTTCCGGCAGCGTGGCCGGGTCGGGCTCGGGCAGCGGGGTGGGCTCGATGATCCCGGCGTCGGCCAGCTGTCGCATGCCGTCGAGCAAGCTGCGCACGTCGTCCCCGCGCAGGTTCCAGCGACGCGGCGGCGCCAGCACCGAGGTGGCGCCCGCGATGTTGCCCTGGGTGGCGCGGAAGACCAGCGCGCCAAGGGTGTTCTGCGCGGACAGCAGCCCGTTCTGCGCCGGCGACAGCGCGGTGACCTTCTGCGGCGTGTCGTGCAGCGGGTCGAGCGCGCTGGTCAGCAGCGGGTCGATGGGGACGGCGGCCAGGTCGTGGCCCCGGACCCGGACCGGCGACAGCGATCCGGCGGGCAGCTGCAACGACCGGGGCTCCAGCAGTGCGGTGCTGATGCGCGGCAGCGCACCGGCGGCCGGTTCGTCCAGCGCTCCCTCGATCGGCCAGAGCACCGGTCGCGGGTCGACTCCCAGGATTTCCGGTGCCCGCAGCAGGTCGGCACCGCGCAGCGCACCGTCGATCACGTCCGGCAGCCCGTTCTCGGCGCGGCTCACGGCGACGATGTCCGCGTCGGCGTAGGGCAGGGCGATCACACAGCGCCCCGCGGTGGCCTCCCGCAGCTTGGTCAGCCACAGGTTGGCGGCACCGGTACCGATGCCTTCGACCAGCGAACCGTTCGGCTGGCGCACCTGGTAACCGCCCCGCATGGCGCTCACGGTGATCAGCAGGTCCGGGTCGATCGCGAAGCACAGCGCGTTGCCCAGCCGCGAGCCGGGCCCAGCGCCGTCGATCACCGCCTGCACCAGCTCGTAGAGCCGACCGCCGGGCGCCAGCGACGTGGACAGCTGGTCGTCGACCAGCACCGCCCCCGTGCCCGGGATGGCTTCCCGCTCCAGCCGGGGGTAATCGACCAGCGGCACGATCAGGCTGGTCTTGGTCGGCTGCGCGGGTCGGGTCGGGGCGCCGCCGGGGGTGGCCAGCACCGGCAGCAGGAATCGGGCTTCGGCGATCCGCGCCCGGCCGCCGATGGTCGGCGCGCCGTTGATGTTGATCAGCAGCGGGTAGACGCCGGGCTGGCTGATCTGCAGCGAGTTCGGTCCGGTGAGCGGGATGCGCAGCTCGACGGGGATCTGCTGGCCGGGCGCGAGGTGGTCGGCGACCGCGCTGAAGGAGGGTTCGGTGACTGTTGGCGAGTCGTCGCGCAGCGCGCGCTGGACGGCCGGTTCGGTGGTGGTCGGATTGCCTCGCTGGATGCGGGCTTCGATGTCGTTGATCTCGTTGTCGCTGGTGTTGGTCAACCTGGCGGTCACGACGAGCTCGCCGGGCGGCGCGCCGCCATCCACCACAGATGGAGTGATCTTGATCACGTCCAACTGGGTCGGAGTCCCGCCCTGTGCGGCCGCCGATGGTGCCGGGACCACCGGGATTACCGCGAACAACACCGCCGCGACCATCGCGGCCAGCAGAAACCTCACCCGGGCTCCGTCCCGCTACCTCGTGCTGGCCGGGCTCCGAGCCGCTCGGCCGCGCCGTCCGGTTCGCCGCTGCGCAGGCTCAGCGCGCGGCGCACCAGCCGACGTTCGTCGGCGTAGGCCAGTACCTCGTCCAGTTCACCAAGCGGCACCCACGCCACCTCGGTGACCTCCACGTCCTCGTCGGAAAGCTCTCCGCCCACCGCATCCAGCAGGAAGTGGTGCACGGTCTTGTGTATGCGCCGGTTGCCCGCGACGAACCAGTAGTCGATCGTGCCGATCGGCATCACCACCCGGCCGATGATCCCGGTCTCCTCGGTGACCTCGCGCACCGCGGTCTGTTCGGGGGTCTCACCGGCCTCGATGTGTCCCTTCGGCAGCGACCACAGCAGTCGTCCCTTGCGGTCCAGCCTTCCGATGATCGCAGCGAGGCCTGCCGCGCCGTCGACCACCAGCCCCCCAGCGGAGGTTTCGTCGACCGTCCGCAGCCTGCGCCGCCGGCGTCGGTTCCGACGCCCCGGCTGGGCACCGCCGGAGCGGCCGGGCGACGGGGGCATGCCGCTGATGGTAGTGCGATCAGCAGTTTTAGGGGGGAACTGGTCGCCCGGCGACAGGGGCGCTGGTGGCGCGAACCCAGCCGCCGTTTCGGCGCTGTGACCCTGGCCCACGGCTGGTCCGCTGGCCTGGTGCCGAGGTTGCGCGGCCCACCTGATTGCGCAGGCCCGCACAGGGGTAATTGGGTGGGCTGAGCAGCCGATACCCTGATATCTCGTGTCCCCTTCACAGCACCACGACTCCGCCACGTCCGCCGAGATGCAGTCTCGGGAACGCGAGGCGCAGCGCAACGCTGTCGTGGAGTTGGTGAAAGTCGCGCCGGTCGCCGAGGAGCTCGCGCAGCGCTTCGCCGCGGCGGGCCACCGGTTGTACCTGGTCGGTGGCAGCGTGCGGGACATGCTGCTGGGCCGGTTGGGCACCGATCTCGACTTCACCACCGAGGCGCGTCCGGATCAGGTGCGCGACCTGCTGACCGGCTGGGCCGAGACGATCTGGGACACCGGCATCCAGTTCGGCACCCTCGGCGCCTTCCGGCGCGGCACGACCGTCGAGATCACCACGTTCCGCGCCGACACCTACGACCGGGTGGGCCGCAATCCGGACGTCGCCTTCGGCGACACCATCGAGGGTGACCTGGTGCGTCGCGACTTCACCGTGAACGCGATGGCCATCGAGCTGCCGGGCCGGGCGTTCATCGACCGGCACGGCGGGATGGCAGACCTGGTGGCGCGGCGGCTGGACACCCCGGCGGCCCCGGAGGACTCCTTCGCCGACGACCCGCTGCGGATGCTGCGCGCGGCGCGCTTCGTCTCCCAGCTCGGCTTCACCGCCGCCGACCGGGTGGTGCAGGCGATGACCGACATGGCCATCGAGATCACCCGGATCACCCCGGAGCGGGTGCAGGTCGAGTTGTCCAAGCTGCTGTGCGGCGAGTTCCCGCGGCGCGGCGTCGAGCTGCTGGTGGACACCGGGCTCGCCGACCACGTGCTGCCCGAGGTGCCCGAGATGAAGCTGGAGATCGACGAGCACCACCAGCACAAGGACGTCTACCAGCACTCGCTGACCGTCTTGGACCAGGCGATCGACCTGGAGCGGGCGGCCGACCCGGACGGCCCGCCGGATCTGGTGCTGCGGCTCGCGGCGTTGCTGCACGACATCGGCAAGCCGGCCACCCGGCGGTTCGAGTCCGGTGGCGGGGTGAGCTTCCACCACCACGAGGTGGTCGGCGCGAAGATGGTGCGCAAGCGGTTGCGCGCGCTGCGGTACCCGAAGGACGTCATCAACGACGTCGCCGACCTGGTGTTCCTGCACCTCCGGTTCCACGGCTACAGCGACGGCCAGTGGACCGATTCGGCGGTCCGCCGCTACGTCAACGACGCCGGTCCGCTGCTGGATCGGCTGCACAAGCTGGTGCGGGCGGACTGCACGACCCGCAACAAGCGCAAGGCGGCCGCGTTGCAGCGCGCGTACGACGATCTGGAGGAGCGCATCGCCAGGATCGCGGCGGCTGAGGACCTGGCGAAGGTCCGGCCCGACCTGGACGGCAACGAGATCATGCGGCTGCTCGGCGTGGACCCCGGCCCGGTCGTGGGCCAGGCCTGGAAGCACCTCAAGGAGCTGCGCCTGGACCGCGGCCCGATGTCCCACGAGGATGCCGTCGAGGAGCTCTTCCGCTGGGCCAGGACCCAGGGCATCGACGTTCCCTGACCTCAGCGTCTGTTCTTGAACTCGTTTTGCGTGGCGGCGCGGGTAGCGGAACCTCACACGCCGTCTCGACTCCGGGATCCCCGACTCATGTATGTCCGATACACCACGTCGTGGCAGGCCTCGCAGAGAACGCCAGTGGGCAGAGTCTGAGAACCCGCGGCGGTGCCGGTGGCGTAGGTGGGCCAAGCGGCTGCGCCGCTTCAAAACCAAAGACAGACCCTCAGGGTGTCGTTAATAATAGTGAATTGAACGACTCGCTATGGCTGATGATTGGTGTTTCGGGATTTGCTGTCGGTATTGGGCCTGGTGGGGGTGTCTGCTGGGTCGGTTTGGTCAGGGTGGGTTCGTGCGCGGGCAACCAGTGAGATCATGCGATGGTGGGATCTGATGCGGACGTGGAACCGGGGACGCTGCTCGTCGCTGCTCCACAACTGCTGGACCGGAACTTTCGGCGGACGGTCGTTTACGTCATCCACCATCGTGCCGAGGGCACTCTTGGCGTCGTGCTGAACCGGCCGAGCGAGGTAGCGGTGCACGACGTGCTGCCGAAGTGGGGTCAGCACGCGACCGAACCGCAGTCGCTGTTCGTCGGCGGTCCGGTGGAACAGCGCACGGCGATCTGCCTGGCCACGCTGCGCGCCGGTGAGGACGTCGGGGCGATCGCCGGGATGATCGGCGTCCGCGGCCCGGTCGGCCTGGTCGATCTCGACGGCGACCCCGACGACCTGGTGCCCAAGGCTCGGGGGTTGCGCTTCTTCGCCGGGTACGCCGGTTGGGAGACCGGCCAACTGGCTGGCGAGATCGACCGGGGCGATTGGATCGTGGTCCCCGCCCTCCCCGACGACGTGATCGCCGATCCGGGCACCGAACTATGGGGGCGCGTGCTCCGCCGACAGGGCCCGCCGCTGGCGTTCCTCGCCACCCACCCCGGCGACGTCAAACTCAATTGACGCGATCCCAAAGTCCGGAATCCAAAAGCGTGGTTCCGAATCGCGGAATTTGGCTGTTTGGGCTGGGAGTTATCCACAGATTTGAAGGTTGTCCACAGGGTTGTGGACAACTGGGTGTGGATTGACGAAGCAGCACAGAGCTCGTGAGTGGTCGCCCCGGTGAGAACGGCTGGCCGTCAGAGCCAGCCGTTGCGGCGGAAGGTGGCGTACAGGCCGCAGCAGGCGCCAACGATCAGCAGCAGGGCCAGCGGATAGCCGAAGACCCAGTGCAGTTCCGGCATGTAGTTGAAGTTCATCCCGTAGATGGACCCGACGATGGTCGGCACCAGCGCGATCGCCGCCCACGCGGAGATCTTGCGCATGTCCTCGTTCTGCCACAGCCCGGTCCGCGAGAACTGGGCGGCGAGCACCGAGTTGAGCAGCTCGTCGTAGGACAGCGCCTCCCGACCGGCGCGCAGCACGTGATCGGCCACGTCGCGGAAGTGGTGCCCGAGCACGCCCTGCACCGGGCCCTCCGGGCTCCGGAACCGGTGGGCGATCGGCAGCAGCGGCTCGACCGCGTCGCGGAAATCAAGCACCTCCCGCTTGAGCGAGTACAGCTCGGCGGTCGGGTCGTCCCGGCCCGGGGCGAAGACCCGCTGCTCCAGCGCGACGAGGTCCTTGCCGAGTTCCGCCGAGATGGCGAGGTAGCCGTCCACCACGGCGTCCGCGAGCAGGTAGACCACGGCCAGCCGCCCGTGCGCGACGAGGTCGGGTCGTTCGGCGGCCCGCCGGTGCGCCTCGGCGGACGGGTCCCCATCGCCGTGCCGGACCGAGATCAGCACCCGGTCGCTGAGCAGCAGCATCAGCTCCGAGATGCTGACCGTCGAGGTCGCCTCGTGGTAGCCGAGCACCTTGAGCACCACGAACAGGCAGCCCGGATACGGCTCGATCTTGGCGCGCTGGTGCGCCTGCACGGCGTTTTCGACGGCCAGTCGCGGCAGGGCGAGCAGCTGTGCCGCCTCGTGCAGCACGTCGAAACGCTCGGGCGGCAGGTCGAGCCAGATGAAGGCGTCCTCCGGCACGGTCCGCAGGGCCTCGAACACGTCGGCTTCGGCGATCTCCTCCGAGTCGCCGTTGCGGAAGCGGGTGCACCTCAGCATGCCGGTCACGTTGCCACGGCGGCGTCCCAGCGGCGCGAATTGCCGAGCCCGGTTCTCTGGAAAGGCCCGGTTCCCCTGGAAAGGTCAGTTCTGCTGCGGCGCGCCGCAGCAACCGCCCGCGCAACCGGCGCAGCCGCCGACCGGCGCCGGTTCGGGCATCGCCTCGGCGGCCCGGTCACCGATCACACCGCCGACGGTCATCAGCGCGAACGCCCCGACCAGCCCGATCACCGCGACCATCACCACGCTGAACGTGGCGGCCAGCATCGGCAGCGAGGCACCGGCGAGCACCGCGACCGCCCCACCGGCCAGCATCGCGGGCCCGGCCGCCCGGTTGGCGAGTTCGAACGCGTCCTCGCTGCGCATGGCGGCGGGGGTGCGGACACCGACGTAGCGGTTGCGGGGCAGTTGGCCCCGCAGTCCCCGGAAACCGAGGAACAGCAGCGCCGCCCCACCGAGAACCAAGATCGCGCAGCAGATCACCTGAACAGCGAGCACTCGAACAGCCTAAGCCTCCATCTGGGCGCTACCTGCTGGACACCCTGGTCGGGTGTGCTGTCCCACATGGCGAAAACATCTGTCCCGATCGGACTGCTGGCGATCGCGCTGACGGTCGCGGCAGCCGCACCCGCTGCCGCCGCAACCGACGACGTGCGGCTGGTGGGCGAAACGACGCTGCCGCATGCCATGCAGTTCGACGGCACCACGGTCGGCGGACTGTCCGGTGCGGACTACGACCCGCGAACCGGGCAATGGGTGCTGATCAGCGACGATCGCTCGGACCTGCAACCGGCGCGGATCTACACCGCGCAGCTGCACGACAACGAGGTGCGGCTGACCGGCACCGTGCCGCTGCTGCGCCCGGACGGCACGACCTATCCGAAGGGCAGCGTGGACCCGGAGGACATCCGCTGGGACCCGTGGACCCGCGACCTCTGGTGGACCAGCGAGGGCGAGCGCAGCACGCAGCTGATCGACCCGTCGATCCGCAGCGCCCGGACCGACGGCGCGTTCGACGCGGAGCTGCCGCTGCCCGCGAACCTGCGGATGTTGCCGGAGACCGGGCCGAAGCAGAACGAGGTGCTGGAGGGCCTGACCTTCACCGCCGGTGGCGCCCGGGTGGTCACCGCGATGGAGGGACCGCTGATCCAGGACGGCGAGTCCCCGACCACCGAGCACGGCGCGCTGTCCCGGATCACCGTGCAGGCCCGGTCCGGCCGGGTGATCGGGCAGTACGCCTACCCGCTGGAGAAGGTGTTCGCCGAGTCGCCGACCGGCGGGTTCGCCAACAACGGGGTGTCCGCGCTGCTGGCCGACCGCGGCGGGTACCTGGTGATGGAGCGGTCGTTCGTCACCGGAGTCGGCAACTCGATCCGGATCTACCGGGTCGACACCCGCGGCGCCACCGATGTGCAGGACGTCCCGTCGCTGCTCGGCGCGGACGTTCGGCCGGTGCACAAGCAGCTGCTGGTGGACCTCGCCGACCTGGGCTTGAACAAGATCGACAACGTCGAGGGGATGACCTGGGGTCCGCGACTTCCCGACGGCAGCCGCAGCTTGGTGCTGGTCAGCGACGACAACTTCTCCCCCGACCAGACGACCCAGCTGATCACCCTTGCGGTGAAGTGATCTCGGTTACCCTGGAGGCGTGAGCATTCGACGACTTCTTGCGAGGCCGCGTTGAACGTCCGGTAGCGACGCTTCGACGCGGCAACCCCTCATGCCCTCCCAGGGCCTGGGGGGTTTTCCATTTTCAGCAGGCGGCACACTAGGAGCGCATGAACCGCTGTTCGGGCGAGAGGGCAGGGAAGGACGCAAGACGATGAGTGGCCAGGCAGAGGGCTCGACGACCGGGGGTACCGAAGAGGTTCCGCAGTTCCGCTACACCGCGGACACGGCGGCCGAGCTCGAACGGCGCTGGCAGCGCCAGTGGGAGGAGCGCGGCACGTTCCACGCCCCCAACCCGGCTGGTTCGCTCTCCGGTGACATCCCGGCGGACAAGCTGTTCGTCCAGGACATGTTCCCGTACCCGTCCGGTTCCGGCCTGCACGTCGGCCACCCGCTGGGCTACATCGGCACCGACGTCTACGCCCGCTACCACCGGATGCTGGGCCGCAATGTGCTGCACACCATGGGCTTCGACTCCTTCGGCCTGCCCGCCGAGCAGTACGCGGTGCAGACCGGGACGCACCCGCGCACCACCACCGAGGCCAACATCCAGCGGTTCCTGGGGCAGATCCGCCGCCTGGGCCTGGGCCACGACGAGCGGCGCCGGATCGCCACCACCGACATCGAGTTCTACCGCTGGACGCAGTGGATCTTCCTGCAGATCTTCAACTCCTGGTACGACACCGAGGCCGCCGGAGGCAAGGGCCGCGCCCGACCGATCGCCGAGCTGGCGGAGCAGTTCGCCACCGGTGAGCGCGCCACCCCGGACGGCCGCCGGTGGGCCGAGCTGACCAGCGCCGAGCGGGCCGAGGTCATCGACTCCTACCGGCTGGCGTACCTGTCCGAAGCTCCGGTGAACTGGGCGCCGGGACTGGGCACGGTGGTCGCGAACGAGGAGGTCACCGCCGACGGGCTGACCGAGCGCGGCAACTATCCGGTGTTCCGCCGCAACCTCAAGCAGTGGATGATGCGGATCACCGCCTACGCCGACCGACTGGTCGACGACCTGGACCGGCTGGAGTGGCCGGAGAAGGTCAAGACCATGCAGCGGAACTGGATCGGCCGCTCGCAGGGCGCCAACGTGCGGTTCCCGCTGGACGGTTCGGCCCACCACATCGAGGTGTTCACCACCCGTCCGGACACCCTGTTCGGTGTCACGTACATGGTGCTGGCACCGGAACACCCGCTGGTCGACGAGCTGACCGCCACCGAGTGGCCGGCTGAGGCGGACGACCGCTGGACCGGTGGCGTGGCGACCCCGGCCGAGGCGGTCGCGCGGTACCGGCGCACCGCGTCGATGAAGTCCGATCTGGACCGCCAGGAGAACAAGGAGAAGACCGGCGTCTTCACCGGGGCCTGGGCGACGAACCCGGTCAACGGCACGCAGATCCCGGTGTTCATCGCCGACTACGTGCTGATGGGCTACGGCACCGGCGCGATCATGGCGGTGCCCGGCCAGGACCAGCGGGACTGGGACTTCGCGACGGTGTTCGGCCTGCCGATCATCCGCACCGTGCAGCCGTCGCCCGGCTTCGACGGCGAGGCGTTCACCGGTGAGGGTCCGGCGATCAACTCCGCTTCGGAGACCACTGGCCTGAGCCTCAACGGCCTGGAGGTCCAGGACGCCAAGAAGCTGATCATCGACTGGCTGGAGGAGCACCGCCACGGCCAGGGCACCGTCCAGTACAAGCTGCGCGACTGGCTGTTCGCGCGGCAGCGCTACTGGGGCGAGCCGTTCCCGATCGTCTACGGCGACGACGGCGTGCCGCTGGCGCTGCCGGAGGGCCAGCTGCCCGTCGAGCTGCCCGAGGTGGAGGACTACTCGCCGCGCACCTTCGATCCGGAGGACGCCGACAGCAGTCCGGAGCCGCCGCTGGCCAAGGCCACCGACTGGGCCGAGGTGGAGCTGGACCTGGGCGACGGGTTGCAGCACTACCGGCGGGACACCAACGTGATGCCGCAGTGGGCCGGTTCCTGCTGGTACCAGCTGCGCTACATCGACCCGGACAACGACCAGCGGTTGGTCGACCCGGCCAACGAGCGGTACTGGATGGGCAAGCACCCGGAGCTGCACGGCGCGAGCGACCCGGGCGGGGTGGACCTGTACGTCGGCGGCGTGGAGCACGCGGTGCTGCACCTGCTGTACTCGCGGTTCTGGCACAAGGTGCTGCACGACCTGGGCTACCTGGAGTCGGAGGAGCCGTACCGGCGGTTGTACAACCAGGGCTACATCCAGGCCTACGCCTTCGCCGACTCGCGCGGCGTGTACGTCCCGGCCGAGGAGGTGGAAGAACGCGATGGCAAGTACTTCTACCAGGGCCAGGAGGTCTTCCGGGAGTACGGGAAGATGGGCAAGAGCCTGAAGAACTCCGTCTCCCCGGACGAGATGGCCGACGCCTACGGCGTGGACACGCTGCGGTTGTACGAGATGTCGATGGGTCCGCTGGACGCGTCGCGGCCGTGGGTGACCAAGGACGTGGTGGGCTCGCACCGGTTCTTGCAGCGGTTGTGGCGCAACGTGGTCGACGAGAACACCGGTGCGCTGCGGTTGACCGAGCAGCAGCCGGACGTCGAGATGCTGCGGGCGCTGCACAAGACCATCGCCGGGGTCCGGGAGGACTACGCGGAGCTGCGGTTCAACACCGCGGTGGCGAAGCTGATCGAGTTCAACAACCGGATCACCAAGGCCTATTCGGCGGCCGATGGCACGCCGCGGGCGGTGGTGGAGCCGCTGGTGCTGATGGTCGCGCCGTTGACGCCGCACCTGGCCGAGGAGATCTGGGCCCGGCTCGGGCACTCGGGGAGCCTGGCGCACGGTCCGTTCCCGGTGGCCGACGAGGAGTACCTGGTCGAGGACACCGTGGAGTACCCGATCCAGATCAACGGCAAGGTGCGGTCCCGGATCGTGGTGCCCGCCTCGGCGGACCGGGAAGCGGTGCAGGCCAGCGCGCTGGCGGACGAGAAGATCGCCGCGGCGCTGGAGGGCAAGGACCCGCGCAAGGTCATCGTCGTGCCGGGCCGCCTGGTCAACGTCGTCGCCTGACGACCATTCGGGTGATGGCTGAAGGGCACCTTTGACCGACTATGCCGGTCAAAGGTGCCCTTCACTCGCTCGTCATGGTTGCAGGGTGTTGAGGGGTTGGTTTTTCAGTAGGGCTTTGACCTGTTCTTCGCCGGTTACCGGTAGGGAGTCGCGGTTGAGGAGGCCGATCTGGACCAGCAGGGATGCTTGGTCCCAGTAGATGTGTTCGTAGGCGACCTTGCCGTTCTCGCAGCCCACCACCGCCACGGCGGCGATCTCGACGCGGCGGCCGGTTGGCGCCACACCGGGCAGCAGCGCGTCGATGACCCGGTCGTGGGTGAAGCTGATGATCATCTCGTCGACCACGCGCTCCGCGTCGATCGTCCTGGACAGTCGGTTGATGACCACGTCCTCGGGCCACTGCCCGATGAAGTGGTCGCGGTAGAACCGGGTCACCGCGTCCCGACCAGCGCCTCCGGCGGTCGTGGGCACGTGGTTGACCACGGGTGCATCGGTCATCGTCGCCATGGTCGCGGCAACGTCCCGCACGACGAACTCGTCCGCGACGTGCTCGTCGAACAGGGCACCGAGATCGATGTCGCCGGGGTTCGAACTCATGCGACTGCACCTCCTGACAACAGCGGTGTCGAGCGGCGGCGGGGCATGCAGCGATCATCGGTCGCTGGCGGCCGACGCGCACTCCACCATCGGGCCTAGCGAGGTCAGTGCCCTTCTTCGAAGCGAGCCGCGCGGGATTCGACCGCTGCGGGTGAGCAGGCGATTTCGCGAGAAATCGCCACGAGCCGCGCGGGACGGGTTCAGAGGTCGAGTCCGGTGACGAGGGCGTCGATACCGGCCAGCACGCGGTCGCGGCTGATGCCGAGGTCGCGCAGCTGGTGGACGACGAGTTCGGCGCCGGTCGCGGCGAGCAGCGCATCGGCCAGGTAGGCAGCGTCGAGTTCTGGCCGGACCTCGCTGATCAGCATCATCAGATGGGTCCGGTACAGGTAGTAGGCCCCCGTGGGCGAAGGGCGCGCTGGCGGACAAGGTGGCGGGCGGTTTCGTCAGTGCGAGCACGCTGCACGGCGGTCACGAGTCGACACTGCTGAGCATGTACAACGTGTTCATGCACTGGGGTTCGGTGCTGGTGCCGCCGGGCTGCACCGACGACGCGATCCACGCGGCGGGCGGCAACCCGTACGGCGCGGGCGCCTTCGGCAACGGGTCCGGCCCGACCGACGCCGAGCTCAAGGCAGCCGAGTACTACGGTTCCCGGATCGCCGGTAAGGCCGCCAAGCTCGCCGGCTGACCGGCGAGGTAGCTCACATGGCGGTGTTACTCGTCGGTAACTAGGCTCGGATCAGGTACCGACGAGTGGAGACCGCGATGGAAAGCTCCGGATTCGACGCAGGCGAACTCGCGACCCTGCTGGACGGACGTTGGGCCCACGTCCGCAACCAGGTCCGCGAAGCCCTCGACGGCGTGCCGCTTCCGCCGGGCGACGACCTGGACGTCGAAAGCCACCGCGCGCAGACCTACGAACAGCTGCACCTGCTGGTCAAGTCGGGCATCACCGATCTCGGTTTCCCAGTCGCCTACGGCGGTCGCGGCGACGCGGGCGGTTCGGTCGTCTCGATGGAGATGCTGCCCGGCAACCTGTCCCTGATGGTCAAGGCCGGTGTCCAATGGGGACTGTTCGGCGGCGCGATCGTCGCGCTGGGCACCGAAGAACACCACGAGCGCTACCTGCGCGACATCATGAGCCTGGACCTGCCGGGCTGCTTCGCGATGACCGAGACCGGCCACGGCTCGGACGTCCAACACCTGCGCACCACCGCCACCTACGACCCCGCGACGCAGGAATTCGTGGTGCAGACGCCGGACGAGTCGGCGCGCAAGGACTACATCGGCAACGCCGCCCGGGACGGTCGGCTGGCGGTGGTGTTCGCCCAGCTGATCACCGGCGGCGAGACCCACGGCGTGCACGCGCTGCTGGTGCCGATCCGGGACGCTGCCGGGCAGACGCTGCCGGGCGTGCGGATCACCGACTGCGGCCGGAAAGCCGGGCTCGGCGGTGTCGACAACGGCCGGATCGCCTTCGACCAGGTGCGGGTGCCGCGCGAGGCGCTGCTCAACCGCTACGGCGACGTCGACCCGGACGGCACCTACCGCAGCCCGATCGCCAGCTCCAGCAAGCGGTTCTTCACCATGCTCGGCACCCTGATCCGCGGTCGGATCTCGGTGGCCGGTACCGCGGGCGGCGCCACCAAGCTGGCGCTGGAGATCGCGCTGCGCTACGCCGACGCCCGCCGCCAGTTCGAGCGACCCGACACCGGCGTGCCAGCCGTGCTGCTGGATTACCTCGCACACCAGCGGAAACTGCTGCCCGCGCTGGCGAAGACCTTCGCCCTGCACTTCGCGCAGGAAGAGCTGGTGACCACGTTGCACGAGGTGCGCGATGACGAACGCCAGCAACGGGAACTGGAAACCCGCGCTGCCGGGCTGAAGGCGGTCTCGACCTGGCACGCGACGCAGACCATCCAGACCTGCCGGGAGGCGTGCGGCGGCGCGGGCTACCTGGCGGAGAACCAGTTGGCGCAGCTCAAGGCCGACACCGACGTCTTCACCACGTTCGAGGGCGACAACACGGTGCTGCTGCAACTGGTGGCCAAGGGGCTGCTGACCAACTACAAGGACCAGTTCGACGACCTCGGCACGCTGGGCATGGCCAAGTTCCTCGCCGAGGCCTTCGTCGGCGCGGTGATCGAGCGCACGGCGACGCGTTCCCTGGTGCAGCGGATCATCGACAGGTCGGGCCGGGACGACATCCTCGACCGCGGCTGGCAGCTGAAGCTGTTCGACGACCGCGAGCGGCACGTGCTCGACGGCCTCGGCCGTCGGCTGCGAAGGGCGAACCGCGACAACGCCTTCGAGGTGTTCAACAACGCGCAGGACCACCTGCTGCGGGCGGCCCGGGTGCACGTGGACCGCGTGGTGCTGGAGGCCTTCGTCGCGGCGATCGAGCGCTGCGGCGACCGCCGGACCGCCGCGGTGCTGAACAAGCTCTGCGACCTGTACGTGCTGTCCAACATCGAGGAAGATCGCGGCTGGTTCCTGGAGCACGAGCGCATCACGCCGCGTCGGTCGAAGGCGATCATCGAGGCGATCAACGTGCTGTGCGGCCAACTCCGCCCGCACGCGGTCGACCTCGTCACGGCCTTCGGCACCCCCCGCCAATGGCTAACCGCCCCGATCGCCACATGATCTGAACCGAGGTGAAGGGCACCTTCTACCAAGTAAGTTGGTAAAAGGTGCCCTTCACTGCTCACTTGAACGGGTTCGTGAGTGGTGAATCCGGACTGTTACAGGGTGTTGAGCTGGCCTTCGTCTGGTTCGTCGTACTCGGGCCAGGTGATCATGTAGTGGGTGTACTGCATCGTGCCGTTGCGCGGTTGCGGGTTGTCCAGGATGAGCCGGACACCGTGCACCGTCTCGGGGGCGCCGCCACCACCGGTGATGTAGGCGTCTCCGGTGGCGATTCCGCCGTTGTCGCCCCAGCTCGACCAGCTGAGGTTCATCAGCTTGACCTCGCTGGCGTACTGGCCGGTGACGTTCGGCGGGATGAACTCGCTCGGCCGCTGCACGAGCTTGCGGTTCGTGCTGTCCACGTAGGTGGCCGCGAAGAACTCCTTCGACGGGGCCTGGGCCGGTTCGCTGGCCTGCGGTGTGGTCTTGGTCGTGGTCTTCGGCGGCGAAGCCGGATCGGCGGCAGGTGTGTCCGATGTGGACTGCACCGGTGGGCTGTCGACGGCGATCCAGTCCTGGTTGATCTCACCAGCTGGCGGCAGGTTCGGCGGCGGCGGCGCCTGCTGGCCGCACGCCGAAAGCAGCAGCGCGGCACCGACCGCCAACGCCGAACCAAGCATTCGCACCGACCTGTGCAACACGGCCCTACCTCCACGCTTGTCGTCCAATTGTCCGTTGGACGCCTGGCGACGATGCGGGTTCACCCGAACCGCGAGAAAGATCGCCCCGAACCCCGAATTGCGCCGAACGCAGCAGCGGGCTGACCTGAACGGTCCGCTAGTCGCGGAACAAGCCGTTGAAATCCCGGAAGTCCACCGCGTCCGCGATCGCGCCGCAGGTGCCCTGTGCCAGGGCTTCCCGAATTCCCCGACGCGCCACCGCATACATTCGCCGTGATTGGCTGGCGAATTTCCGTCACCTACCAGGGGATCGCTGATCGGTTAACGGAAAGTGGATCACAGGTGGAACCGATCCGGCTGTGCTGCGTCCTACGGGTGGACAAGACGATGCCGAGATGTCTGAGAGACGCGATGCACACCCTGCTCCGGAAAACCGCCATCACCGTGGTCAGCGGTGCGTTCCTGCTCGGTACCGCCGCCACCAGCACAGCCGCCCCGGCGCCTGAAGAAGGAAGTTCCGACCAGGCCATCACGTGCGAGTCGGACGCCAGCGGCTCCAACGCGACGTTCTACAGCGGACCGTCCGCCTCGTACGCCTATGACGGAGCCTTCGACAAGGGACCAGCGGTGCCGGGCCTGGACAAGTACACGCCGCAGGGCATTTCCTCCTGGCGCGACTGGGATGGCAGCGGCAACGACCTGCTGCTGGTGACCGCCTACGGCGAGCCGGGCCAGGATGCCCGCATCATCGGCATCGATCCGTTGACCGGCAAGCAGGTCGGCGCCGCCGCCATCGCCGAGTCGCACGTCGGCGGGATCGCGGTCAGCAAGGGCTGGGCGTTCGTGCAGGGCCAGAACTCCGGCAAGTGGGGCACGATCCGCAAGTACCGGCTCACCGACCTGGCCGACGCAATGAAGCAGGGCGGCGCCCCGTACCTCAAGCAGGTCGGCAAGGCGCGCAACGTCTACGCCGCGTCGTTCGTGTCGAGCTACGGCGACACCCTCTACGCGGGCAAGTTCAACGACACCGGCCGCGGCGAGATGTACTCCTACAAGGTGGGCGACGACGGTTCGCTGACCACCGAGCACGCCTACGAGGTGCCCACCAAGACGCAGGGCCTGATGGTCACCAAGGACAAGTTCGTCTTCACCTCGTCCTACGGCCGCGCCAACCGCAGCAACATCTACGTGGTGGACAAGGGCGCGACGGACATCGACAAGCCGTCCACCAAGTGCTTCCGCGCGCCGAGCATGGCCGAGGGCATGACGGAGTACGGCGGAGCCGCCTACCTGCTGTTCGAGTCGGGCTCCTACCAGTACCGCGACGCCCGCAACGTGATCGAGAACCTGCACGTGGGCAACATCTCCGCCCTCACCAACTCGTGATCCGCCAACACGCGGGCAGTGCGCGGTCTAGGTGCCGGGCGTGCACACGACCGGCAGCGCGCGGTGGCCGTTGGCGATGAAGGACGCCACGGGTTGCAGCTGTTCCGGCGGCACGGCCAGGGACAGCTCCGGGAACCTGTCGAACAGGGCGGGCAGCGCGATACCGGCTTCGAGCCGGGCCAGCGATGAGCCCACGCAGAAGTGCGGTCCGTGCCCGAAGGACAGGTGGCTCTTGTTCGGACGCGCGATGTCGAAGCGGTCGACGTCTTCGCCCTCGTAGCTCGGTTCGCGGCCGACGGCCGCGAAGGCGGCGACGATGGCTTCGCCCTTGCGGATCTTGATGCCGTCCAGCTCGATGTCGTCGACGGCGTAGCGCAGCGGCAGGTTCGCCACCGGTGGTTGCCAGCGCAGCGTTTCCTCGATCACGTCGTCCCAGGAGTGCTGCCCGGTGCGGACGAGTTCGAGCTGGTCGGGATGCGTGAGCAGCGCGGTGATGGCGTGGTCGAGCAGGTTGACGGTGGTCTCGTACCCGGCGGTGACCATCAGGATGATGGTGTCGACGAGTTCGCTCTCGGTGAGCCGGGAGCCGTCGTTGTCGCGGGCCGCGATGAGGTCGCTGGTCATGTCATCGCCGGGCGTGTTCCGCTTGCTGTCGACGAGATCGTGCATGATCGCGTAGAGGTCGCGCTGCACGAGCAGCGCTTCTTCTGGCGTGATGGTCGTGTCGAAGATCCCGTCGGCGACCCGTCGCAGGTCTGCCCGGCTGTGGTCGGGGACCCCGAACAGTTGGCTGATGACCTCGATCGGCAGCGGGGAGGCGAATGCCTCGCGGAGGTCGACCGGTTGTCCCGGCGGTGTGGCGGCCAGATCGCCGAGCAGGTTCTCGGTGATCTGCTCGATGCGGGGCCGCTGGGATTCGGTGCGGCGTGCGGTGAAGGCCTTGGAGACCAGCAGTCGCAGTCGGGTGTGTTCGGTGCCGTAGGCGGTGAACATGTTCTGCACCGAAACCCAGATGTGCAGCGGCCAGTCTTCGGGGATCTCACCGTTGATCCACTGCGGCCAGTGCTGGCGCGGGTCCTTGGACACCCGCGGGTCGGTGAGGAGCTTGCGGAGCAGATCCGAGCTGGTTACCGCCCACGCAACCACTTCGCCGGGAAGTTCCACCAGCGTTGCTGGTCCTTGCTGTCGTAACCGGGCTGCTTCGGCGTGGATGTTCCCGCCGGTCGGGTCGAGGAGGTGGGGACCGGGCTCGTGCTCCATTGACCGTCTCCAATGCTGTCGGGTTGAACCGGTGCGGAGGGCGGAGGAAAGCGAACGGGGAGGGCTTCCAGTGCTCGGTGGAACGGGCCGGGGCGCCACTTCAGGGTGTCGGCGGGCACCGCCAGCTCGATTCCGGGCAGCCGGTCGAGGAGTTTTTCGATGGCCGCCGAGGCGATCACCCGGGCCATCCGCTGTGCTGGTGTCGGGCAGGTGTGCGGGCCCGCGCTGAAGGCGAGGTGGGCGCGGTTGCCCACCCGACCGTGACCGGCGACCAGGGACGGGTCGGTGTTGGCGGCGGCGAAGCTGATCAGGACCGGTTCGTCGGCGGGAACCGGGTTGCCGCCGATCTGCACCTCCTGCACCGGGTAGGTGGTGCCGTAGTTGGCCATCGGCGGGTCGGTCCAGAGGACCTCGTCCAGCGCCTCTTCGACGGGCAGGCTGCCACCGGCGAGATCGCCGCCGAACCGGTTGTCGGACAGCAGCAGCCGCATCGTGTTGGTGATCAGGTTCTGCTGGGGCTCGCATCCGGCGCCCATCAGGACCATGTGCTGGTGGACCACTTCCTCGTCGGCCAACCGCGCCGGGTGCTCCATCAGCCAGGACGTCACGTCCGCCGCTGGTTGGAGTCGTTTGAGCGCGACCAGCTCACCGATGGCCGCACCCAGTTCCTCATTGGACTTCTCGGCGTCGACGCCGTCGAAGATCCCCATCATCCCGATCAGGATGCGATCTCCGATGGCCGGTGGGGTACCGCACATCCGGTTGAGCACGAGCAGTGGCAGGACTCGCGCGTACTGCAGGATCAGATCGGCCTGCCCGGCATAGGCGAACTCGTCGATGAGGGCGTCGGCGCTGTGCTCGACGTAGGCCCGGATGTCCCGGACGTCGACCCGGCCGAGGCTGTCGTTCATGGCCCTGCGCAACCGGGTGTGCACGGCACCGTCGGTGAACAGGCAGTTCTGCCGGTACATCATCATCGGCAGCACCGGGCAGTCCGGCGGAACCTTCTGCTGCCACCGGCGCGGGTCCTTCGGGAACGTGGCGGGATCGCGCAGCACTTCCAGCGCCGCCTGGTAGCTGGTGACCAAGGTCGCGGGAACGCCCGGGGCGATTTCGACCGGCGCCGTCGGTCCGTGGTGCCGCAGCTGGCCGTAGACGCGGCGCGGATCCGCGGCGAATTCCGGCCCGTACAACGGAGTTCGGCCGCCACGAGGTTCCGGTGGTGGCGGGGTGTCCTGCTCGGCGGGTTGGGAGGTCACGCGTGCTCCTGCTCGGTGCGGTGGAGGTATTCGACGAGCGAGATCAGCGCGCGCGTCGACGAGGCCTGATCGCGGGCATCGCAGGTGACCAGCGGGGTTTCGGCGCTCAGGTCGAGCGCCTCGCGCAGCTCTGCGTTGCTGAACACGGGTGCGTCGTCGAAGTGGTTGATGGCCACCGCGTAACGCAGCCCGACCTCTTCGAGGAGGTCCATCACGGGAAAGGAGTGCTCCAGGCGGCGGGTGTCGGCGAGCACCAGCGCGCCGAGCGCCCCCTGGGCGAGATCGCGCCACAGCGGCGTGAAGCGGTGCTGCCCGGGGGCGCCGAACAGGTACAGCACCAGCCGGTCGCTGAGGGTCAGCCGCCCGAAGTCCATCGCGACCGTCGTGGTCTTCTTCTCGGGTACTCCCGCCAGGTCGTCGACCAGTTCACTGGCCTGCGTCATCGTCTCCTCCGTCCGAAGTGGACGGATCTCCGAGAGCGTGCCGACGAAGGTGGTCTTTCCGACGGCGAAATGCCCCACGATCAGCAGCTTCGTCGCGGCTTGAACAGTGTGGCGCAGGTATATGTCGTCACAGGCGGGCGCGTAGCCCATCGAGGACCTCCTGCAAGATGTCGAGGTTCGGCGCATCCGGTTGGGGCCGGGGGGTGCGGGTGGTGATGTGGCCGCTGTCCAGCAGGTCGCCCAGCAGGACCTTGGTGACGCTGATCGGCAACGCGAGGTGCCCGGCGATCTCGACCACCGACAGCGCACCGCCCCGGCACAGCCGCATCACGCGCTGCTGTTCGGGGCTGAGGCCGACGATCTCGTTGCGAGCCGCGGTGACCAGGGTGACCAGATCGAAGGTGTTGCGCGTCGGGTGGGCGCGTCCGCCGGTGACCACGTGCGGTCGCACCAGTGCCCGTTCACGCGGGTCCGGGCTCACGCCGACCCACCGACCCCGGTGCGCTGCGAGGCGGTCAGCTCCTTGCCCAGGCGCTGAACCAGTTCCATCAGTCGATGGGTCATGGTCTCCACGTCGATCCGCTCCGTTGCGGAGGCGGCGACGTAGGCGCGCGGACCGGCGGCGACGAGGAACACGTAACCGAAGTCGAACTCGGTGATGGTCTGCTGCCACGGCATGTCGGGGTTGCCGCAGAACTCAGCGGTCGCGCGGGCGAGCGATTGCAGCCCGGACATCGCGGCGGCTTGGCGTTCCGCGTCCTCCCGGCCGATGTTCTTCGAGTGGGCCATGAGCAAGCCGTCCGCGGAGAGCAGGATCGCGTGTTTCGCCTCCGGCATCCGCAGTGCTTCGTCGAGCATCCACCCCAGGCTGTTGTGCTGGCTCTGATTCATGGCGTGGCCGTTCCTTCGTCGTTGTTCGGTCGACTTTTCGCGGGGTCGGCGCGACCGGATCGCGTGCCGCGTTGCCATGCCCCCATGCCTTGTGCGCGGCCGCGACCCCAGTTGAGGGTCGGGATGGATTCGGTCGGCGAGTCCGCGACCGACGTCGCGTTCGACTTCCGGCGCCGTTTCGGCAGTCCGCCAGCGGTGCGCTGCGCGGGCGACTGCGCAACAGGTGCGTCTTCAGCAGCTGGTGGCACCACTGGCTGCGCCTCCACCCTGGTCAGCAGTTCGTTGGGCAGGAACACCACGGCGCGCATGCCGCCGTATGGCGAGGAAGCCTCGACGAAAACCTTGAATTCGTAGCGGGCGGCGAGCACCCCGGCGAGGGCGAAGCCGATCTGCGGCGGGTCGCCGAGCCGGTTGATGTCCACTGCTTCCTGCGCCGACAGCAGCGACTGCGTGTGCTCGCGCTCCTCGGCGTTCATCCCGACCCCGGCGTCGTCGATCACGATGGAGATGCCGTTGTGCGCGGGCTGGAAGTGCACTTCGACCGAGGTGTTGGGCTGCGAGTAGCGCGCCGCGTTGTCCAGCAGTTCCGCCAACGCGAGTACCACGGGCTCCACGGCGCGGCTGACCACCGCCATGTCGACCTGGGTGTGCACCTTGACCCGCAGGTAGTCGCGGATCCGCGAGGTGGCGCCCCGCACCACGTCGGTCAACGGGGAGGCCGCCCGCTGCTGTCCGGGCCAGGATCCGCACAGCACCGCGGTGGCCTGCGCCCGGCGGGCGAGCTGCGAGTTGGCGTGGTCGATCTTCAGCAGGTCGGCCAGCACTTCGGGATCGTCGTGCCGGTGCTGCATTTCGGTGATGACCAGCTGCTGTTCGTTGGCCAGGCTCTGCACGCCGCGCATCGTCGAGGTCAGCGTCGCTTTCGCGGCTCGGTCGGCGCGCTGCTTGGTTTCCGCCGCGAAGCGGGTGAACAGCTCCATGACCGAGTCCAGCTTTTCCGCATACGGGGTCCCGGCGAGCTGCTGGTGGAAGATGCCGGGCACTTCCACGGGGATGCCTTGCTGGGATTCCACAAGTGACGGAAGGCGGTGTGCGACCAAGTGAGCCGCTTCCTGGTCACGAGCGCGAAGCTGGGCCTTGATTTGCTGCTGGCGCAGGTATGTGACCAAGAGGGCTAATCCGATTGCCGCAATCGCAATCCACAATGCCACGTCCACTTAGGAGTGCTCCGTTACATCTTCGTAACAATCAACGGCAGTTGTCCGGCGAGCGGAGAACGCTACCACCTCGCGGTGCGCGAAGGCGATGGCACGTAGCGGACAACGGCGAAACCTACCTGCGCGGCAAGTACTTTCCCGAATCGGGTGTTCCGGACAGGATGTTCGCTGCGTCGCACTTCCTGGTCCCCCATTCCGAGTTCTCTTGCGGTATTCGGGTGATCATGGGCGGCGAATCGGCGGCGCCGCGTTGTCCGCAGCCATTCTGGATGTTGATCAACTCGCGTGGGGGCAAGATGGCCGAAACACGCCGCGGCCACCCCGGCAATCCGCAGCGAAATGTCGAATCTTCAACCATCATCGCGGAATTCCGTTCCGCCGACCGGAGCGTCCAGAACTACGCCGAGGAGGCGACGAAGGCTCGGACCGTTCTGCCCAGGTCGGTGCTCTCGCTGATCCGTTTGAGCTGGGCGCGTTCGAGATCGGTGAGCGGTAGCGACTGCGTCAGACCAGTTGCGTACACCAGCGTCGCGAGGAGCACGAGCCTGTTGTCCGGCCCGAGTTCGTTGCGGGCGAAGGCCCGAAGTTCGCCGAGCAACGCATTCCACGCGTCGGGGTTGGGGTAATAGCGCTTGCGCGGAATAACACCGAGCGCCCGCTTTCGCACGCACCTCGCGTAGTCGCGGTGCATGAGCGACGCACGATGCGTGGCCAGGGCAGACGCATTCCCGGCGCGGATCGGCGACCGGGCCAGGACGTACTTGTGCGCTGGCACGGGCTTGTTCCCGGCACCCGCGAGCGACCGCAACATCGCCAGTCCACCGTCGAACCACGCCAAACCGGTC
Source organism: Saccharopolyspora antiqui (assembly GCF_052246905.1). Taxonomy (NCBI): domain Bacteria; kingdom Bacillati; phylum Actinomycetota; class Actinomycetes; order Pseudonocardiales; family Pseudonocardiaceae; genus Saccharopolyspora; species Saccharopolyspora antiqui. Next base: position 176,322 of record NZ_JBQQBO010000014.1, read on the forward strand.
GGCCGCACGTCGAGGATCCGGACCCGCCCACCGGCGACCTCAACGCGCCGCCAAAGCACGAAGTCCCCCAGCTCAGCCGCACCGGCGTAGTCGCCCGAGAAGACGCTTCCCCCAGCGGGCTTGTGCGCCAACAACACGAACTGCTCGGACAGCGAAAGGTTCACAACCGCCATGGTGCGCCAAACGGTGCCTGCTGGCGGCCTTTCGCGGGCATTCGGCACGGGATGGATCCGACGCCGGTTCCCGGCCAGGAGCGCAATGCGTCGCACGGGCTGACCATCAACGTCGCCATCGCGAACTAGGTGGAATGGCTCGCGCCCACCCGCGAAACCTGCTGGGCCAAGGCCCGTCGCGATGCCGCGAACTGAACTGTCCTCTTCGGACTGGACTGGAACGACACGGATGTTGGACGCTCGGTTCATGCATTCGCCGATGGGCGCATCCAATGCGAGGTGCCCCCGGGACCTCGTACTGGTCGTACGAGGGCGCGGGGGCAGCACGTCCTTGCGTCACATCGTTGGTCAGCCCATGGATTTGGCGCCGTCCAGGGACTCCCGGATGATGTCGGCGTGCCCGGAGTGCTGGGCGGTTTCGGCGATGATGTGCATCAGCACCCGGCGGGCCGACCACCGCTCTTCGGACTGGAACCACGGCGCCTTCGGCAGGGACTGGGTGGCGTCCAGGTCGGGCAGGGCGGCGACCAGTTCGTCGGTGCGGCGGGCCACCTCGGCGTAGTCGGCCAGCACACCGGCCAGCGTCTCGCCGGGCAGCATCCGGAACTCCTCGTCCCGCCGGGCCCAGTCCTCCTCGGTCATGGCGGTGAAGTCCCCGATCGCTGAGGGGCCGTTGACGATGAAGTCCGCCCAGCCCCGCTCGACCGCCGCGACGTGCTTGATCAGGCCGCCCAGGCACAGCTCGCTCGCGGTGGTCCGCCGCCCGGCCTGCTCGTCGGTGAGCTCGCGGGTGGTGAAGCGCAGGAAGTGCCGCTGCTTGGCCAGCACCGCCAGCAGGTCGGCGCGCTCGCCGGTGGCCGACGCGTCGGCCAGGTCGCGGGTGGTCAGCTCGTGCGCGGTCATGGTCTTCGCCTTCCGTTGTTCCTGTTCCGTCGGTCGAGGACCACGCTAGGGAGCATAGCGGTCACTTTTTGACCTGAATTTTGGAAGAATCGAGAACATGGCGAACACCAGCACCCGGACGCTGCGACTGCTGTCCTTGCTCCAGACCCACCGGTACTGGCCGGGTTCCGAACTGGCCGAGCGGCTGGGAGTCTCGCCCCGCACCCTGCGTCGGGACATCGACCGGCTGCGCGAGCTGGGCTACCCGGTCGAGGCGCAGCGCGGCGTCGAAGGCGGCTACCAGCTCGCCGCGGGCGCGGCACTGCCGCCACTGGTGATCGACGACGAGGAGGCGGTTGCCCTGGCCGTTGGGTTGCAGGCCGCCGCGCAGGGTGCGGTGGAGGGCATCGCCGAGTCCTCGGTGCGGGTGCTGGCCAAGGTTGCGCAGGTGATGCCGCTCCGGCTGCGGCGGCGGGTCGACGCACTGCGCGCGATGACCGTGTCCGTCGGTTGGGGCGGCCCCGCGAGGGCGGGCGTCGACCCGGGCGCGCTCACCGCGGTCGCGCTGGCCTGCCGGGACAGCGAACGCTTGCGCTTCTCCTACACCGCCGCCAACGGCCAGCAGACCGACCGGCACGTCGAACCGCACCGGTTGGTTTGCCTCGGTCGTCGCTGGTACCTGGTCGCGTACGACCTCACCCGGCACGACTGGCGCAGCTTCCGGGCCGACCGGCTCGCCGAGCCGCAGGGCACCGGCGCCCGGTTCCGGCCCCGCGATCTGCCCGCCGCCGATGCCGCCGAGTTCGTCCGCGCTGGCCTGGACAACGTGCCCCGCCCGTACCGGGTGGAGGTCCTGGTCGACGCCCCGGCCGCCACGGTGCGCGGACGGATCGGCCGGTGGAGCACGGTCGAGGAGGTCGACGCCGAGCACTGCCGGGTGCGCATGACCGCCGACTCGCTGGACTGGCCGACCATGGCACTGGGCCTGGCCGGCGCGGACTTCCGCGTCCTCGACCCGCCTGAACTGCTCGACCAGATCCACAACTGGGGTGCCCGGTTCAACCGGGCCTAGTTCGCAAGCGCGGGCAACGGTGCGGCGATCCGGTCAGGTCAGGCCGATTTCGTGGGTCAGTTCGTGCAGCATCGAGTCGAAGAGCCGGTCGGCGTACTTCAGGTCGAACGGGAAGCGCCCGAAGACCTCCAGCGCCACGTGTCCGTACAGGCGCACCCACCAGCGCAGCAGGAAGTACACCGCGTCCGGCCGCAAGGCCTCCGGCGGGACGTCGATGCCTTCGACCGAGAACGCCGCCGCCAGCGCCTCCTGGTGGGCGGACAGATCGGGAAGTTCGAACGGCAGGCCGCCCGCGGTGTCCGCCTTCATCGCGCCTTCGGCCATGAACGGCCCGACGATGCCCAGGAAAACCCCGGCGAACTGGTCGTGCTGCCGGTTGCCCGGCTCGTTCTTCGGCGTGGCGAAGACCAGCGCGAATTCCTCCGGATGCGCCAGCGCCCATCGCCGGAATGCCCGGCACATCGCGAAGATCTTCGCCAGGAACTCCTCGTCGACCGAGTCCATCGCCACGTGCAGTTCGGCGGCCAGATCCGCGCAGATGTCGTCGCACAACTGCCTGAGCAGGTCCTCGCGCGATTCGTAGTAGCGGTACAGCGCGGGCGCGGTGATGCCGAGCTCCCGGGCGATCGCCCGCAGCGTCACCGCATCGCGCCCATGCTCCACGAGCAGTCCTCGCGCGTGCTGTCGGATCTCCAGTTCGGTGGCCGCGCGAAGCCGCTCGCGCCGAGTCACCTCGGTCATGTGCCACTCCTGTGTCCGGTGACCGATCGCGACGTCGCGATCGGCAGCACGTGATTGTGGCGCATCCCGTCCTCCGCTCGGGCGCAGAAGCCGGATTCCGTCGCGCGGGTTCCAACGATGAACGGCGTTCACCCGTGTTGACGGTGTTCACCTGACGGTAACCGGTGACCGGCGTCGACCACCAGCAGCAGCGGACCAGCCGTGCTCGCGTCCGGGGCATACCGGCATCGCCGGTGGGTTCCGGTGGAAACCGATCTCTCGGCGTGGGTGCGAATGATTTTGGTGCCCGCGGTGTTGAAGCTCTTGGCAAGGCGGCGCCGAGGCCGCTGCGGCAGCAGGCCGCAGGCCACGAGACGAACCGGAACGCGAGCTGGAAACCGAGCGGGTGACCAGCACTGACAGGGCGCGGGTGCCGCGCGACAAAGCGTGCGGACTCCCGCAGAACACAGGAGGCAACATGACCGCCGAAGTGCCGGAAGTCGTCGTCTACACCCGACCTGGCTGCCCGTTCTGCACCTCGCTGCGCGCCGGACTTCGGCGGCAGGGCTTGGCCTTCACCGAGGTGAACATCTGGGAGGACCCGGCGGCCGCGGCGACCGTGCGCTCCATCGCCGATGGCAACGAGACGGTGCCGACCGTGGTCATCGGCGATTGGCAGGCGGTCAACCCATCGGCGAGCAGCGTGCTCTCGGCGGTCGGTGAACACGCGCCGCACCTGCTGCCCGAGCACTCGCCCGGTCCGGTCGACGGGACGTTGCGGACATTGGGCCTGCGCAAGGGTTCGTGATCACCCGGACGGCCGCGACCGGTCCAGGCACCCGAGCTTTTCGTTGGGGGTCGGCCGCACGGGGGGCGTTACGGCCGACCCTCAACAGGTTGTGATCGTCGGTGGCGCGAATACCGGCGAGCAACAACCCATTCAGTCTGACGCTTGGCTAGGCCGAAAAGATCCATCTCCCACCCAAAATTAGCTCGAACGGTGGATCCCCCGAACGGGATCATCCACTGTGGTCCGGTCATGTGAATCGCTTTGTCCGGCTGCTGCGTGCTGTCGGTCCGTGCACATCGAACGGCCCGTTCTCCCCGATTTCGGGGGAACGGGCCGTTGGCGTTCGCGGCGCGGATGTTCTGGCGAGGCTGGCGGATCGATCATTCTGGAGTCGGGGCAGCCCCGGCCGAAGCGGCCGGGGACTGCACGGGACGGAATTGGCTGGTGTCCACGGGTTCGCCCGGAATCGAGTCGGGCGTGCTGGGCGATTCGTTCGTCGGCGGTCTGTCCGAGGAGTTCCCGGGAGACGGGTCCGAGTCGCTCTGCTCGTCGCCGGAGGCGACTGGTAGTTGGATGGCGAACAGGTTCACCACGGCTTCCAGCGGCTCGGCGAACCAGTCGAGGGGCGGGTTCGTTTCGGTGATCTGCGTGCTGATTGCCATGCTCACAGCGTGCTGTTTTGGGGTGCTCATCGGATCCGTACTGCTACTCAGTTGTTACTCACCAGTAATTGCGGCACTGCGACATTCGAGCGACGTAAGAACCACTGGCGTCACGACGCGTGTCCACGCTGGTCTTCGCAACCAGGCCGAACGGTGTACCGGTGCCTACGATCGCTTCACATTGCGACTTCACACTGCGAATTGGAAGGGTATGGTCTAGACCATGTCGCGTTTGACTGGTGTCGGAGTCAGCTCCGGCCGCGCCTCGGGACCGGTCGCCCGAGTCGCCGATCCCCTGCCCGAACCGCCCGCCGCCCCCGCACCCACCGATCCGGCCGCCGAAGCGGCCCGCGTCCGACCGGCTGCCGAAGCCGTCGCCGAGCGGTTGTTCCAACGCGCCAGCCGAGTCGACGGCGATGCCAAGGCAGTGCTGGAAACCACCGCCGCGATGGCGATCGATCCGGCCCTGATCTCGCAGGCCGAACAACTCGTGAACACCCGCGCGCTGCCCGCGCCGCGCGCGGTCTACGAAGCCGCGAACGGCTTTTCCGACGCGCTGCGCGCGGCAGGCGGCTACATGGCCGAACGCGCCCGCGACGTCCAGGACGTCCGCGACCGGATCATCGCCGAACTGTTCGGGATGAAACCGCCTGGCGTGCCCGAACTCGACCGGCCGAGCATCCTGCTGGCCCGCGACCTCGCCCCCGCCGACACCGCCGATCTCGACCCGGCCCTGGTGCTGGCGCTGGTCACCGAGGAGGGCGGCCCGACCAGCCACACCGCGATCTTGGCTCGGGCACTGGGAATTCCGGCCGTGGTCGCGGTTCGCGGTGTGCTCGGCGTGCCCGACCTGGTCGGCGCGATCGTCGATGGCGACAGCGGACAGGTCGAGACCTCCGAGGAGATGGTGGCCGTCCAGGTCGCCGAACGCGCTGCCCCCGGCGAGTGGAACGGCCACGGCGCAACCGCCGACGGCAAGCAGGTCAAGATCATCGCCAACGTCGGGTCGGGTGCCGATGCGCGGGCCGCCTTCGCGGCCGGGGCGCAGGGCATCGGCCTGTTCCGCACCGAGTTCTGCTACCTCGCGGCCGACGACGAACCGTCGGTCGACACGCAGCGCAGGGCGTACGCCGAAGTGCTCGCGCCGTTCGCCGACAAGCCGGTCGTCGTCCGCACCCTCGACGCCGGTGCGGACAAGCCGCTGGCCTTCCTCGACATGGGCGTGGAGCCGAACCCGGCGCTCGGCGTGCGCGGACTGCGGGTCGCCTTCGCCTGGCCCGACGTGCTGGAGCGGCAGCTGACGGCGATCGCCGGTGCCGCGGCCGACTCCGGCGCCGAGGTTTCCGTGATGGCGCCGATGGTCGCCACCGTCGACGAAGCCGCCTGGTTCGCCGAGCGCGTCCGGGCCGCGGGCCTGCCGCGGGCCGGGGTGATGATCGAGATCCCGGCCGCCGCGTTGAGCGCGGCGGAGATCCTCGACGTCGTCGACTTCGTCAGCATCGGCACCAACGACCTCGCCCAGTACGTCTTCGCCGCGGACCGGATGGCGGGTGCGCTCGCCGAGCTCAACGACCCGTGGCAGCCCGCGTTGCTGCGGCTGATCGCCACGGTCGGTCACGCCGGCCGGGAGCTCGACAAACCGGTCGGGGTGTGCGGTGAGGCGGCGTCCGACCCGCTGCTGGCCGGGGTGCTCGCGGGCCTCGGCGTGACCAGCCTGTCGATGGCCGCCGCGGCCGTCCCGGTGGTCGGCGCGGCCCTCGCCAAGCATCCGCTGCTGACCTTCCAACAGGCCGCCGAAGCGGCCCTGTCCGCCCCGACCCCGACCCGAGCCCGCGCGGCCGTGCACGCCGTGCTCGGCTCCTGACCAGCCATTTCGAGAAATCAGCCAGTTCAAAAAAACGGGGTGCCAGTTTCGGCCCCTAAAACTGGCACCCCCGTCTGGGCGCGGCGCGGTCAGCCGCGGGCGCGGGCGAGGACCGGGCGGACGAGGTCGCGCAGGTGGTTGGACGGCTCGATGCCCAGTTCCTGGTCGAGGAGGCGCTCGTAGCGCTGGTAGTGGCGGACCGCCTGCGCCGGGTTGGCCTGCTGCAGCAGCACCTTGACCACCGCGCAGTGCGCCGTCTCCCGGAACGGCTCCACCTGGGTCGCGGCCTGCGCGATCTCCAGCGCGCTCGCCAGGTGCCGGGATTGCACCAGCCGCTCCGCGGCCACCTCCAGCGCATGTACCTGCAACTGCTGCAGGCGTTCACGCTCGGTGAGCACCCAGTCGTCGTACCAACCGGGCAGCAACGGCTCGTGCCCGGCCAGGTCGCGGCCGATCTCCGCGCAGTCGCCGGGCGAGTCCGTCGAATCCTGGTGCACCAGGTACCGCCCGGCGGCGACCAGCCCGTCGACGTCCAGCGACACCAGCGGGGCGAGCTCGATCTCGTGCTGCGCGCTGATCACCGCGCCCTGGATCCGCTGCCGCACCCGCCACAGCGTGGTCCGGAGATTCGCCAACGCGCTCTGGTCGTCACTCTCGGGCCACAGCACGCCAGCCACGTAGTCGCGTTGGGTGCGTCCGCGCAGCGCGAGGAAGGCGAGCAGTCGCTGTCCGTTGCTGGACATCGCCACGCCTTCACCATTCGCGTGCAGTTCCCATCCGCCGAGCAGCGTCAGCCGGATCGGCTGGTCGGGCTGTGCCGGGGTGCGTGACCGCCGACGTGCCATCGGACGCACAGTTCCACCGCTCATAGTTCCCCCCTCGACAGGCCTGGATTTGGCCCAGTGCGTGGAGCGGACGCCGTTGGTGAGCGTCGGCTCCAGCGAGTTCCGGTGACCGGCTCAGCGGCACCGGAGGCCCACACCCTTGCCCATCGGGGGTGCTCCGGTCGGTTGTTACTGCACTACTGACGGTGACTTTCAGTCTTCACGGCGCAAGAGTTGGGCTCCCACACCCCCCGTGGGAGCCCAATGGCGGAGCAGTTCAGGCGCGCACCGCGCGATGCCGACCGCCCATGCTCCGTTGCTTGTTGCGCGCGACTCGCCGCGCGATCCGCCGCCCGACGCGCACCACGAACGCCACCGCGCCCACCCAGGGCAGCAGCAGGATGATCATCGAGACCACCGCCAGCACCGACGCCCAGAAGGCGCCCTGCCCGACACCGGTAACCAGCAGCATCCAGTAGTCGTGACCCCGGGTGAACGCACTGGACAGGTAGACCGGCAGCCGCCACAGCAGGATCCCCAGTGCGAGCGCCAGGGCGGGCACCACGATCAGCACCCAGGCGGTGACGATGATCCGCACTCGCGATCGCAGCCCGGAGGGCGGGGCGGGCTCGCCGCCGCGCCGCCCGATGATGCGTCGCAAGAACGGGCCGACCTGCCCGAACAGGTTCGGCACGCCGACCAGATCGCCCAGGATGTAGTAGCCGTCCAAGCGCAGCAGCGGCACCAGCTGCTGCAGGATCTGGATGTGGCTGAGCGCGATGAAGACCAGCAGCGGCGGGTAGTGCGTCAAGCCGTAGATCCCGGCCATGGCCAGGATGAACACCGCGTTGAAGTAAATCCCGCCCAGATCGGTGCGCAGCCTGCCGCGCCGATCCAGCCGGTAGGCATCGGTGACGTTCGTGTAGAAGCAGGGCACGATCAGCAGCACCCCGACGCCGATCGCGCCCGGCTTCGCGCCGCCGTAACGGCATCCGGCGGCATGCCCCACCTCGTGGAACAACGTGCTGACGATCATCAGCCCGAGCAGCAGCAGGACCTGCACCGGCTCGCCCACAGACTGTTGGAACGCCAGGTCGAGGTAGCCAGAACTGACCAGCCACACGTCCAGGGCCACCAGCCCGCCCAGCACCAGCACCACGACGACCGGCAGGTACAACGGGGCGAGGATTGCGGCCACCACGCGCACCACCCGGGCAGGAGCGAGCACCCCGTGCATCGCCAGCGCCAGCAGCGGCGCTGCCTTCGGTGGTTCGACGATCGGCTCGGACAGGGTGGCGATGCCCAGCGGATGCAGCTTCTCGGTGATGAGGTACTCCGCACCGGCAGCGGACACGTCCTGGCCGCTGGCCCGCGACACCCGCGCGGCCACCGCGCCCAGCGTCCGGGTGCCGTCGATCTCGGTGGCGAGTTGGTAGAGCAACCGCGACACCAGCGCCATCTGGCCGTCACCGCGGGATATCAGGTAGCGCGGTTCGTCGAAGCCGCCGCCTTCGTACTCCCCGCACAACGACACCCCGTCGGCCAGTCGGGCGACCGCGTGCTCGTCGGTCTGCGGCGCGCGGTCGGTCTGGGTGACTTCTGACATTGAATCCTCCTGCGAACCCGTTCAGATGCGGGTGGAGCTGCACCAGTAGCGCGCCCGGTCAGGACGTAACCGGCCAGCACGTAGCCTGGCCGGGAGCGAACGCTTCGCCCCCGGCCAGACGGGACCCATCAGAGCTGGTTGGCCCCGACCCATTGGCTGGCGATGGCCGTGGCGTCGCTGCCGACGCCACCCACGTTGATCGCGATCGCCAGGTTGACGGCGGTGACGGTGTTGATGTCGCCGATCAGGCCCCAGCCGCTCAGGGCGTCGCGCTGCGGAAGCAGTTCCGCGGCCTCGCTCGAAAGATCGAGAGTGTGCATGTTCCATCTCCTGGAGGTGAAGCCGGCCGCCCATCACGCGCAGCTGAGATGGGCGGCCGGGAGTGTTAACTTCAGACCGCTCAGAACTGGCTGACGCAGATGTTCTGAACAGCGGCGGCGGTCGTGTTGGTGAACGGGCCGCCACCGAGGGCGACGGCGGTGTTCGACGCGTTCACGGCCGCGACGTCGTTGCCAAAGCCACCCCACCCGCTGAGGGCTTCGCGCTCGGGCAGCAGCTCAGCGGATTCATGCGAAAACTCCATGACCATGCTCCTGTTCGCGTAAACGGTATTTCGAGTGCGCCTTCTTCACGCCGCTGGCAACGAGTACGCCGAAGGGCGCGTCACCAACCACTCTGGAAGACGTTGATGTTCTGGACAGCGGCGGCGGTCGTGCTGCTGAACGGGCCGCCACCGAGGGCGACGGCGGTGTTCGACGCGTTCACGGCCGCGATGTCGCTGCCAAAGCCACCAAAGCCAAAGCCACCCCAGCCGTTGAGGGCTTCGCGCTCGGGCAGCAGCTCAGCGGATTCATGCGAAAACTCCATGATCATGCTCCTGTTCGCGTAAACGGTATTTCGAGTGCGGCTTCTTCACGCCGCTGGCAACGAGTACGCCAAAGGACCCGTCACCGACCCGTCACAAGGTCGTCACGACATCTCGCGGGACCGGCGCGACACCTTCCGGTAACGGTCCGTGGTGTCCGGCTGAGCAGCGAAAACTCCGCTCCGACAAGAGCTTTTGTCAGTGAATCGGGTGAACGTGGAAAATTCCGAACAGATCTCGGTCACCGAATGAAAAAGGCCCGCGAGCCGGATCGGGCTCACGGGCCTTGCACAGCGCGAATCACGACTCGGAGGGTTCGCCCTCTTCCTGGTCCAGGCCGTGCTCGATGGCGTAGCGGGCCAGCTCGACCCGGTTGTGCAGCTGGAGCTTGCGCAGCGTCGACTGCACGTGGTTCTCCACCGTGCGGTGCGAGATCACCAGCTTCTTCGCGATCTGCCGGGCGGTCATCCCCTTGGCGACCAGCCGCAGCACCTCGGTCTCCCGATCGGTGAGCTGCGGCGCCTGGGATTCCGAGTCCGGGGTGATCGCCATCCGCCGGTACTCGCCGAGCACCAGCCCGGCCAGCCCGGCGGTGAACACCGCGTCCCCGGCGGCGGTGCGCTGCACCGCGTCCATCAGCTCCTCGATCGACGCCGACTTGACCAGGTAGCCGGAGGCCCCGGCCTTCACCGCCTCCAGCACATCGCTGTGCTCCCCGCTGGCGGAGAGCACCAGCACCCGCGTGCCGGGGATCTCCTGGGTGATCTGCAGGGTCGCGTTCACCCCGGAGGTGTCCCCCAGGTTGAGGTCCATCAGCACCACATCGGGGGCCACGGTCCGCGCGATGCGCAGCGCCGACGCGGCGTCGCTCGCGGTGGCCCGCACCTCGAAGCCGCGCTCGGTCAGGTCGCGGGCGACCCCGTCGCGCCACATCGGGTGGTCGTCGACGACCATCACGGTGACGGGCGGCTCGCTCATCGTTTTCCTCCTCTGCGGCGCTTGGCCGGGGGCGGGTTCGGCCGGGGCACCCGGACCTCCCACTCGGTTCCCTCGTCGGGCTCGGTGTCCAGCGTGATCGTGCCATCCAGGCTCGCCACGCGACCCCGAATCGACTTGGCCACGCCCAATCGGCCTTCCGCGGCCGCCTCGGCGAGCCGGCCGTCGGGAATGCCGGGGCCGTCGTCCCGCACGGTCAGCACCACTTCCGCCGGTAGCTCCTCCAACAGCACCCAGGCCTGGGCCTGCGGCCCGGCATGCTTGTCGACGTTCGCCAGCGCTTCCCGCACCACCGCGAACAAATCCGAGCTCAACGGCTCCGGCAACCAAACCGGATTGCCCGGGATCGACACGTGGATCCGGCTGGTGCGCAGCACTTGCAACCGCGCGGCGAGGTCGGTCTCACCGTCCTCCGCGGTCTCCCGAGGGGTGGTCGCGACCAGCGCGCGCAGCGCGATCTCCTGCTCTCCGGCGAGTTTCGCCAGCTCAGCGGTCTCCCCACCGAGTTCCGTGCCGCGACGGCGCACCCGAGCCAGCACCTGCAGAACACTGTCGTGGATGGAACGCGCCAGCCGTTCCCGCTCCGCGGCCGCGGCCTCCGCGCGCAGCGCGCGTGCCAGCCGCTCGGTGGACTTGCGCGCGGTGTCCGAGGCCAGCCCGAGCACCAGCCCGGTCCCGACCAGCAGCAAGGTGTCCAACGACATCGTGGGGCCGCTGTAGCCCCGGATCAGGTAGTTGCTGGCCGCCGCGATGATCCCGGTCGACAGCCCGCCGAACATGCCCCACTGCGCCGCCGCGGCGGTGACCATCGTGGGGTGCCACACCGTCACGACCGACGGGAAGTCGTTGGCCATTTGGTAGTCGGAAAGGATGAACTCGTTGCTGAGGAACAGCACGGTCACCACGACGCAGTCGAGCAGGACCATGCGGTTCGTCCGGCCCGCTCGGGTCCAGTAGCGCCAGACGGTGAACACCGTCCACAGCCCCATCAGGATGATGACCACCAGCGCCAACCACGGCCGCCGGTATTCCTCGAACTGGGCGACGACCCAGAAGCAGGCGTACAGGAACGTCACCACGCGGAACACGTTGTGCCCGCGCCACAACGGCGAGCGCCCGTCGGTCACGTGCGGTTGGCTGGACAACGGTTGCGGACTGCCCACATTCGCTCCTTCCCAGCGGACCATCCTGCCGTACATCGAGGCCCGGCAGAGACCGCCGGATCGAGCACTCTGCGTGTTTGTGATCACGACCAGCATCGACCGGAATTGCCCGAGTCGCGCGCTGCGGCATGTCGGCACGCTGTGCAAGGCTCCTCGCGGGAGGTGATCAGCTTGGTGCGCGGGTGGTTGCTGTGGCGCCTTCGGCCAGCGGCGATCGCCTACGCGCTCGCGATCCAGGTGGTGGCGCTCGCGCTGGTGGTGCTGGTGTTCTTGACCAGCCGCGCGCCGTTTTCGCACGAACTGGTGACATTCGCGATGTTGGCGGTCACCGCCGGGACGGTCATCGTGATCACCTCGGTGTCCATCAACGTGCGACGGCAGATCAGGCGAAATCCGTGGACCATGCACATCGCCTACCTGGCCGCCGGAATTCTCACGCTGCCACCGAGCCTGCTGGTGCTGCTGCTGCTCGGGCCGACCCTGCACGGGGTGTTGGACGGCCGCCCGGAACTGCACCGCTGGCTGTTCACCACGGCGGCGACCACGATCGCCACGCTGTCGGCCCGGTTGGTCCTCGGTTGGGACGAACCCCGGTGGGGGCCGGTGCTGTTCGTGCTGGCCGGGGCCGTGCTGCTGCTGGTGCGGGCCGTCCTGGTCGCGTTGGGCATCCGGCTGCGCAACCCCGACGCCGCCCGGCAGGACGTGCTGGGCGAGCCGATCGACGTGCTGCTGGGCATCGTCGCGGCCAGCCTCGGCGGACTGCTGGCGGTGGCGGTCAGCCGCGAGCCGAGCAGCGCGCTGCTGGCCGGTCCGCCGCTGGTCCTGCTGGACCTCGCCAGCCAACTCCCGCAGTGGCGGCGGTCGGCGCAGCGGGACGGCAAGACCGGCCTGGCCAACGCGGTGCACTGGGAACGGTTGGCGCGCACCGAACTCGACCGGGCGCGGTCGCGCGCCCAACCCGTTTCGCTGCTGCTGCTGGACCTGGACCACTTCAAGCGGGTCAACGACGAGATCGGGCACCTCGCGGGCGACACCGTGCTGGCGGCGGTCGCGATGATGCTGCGCAGCAGCGTGCGGCGCGACGATGTGGTCGGTCGCTTCGGCGGCGAGGAGTTCGTGGTGCTGCTGCCCGGTACGGAAGCAGACCTGGCGTGCACGGTGGCCGACCGGATCCGGCGATCGACCGCCGCGCTCTCCGTCCCGGCGCGCGACACCCGGGGTGAGCACCGCGAGCTGGACGGCCTGACGGTCAGCATCGGCGTGGCCACCACGGTCCGCTTCGGCTACGACCTGACCGACCTGCTGGTCGCCGCCGACGCAGCCCTGCTCGCAGCCAAATCAGCAGGCCGCAACGCGGTGACCCTCGCCTGACGAGCTCGGGCCGACGCGGCTGTGCCGGATTCGACCGCTGCGCGGGTGAGGCGAGCCGCTCACACCTCCGAGTTGCGAGGCGGGTCGGTGGAGGCCCCGTTCGGGCTTTCGTCGGGTGGGGTTTCCGCTTCACCTGGTGGTGGTTCGGCTTCTTCGCGGTCGGTGGGTGCCGGTGGTTCGGCCGGTTCCTCCTCGGCGGTCAGGGACCGGATCGCGGAGTTCAGGACCGCGACCATCGGCACCGCCAGCAGCGCACCGACGATCCCCGAGACCACCAGCCCGATGCTGATCGCCAGCACCACGCCCAGCGCGTGGATCTGCACGGCCCGCCCCAGGATCAGCGGTTGCAGCACGTTGCCCTCCAGCTGCTGCACCGCGAGCACGATGCCGACCACGATCAGCGCGATGATCGGGCCCTTGGTCACCAGGGCGACCAGCACCGCGACCGCACCGGAGGCCACCGCACCGACGATCGGCACGAAACCGCCCAGGAACACCAGCGCGGCCAGCGGAATCGCCAGCGGAACACCAAGGAACACCAGTCCGAGTCCGATGCCGAGGGCGTCGACCACCGCGACGAGCGCGGTCGCCCGCACGAAGCCGACCAGCGAGGCGAAGCCCCGGCAGCCCGCCACATCGACCCGGTGGCGCGTCGCCATCGGCGCCAGCCGGATCACGAACAGCCAAACCCGGCGGCCATCGTGCAGGAAGTAGATCAGCGTGAACAGCGCCAGCACCAACCCGGTCAGGAAGTTGCCGAAGGTGCCCGCGGTGGACAACGCGCCGCTGGTGAGCGCGGCCTGGTTGGCCGCCAGCCATTCCTGGGCCTGCGCCAGGTACTGGTTGATCTGCTGCTCGTTGATGTGCAGCGGCCCCGACGCCAACCAGTCCCTGAGCTGGTTGAGGCTGGCGATGACCTGGCGCTGCAGGTCCGGGAAACCCTGGATGAAGGCGTTGATGACGAAGGTGAGGACACCGCCGACCACCACGAGCCCGCCGATCAGCACCAGTGCCGTGGCCACCGCGCGCGGCACGCCGCGGCGGGCCAACCCGGACACCAGCGGGGCCAGCAGCGCGGCCAGCAGCAGCGCGATGGCCACTGGGATCACGACCACGTAGATCCGGCTGACGATCAATCCGAGGACGTACACGGCGCCGAGGACCACCAGCGCCCGCCAGCTCAGCGCGGCCGAAACCCGCAGCACGCGCGGGATCGATGTGGCCGCATCATCCCGCGTGGTGATCTTGAAGTCGTTCACCCTGCCACCGTAGCGCCGACCGCGAAACCGAGGGGCGAAATGACCACCGGGCGCTACCGGACTGGATCACCAGTAACACGATGTAGCGAAGGTGTCGCGCTGTGCTTACGGAATTGGCGGTTGTTTTGAAAGAGTCCGGTCCGCGAGGAGGACGAGCTCCAGTGGGGAGTCGCCCAAAGCCGAGGAGGTTCTGGCACCGAGATGTCCCGCCGCGAACGCAGGACGGGAGCCGCCCAACCGTGGCGGCTGCTGACCCGTGCGCTCGTGGTGGCGGGCGCGACGGTCGCCGGAACCTCCGCGGCTTGGCTGATCGGCACCGCAGGACCGGCGAACGCCGCGGACCTGCGCTCGGCCGCATCCGCTGACACCCCGGATTCCTCGCCCGCACAACCGGCGACCGACGCGGCGACCACCGATCCGTCCGGTCCGGCCCAGTCCGGTCCAGCCCAGTCCAGTCCGGCCCAGTTCTCGCTGAACCACCTGGATCCGGTCGAGCTGGTCCGCTCCGGTCCGGCGGGGCGGCTGCTAGCGGCGACCCACCCGGTGCGCGCCGCGCTGCGCGACTCCACGGCTGAGGTCCGGCACGTCGCGGACAGCGCGCTGTCGATCACCGGTGCGCAGGCCAGCACCTTGTCCACGTCTGTCGACAGTGGACTGGAAGACCTGGGAAAGCCCCTGCTGTCCGGGGAAACCGACGCGCAGCAGCCCGCCGCCGTGCCGCCCGCATGGCAGGCGCCGCTGCCGGGCCCGCCACCGGGCGCCCCGGCGCCGCAGCTGATCGAGCACCACCGGTCGGCCGAGAAAGCGGAGTCGGTCGCCGGGCGGCGCGCCCCGAACCCGGCGCAATCCCCTGGGCTTCCGGCTCGCTCGACCCCGTTCAACCTGCCCGCGCCGCCCGGTTCGCCCGGCTGCGGCGGAACCGGCGACGGGCACCAGCACAACAACACCGCGCTCGGCTGGTACCCGGCCGGGCCGGACGGCGACCCAGCTCCGGCCGGCGCGCCGACCTGCGACACCGCCCGAGCGCTGCTCGGCGTGCCTGAACCGCAGCCCGGCACCACCCCCGACTGATTCCGGCCCCGACTGATTCGCAGCGGCGCGGCACCGGCGACGAATCACGTTGCCGCGAACCGAAATCCCGCCGCGCGCGCAACCCAGAACGCATTTCCCGAAAGCCCGCCGTCGCACTTGATCAAATTCCGGTGACGGTGTGGCGCCCACCGTTGATTTTTCTCCCCCGAGCGGGGAAGCCTTGTGAAGGAGAGATCCATGCAGACTTGGGCGAAGCGCGGTGTGCAAGCCGCGCTGGTCACTGGTGGCATGTTGGCCGTCGGCACGGGGGTCGCATCCGCCAGCCAGACCTGCCCGGAGCGCCCGACCCCCCCGCTGGGCGAGTCGGTGTTCCCCCCCGTACTCGACGAGCTCGGAGACGATACGGTGCCTGCCGATCGGTGCTTCGCGGGTGAGCTGTTCCCCGATAGCATCGGAACGCAGTACAACGCCCCGCTGGTGGAGACGCGAACCAGCTACCCGGTGACCGCACTGACCGGCACTCTCGACCCGATGCACGACCTGCTGCCCGCCGTCGAGAACGAGCAGACCCAGGAGATCCCGGCCCTGAGCGACGCGCATTGGCACGACTCGCATTGGCACGACTCGCCGCGGACCGAACCGCTGCACCTGGCCGGTTGGGTCGCCGACCCGGCCGCCGCCCGGCCGTTGGCCACCGCGCCCGGCCTGCCGCCCTTCGACGGGAACCGCCCGGTCACCCCGGCCGAGGGCTTCCACCGCTCGTTGAGCTGGGCCGGTCCCATCGGCGAGGTGATCCAAGGAGGTGCCAACACCCTGGACGGGGGTGCCTTTCGAGATGGTGCGGTCCTGGATGTCCCTGCAGACCTGGTGATCCCGCACGACGACCTGGTGTACTTCGACGGTTTCGGACCGGCCAACGGGATCGTCGAGCTGTGGGAGGACGCCCTCTCGCGCGGCCAGGACGAGGCCCGGCACGAGAACCCGGGTCTGCTGTTGGTGCCGGAGCAGGTCGACCTCACCTCCGCGGAGCTGCCCAGTCTGCGCAGCGACCTGCACACCGTGCCGCACGCGGTGCTCGCCGGGGTGCTTTCGGCGGTTGCCACCGGGCCGATGCCGCGCGCGGACTTCGTGCCGCTGGAAGTGCCGGGCGAGCACCAGGCGAAGGTCAACGAGATCCCGGAACTCGGCGGGCTCACCCTGCTCGACCTGTCCAAGACACCGGGCACCGTGCAGCGCAGCGAATCCCCGGGCGTGGCGGCCCCGCTACCGGTGCTGGGCGACCTGAACGCGCTCGGCGGCGGACAGACCTCGGTGCCAACGGTCAGCCGGATCACCGCGGCGCTGGACGGTGTCGCGCCCCGCAGCGGACGCCCGGAGTTCACCGGCGACCCGCTGAACTCCAACACCGAAGTCCGGGTGCTGGACGAACTGGACACGATCCCGTCGGCGGACCGGATGGTCACCCACAACCCGTTCCAGACGATGGCCACCTCGCGCGCCGCGGGCCTGGGACTGCCGGTGCTCGACGGCGGCGTTCCGGACATCACGGCCGTGCAGGGCGAGACGCTGCCCACGCCGAGCATCACTCCGGACGGCCTGCTGCGCAGTCTGGAGAACGCGGACACGGTCGTCCTCGACCGGATCTGACCACCCGAAGCCGAAACCGGGGCGCGGAGGCAACCCTCCCGCCCCGGTTTTTCATTGCCCGCGAACCGGGTTGGTCGCCGGAACCGGGCTTGCGGCAATCACGGGACTGCGGCGGTGATCGGGGCGTCCGAGGTCGCGTCGCCGTCGGTGCCCGGCTTCGCCGTCCCGCGACGGGCCCGCCACCAGCGGAACGCGTTGTAGAGCAGGTACGACAGTCCGAAGTAGACGTAGGCGTTGCCGATCAGCTGCTCGAAGACGCTCCAGCGCAGCTCCAGACCATCGCCCTGCGGCATCTTCCAGTGCGGGCCCATCACGAAGAACCCGGCGACCAGCGCGGTCGCCAACAGCCGCGGCCAGTCGCGCCGCAGGTAGGCCGCACCGAGCAGCAGCACCAGCCCCGGAATCGCCCAAACCCAGTGGTGCGACCAGGAGATCGGCGACACCAGCAGCCCGAGGACCGCGTTGATCGTCACCGCCGTCGGCAGGTCCCGCTGCCGGAGGGCGTGCACCATGCCCAGCACCGCCAGCACCAGCACCAGCACCGCCAGCACGGCGAACACCGCGGTCAGGTTCGGCATCGACAGCTTGCTCAGCAGCGAACGCAGCGACTGGTTGCCCGCGTAGGTCGACGCGTCGCCGGTGAACTGCGGACCGAACGACACGTTGCTGCTGGCCAGCATTTCGTGCAGCCAGAACCGCCGGGCGTTGTCGAAGGTCAGCACGAAGCCCAGCAGCGCGGTGCCCAGGAAGGTCAGCAGCGCGGTCACCACCGTCCGGACATCCCGGCGCAGCAGCGGCAGCAGCAGGAACACCAGCGGTGTGAGCTTGATCCCAGCGGCCAGGCCGATCAGCAACCCGCGCGGATACGGCAACTTCTTCGTGCCGTCCGCCCGCCACAGGCAGTCCACCACGACCAGCGCCATCAGCACGATGTTGATCTGCGCGTAGGTGATCGTCTCCAGCACCGGTTCGCTGATCGTGGCCAGCGGCAGCACCGCGGCGGCCACCAGCAGCACCTTGTCCCGGTGCGCGTGCAGGAACGTCGAGGCCCGCAGCACCACGTACAGCGTGACCAGCAGTGCGACGTGGCTGACCAGCATGATCACCGCGGTCGAGCCGACCTTCGGGATCAGTGCCAGCGGGGCGAACAGGATCGCCGCGAACGGCGGGTAGATGAACGGCAGCAGCAGCCCGGACTCGGTGGCCGGGAGGTTGTGGTACAGGTCGTGGCCCGCCAGCAGCGCCTGCGCCCCGAGCCGGTACACCTCGCCGTCGATGTGGTCGTGCGTGTTGACGGTGGAGACCACCATTACCGCGATCAGCTCCGCGATCGCGATGACCAGCAGCAGTGATCGGTGTTCGCGCAGCCGCTCGCGCAGCAGCAGTCGACCCGCGGTTCCGTGCACCGGCATGCCTCATCCTCTCGCCTGCAGCACCTCGACCAGCGTAGAGATCCGATCGACGGGCCGGACCGGGACAGTGCGGTTTCGCCACCCATGCCAGCGAACCAAGATTCACCTGCTCGAATCATCAAGTTCGGGGCTGCGAGGTGACGCAGCGCACGCTCGCGAAAAGCACCTGACGCACCGTTATGTGCGCTGCGTGAATACCACCATTACGGGTGGTCGTCGGACCCTTGAATTCGGACCTGCTCGGAGGGGAGGCTCGGACGAACTGCTCCGTTTGGTGGGGAGGGAGGGGGCCAAATGGGTGTCCTTGAGGTGACCACACCGGCTCGACTGACGCCGGTCTGGGACGAACTCATCAGCGGGTTGACCGTGGGCGTGCTGTTGACCGACGAACGCGGTCAGGTGTTGGCCACCAACGACGTCGCCGCCGAGCTGATGCAGCTGGCCAAGGCCGATCTGCTCACCGGCGTCCGCCCCACCGGTTGGCAGGTGCGCGACGACACCGGCGCCCCGATGCCGGACTGGGCCGAACTGGCCGGTCAGGTGCTGCGGGCCGGTTCGCCGTTGTCCATCCCGATGGTGATCGCCCGCAGCGGCCAACCGTGCAGCCGCATCTGGGCGGACTACCACCCGGTGCAGGTGCAGGGCCGCAGCCGGGTGCTGATCCTGCTGCAGTCGGTGCACACCGACGTCTCGCACAGCCGTGGCCTGCTCGACCCGCTGACCGGACTGCCCGGCCGAGTCCTGTTGCTGGATCGCCTCGATCAGTCGCTGGTGCGCGCCCGCAGCCGCGGCACACTGTCCACTTTGGTGCTGGTCGACGTGCAGCGACTTGCGGCTTTCAACACCGAGCACGGCTTCGAACGCGGCGACGACCTGCTGACCACGCTGGCCAGCAGGCTCCGGGAGGGACTCAGCGACGAGCACACCGTGGCCCGCTATGGCGGTGACGAGTTCGCGGTGGTCGCCGAGCACCCCAGCGGCACCGGCGAGGAGATCGCTGAGCAGGCGCGCGAGGTGGCGGGCTGGCCGGTGCGCATCGGCCGCAAACGCGTTCGTCCCGGACTGCGGGTCTCCTGGGTGACCACCGACGGCCAGGCCTCGGTGCACTCCGTCCTCGCCAGAGCGGAGCAACAACTCCAGCACTAGACCGCCGTTCCCGGTGGACGATCACCGGCATTCGCGATGTCGGGAATCCCGCAGCAACTCCCGCAGGTGCGCTGTCACCAGCACCGCACCGTCCTGGTGTTGACCGGGTCGGCCAGCGGGATGCCCGCAAGCGGACACGGGTGCCCCTGCCGTTGCGGCGCGTTGGCGTTCAGCGGTCGAGCTTGCCCGCGATGAAGTCCTCGACGGCCTGGTAGGCGGCGGAGTCGGAGTACTGCTGCGGCGGGGATTTCATGAAGTACGACGAAGCGGACAGGATCGGCCCGCCGATGCCGCGGTCCTTGGCGATCTTGGCGGCCCGGATCGCGTCGATGATGATCCCCGCCGAGTTCGGCGAGTCCCACACCTCCAGCTTGTACTCCAGGTTCAACGGCACGTCCCCGAACGCACGGCCTTCGAGGCGGACGTAGGCCCACTTGCGGTCGTCCAGCCACGGCACGTAGTCCGACGGGCCGATGTGCACGTTGCGCTTGCCGAGATCGCGGTCCACCTGCGAGGTCACCGACTGGGTCTTGGAGGTCTTCTTCGACTCCAGCCGCTGCAACTCCTTCATGTTCAGGAAGTCCATGTTGCCGCCGACGTTGAGCTGCATGGTGCGGTCCAGGTGCACCCCGCGGTCCTCGAAGAGCTTGGCCAGCACCCGGTGCGTGATGGTCGCCCCGACCTGCGACTTGATGTCATCGCCGACGATCGGCACCCCGGCGTCGGTGAACTTCTGCGCCCACTGCGGGTCGGAGGCGATGAACACCGGCAGTGCGTTGACGAACGCCACCCCGGCATCCAGCGCGCACTGCGCGTAGAACTTGTCGGCCTCCTCCGAGCCCACCGGCAGGTACGACACCAGCACGTCCACCGCGGCGTCCCGCAGCGCCCGCGCCACGTCCACCGGTCGGTCGTCGGATTCCTCGATGGTCTCGCGGTAGAACTGCCCCAGACCGTCGTAGGTGTGACCGCGCTGCACCGTCACGCCCAACGGCGGCACGTCGGCGATCTTGATGGTGTTGTTCTCGCTGGCCACGATCGCTTCGGACAGATCCCGGCCGACCTTCTTGGCATCCACGTCGAACGCCGCGACGAACTTCACGTCGCGCACGTGGTAGTCGCCGAATAGGACGTGCATCAGACCCGGCACCCGCGTGTCCGGATCGGCATCGGCGTAGTACTGGACGCCCTGCACCAGCGAAGCCGCGCAGTTCCCGACACCGACGATCGCCACTCGCACCGCTCGATCGGGACGATCTCCGCTCATGGCAGGGCCCTCCTTCTTGCTCATCTGTCGTGTCCTTGCAGTTCTTGCTCGCCGACGTTGGGTCGGCCAAGCGCCGCAGCAGCCTGCTCGGCGCGTTCGTGTTCGATGATTTCGTCCAGCCAGCGAACCTCGTGCTCGCTGTGATCCAGCCGGAGCCGGTGCAGTTCGCGGGTGTAGCGGTCGAACCGGTCCTCGGAGCGCGCCAGTGCGCTGCGCAGACCGTCCCGGCGCTCCTCGACGCGGCGGCGCCGTCCTTCCAGGATCCGCAGCCGGACCTCGGCCGGGGTGCGGGTGAAGAACATCATGTGCACGCCGAAGGCGTTGTCGTCGCAGGCCTGCGGTCCGCAGTCGCCGACCAGTTCGGCGAACCGGTGCCGACCGGCGGCTGTGATCCGATACACGCGTCGCCCCCGACGGCCCCACCCGCGCGAGCCGGGCGCGTCTGGCTCTTCCTCGATCAACCCGGCGCGCAGCAGCCTGCGCAACGTCGGGTACAAAGTTCCGCAGGACAGTGCGCGGAAGGCGCCGAGCGTGTCGTGCAACCGTTTCCGCAGCTCGTAGCCGTGCATCGAGGCCTCATGCAGGAGCCCGAGCACGGCGAGTTCGAGCATCTGCACCTCCTCGGCCCGATTTCAGCGGCGGCGCTGCGCGCGAGTGCGGCGCACCACCGGGCGGATTATATCGCGCCGATATATCGAAAAACACGATCGAGCAGTGCCGGAGGTGGTCATCGTCACTGCTGGTGGCGGTTGTCGACGGTGCCTGCCCTGAACGGCGCATGGAGTAGTCGCGGTCGACACGTACCCTGTGGTCGTGCGGACCCAACGGCAAGTGGTCGACTACGCGTTGCAGCGCCGAGCGCTGCTCGCTCAAGTCCACGCGGGCCGAGTCGGGGTGATGGAGGTCTGCGACGCCGACCCGTACCTGCTGCGGGCGGCGAAATTCCATGGTGAGCCGAGCGGGGTGACCTGCCCGGTGTGCCGGAAGGAACCGTTGACCCTGGTTTCCTGGGTCTTCGGCGACGCCCTCAAGCACGCGTCCGGATCGGCGCGGGCACCGGAGGAGCTCGACCGGATGGCAACCGTGTTCGAGGAGTTCAACGTCTACGTCGTAGAGGTATGCCGCACATGTAACTGGAACCACCTGGTGCAGTCGTACGTCTTGGGAACGGGCGGTCTGGACGACAGCCGTTCCCGACGCAAGACTGCCGCGGAGTGATATCGGCCGTGCTCCCCGGTACGACCGCGCGCGCCCGGTGCGGCGCATCCCCGACATGAACGCATCACAAGGCGTCCCAGTTACGCCTGTCCTGGAGGCCCACTCGTGAACGACGAGCGTGACGACCACACCCGAGGCCGCCACTCACGGCATCCGCACCCCGAAGGTCGAGGCGCCCCACCACCGCCGCAGCGACCGGGGCCACCGCGTCCCGGCGATCAGGCGCGGCCGCCCCAGCGCCCGGTGCCCGGCCCGCCGCCGGGCCCGCCCGGTGCGGGCGGCCCCGCGTGGCCGAGCGAGGAGCCGCGGCCCGGCGGACCCCAGCGACCGGCGGCCCCCGGCCCGCAGTGGCCGGGCGGTGCCGACCCCGGCGCGCAGGACACCCAGCAGAACCCGCCGGTGCCGCCGCCTGGTCAGAACATGCGCTGGCCGGATGCGGAGCCGCCGCAGGAGCAGACCGGCGCGTGGACGCCGTCGTTCGACGACGACGATGACGACTCGGCCCAGCGTCAATCGGATCTGGGCAAGCGGCTCGGCGGCGAACCCGGCGAGTCCGCGAACAGCGGGGGGCGCCAAGTCGACCCGCCCACCTCGTTCGCCGCGGCGCCACCGCCGCCGAACGCCGGACGCCAGGGGCCTCCACCGCCACCTCCGCCAGGTGCGCAGCAGACCCGGCAGGTGCCAGCGCCACCGCCGCCAGGGCGTCCGCCGCAGCCGCCGCGCGGCGAGCAGCCGACGCAGAACATCCCGCAGACCCCGGCGGACAACCGCGATGGCGATCGTCGCCGGGCGGGCGGCGCAGCCGCTGCCGCCGCGGCGGGCGGGATCGCCGGAGCGGCCGCAGGCGCCGGGATGGCGGGCGCGGCCGGGGCCGCTGGAAGCGCGGCCGGTGCCGCCGCCGGGGCCGCTGGTGGAGCCGCGGGTGCGGCGATGGGAGCGGCCGGGGGCGCGGGCCGAACCCGCGAGCCGCAGTTGCTGACGCACCAGGAGCAGGGGAACTACAACTACTACGCCGACGACTCCGCGGACGACGACTACGGCAACGATCCCTACGGAAATGATCGCAATGGTGACAACGGCGACGACGACTTCGACAAGTTCGTCAACGACGATTACGACGAACCAGACGACCTCGCGGACCCGGACGACGAGATGACCGCCGCCCAAGCCAAGCGCAGCCGGATCTGGCGGCGGCTCCGCCGAACCTGCTACGTCGCCGCGGCGCTGGGGGTCCTGGTACCGACCGCGGTGTTCATCTACGGCTACCTGGCGTGGGACGCGCCGAACGAGGCGCAGGTGATGGGCGCGAGTCGGCCGATCGAGTTGCAGTACTCCACCGGTGCACCGATGGGGCGCATCGATCCGGAGGGCTCGCGGGAAGTCCTGCACGACATCAACGAGGTGTCGGTGCCGATGCGCAACGCAACCGTCTCGGCCGAGGACGCCACCTTCTACTCCAATCCCGGCTTCGACTTCATGGGCATCGTGCGGTCGGGTTACTACTTGTTGAGCGGTTCCGGCGTCGGCGGTGGCTCCACGATCACCCAGCAGTTCATCAAGCTGGACCAGGGGCTGAAGAAGGACCCGACCTACATCCGCAAGATCAAAGAAGTTGTCCTCGCCTTCAAGCTGACGAACCAGGAGAAGAAGGACAACATCCTGCTCGCTTACATGAACACGGCGGACTACGGGCGCGGCGCGAACGGCATCACCGCTGCGGCGCGGGCGTACTTCGACAAGAAGCCGAGCGAACTCAACTCCGCCGAGGCGGCTGTGCTGGCGGGTGTGGTGCAGAGTCCCTACGGGGGCAACGACCCCGGCCAGAACCCGGAGAAGGGACAGAAGCGCTGGGAGTACGTCGTCGGGCAGATGGAGCAGAACGGCTTCCTGCAGCCCGGCGAGCGGGAGACCATGACGCTGCCGGAGACCCGGCCCCGCACGGAGTGGAAGACCAACAGCAGGCTCTCCCCGGACCAGGACGCCATCTGGCAGAGCGTCCTGCGGGAGCTGGAGTCCAAGGGCCTGACCGAAAGCGAGCTCTCCCGCGGTGGTTACACGATCAAGACCACCATCGATCCGGACGCCCAGCAGAAGGCTTTGGCCGCCGTCGACGAAGTGATGCAAGGACAGCCGGAATCGCTGCGCACCTCGTTCGTCGCGGTCGATCCGGAGACCGGCGGAATCCGGGCGTACTACGGTTCTCAGCAGCGGATCGGTGACCTCGACTGGGCCAGCAGGCCGCAGGAGCCGGGTTCGTCGTTCAAGCCGTTCGTGGTGGCCGCTGGTCTGGAACAGGGCCACGGGATCGGCGAGCTCTACGACGGCAGCGGGCCGCAGACGATCGCCGGTACCGAGTTCGACAACTCACCCGGGGTGCGCTGCGACGTGCCGACGCACTGCGGGGTGCGCGAGGCGATGACCAAATCGGTCAACACCGTGTTCGTCAACATGGCCAACAGGTACGGGCCCACGAAGGTCGCCGATGCCGCGCACCAGGCGGGCATCCCGGAATCGAGGCAGCTGAACCGCAACGGCGTCGTCGAGGCCGGTATCGCGCTGGGCCAGTACCCGGTGCTGCCGTCTGACATGGCCTCCGCGTACTCGTCCTTCGTCAACGGCGGCCAGCGGGTTCCGGCGCACTTCGTGGAAGAGGCGATGAGCTCCGAGTCGGGCCCGGCCGATCTCGAAATCCCGAAGCCGAGCCCGGCGTTCGGCAGTGCATCGGAGAGCAGGGACGTCGCCTACAACATCGGGCAGACGATGCTGGACGTCGCCGCGCATTCGCACGCCCCGCTGGCCGGGAACCGGCCGGTGGTGTCCAAGACCGGTACCCACCAGTGGGGCTCCACCACGAAGAACCAGAACGCGTGGATGATCGGCGCCACCCCGCAGATCTCCACCGCGGTGGCCATGCTCAACGACGCCGACGGCAGGACGAAGGCGTTGGTGGACAAGAACGGCGACGACTTCTACGGCGGTGGCCTGCCCGCCAAGATCTGGCAGGAGTTCATGAACTCCTACCTGCAGGGCAAGCCCGTGGAGAAACTGCCCACCGGTGAGAAGATCGGCCAGTTCGAAAACGTCCCGCCGCCCCCGCCGACCACCACGATGCCGCCCACCACCACGATGCCGCCGACCTCGGAGGCCAGCGAGTCCGAAGACCCGGACGAGACCAGGACCCAGCGGCCGCGGCCGGGCGAGGACTGCGGCGGCTGGCTGGAGCCGGACTGCCCGACCCAGGAGAACGGCAACGGCAACGGCAACGGCGATTCCAACGACGGACCGGCGAACGTGGCGCCGACCCGGAACAGGTACTACGGCTGAGCATCGGCCAACCCGCGAAGGGGCACCCGCGACACGGCGGGTGCCCCTTCGCGTTGTCCGGCCCAAGTAACATCCGGGCGTGTCCACCTCGACCGAGCCAACCAGCACCGAACCGCCGCCGACCGCCGGTGAGCGCGCGAGCTCGGCGGTGGACAGCGACTCGCTCGGCCCCGCCGACCGCGTCCCGCCGACCTGGACCGAGCCGCTCGCGCAGCGGCTCAGCCGCCCCTTCGGCGGGCGGCTCGGGCGGCACGCGCAGGTCGGTCGGCAGTGGTTCTGGACGCCGCTGCGGGTGATCCTGCTGTTCGCGGTGCTGCTGCTGGCCGCCGCATGGCTTTTCAAGGCGCCCTGCCAGGTCACCTACGACAGCGCCAACGGGCCGCAGTTGGACTGGCGGAACAACCGGCAGTACACCGCGATGTGCTACACCGACATCATTCCCCGCTACGGCATGGGTGATCTCGCGCCGGACACCGCTTTCCCGTACAAGACACCGTGGTTGGAGAACCCGGGCACGCCGCGCCAGCAGGTGCGGTACATGGAGTACCCGGTGCTCACCGGGGTGTTCCAGTGGGTCAACGCGCGGGTCGCCGACGGTTGGGCGACGTTGGCCAGCTACGGCTGGCTACCCGGCGGCTTGGCGAGCGTGCTGTACTTCAACATCACGGCGTTCTGGCTGGCCGCGGCCTGGTTGGTGACCATCTGGGCGGTGGTGCTGCTGTGCCGCAGACGGATCTGGGATGCCGCGCTGGCCGCCTTGTCGCCGCTGGTCTTCGTGCATGCCTTCACCAATTTCGACGCCCTGGCCACGGCTTTCAGCATGGTCGGGCTGCTGGCGTGGGCGCGGCGCAAGCCCGTGCTGGCCGGGGTGCTGATCGGGCTCGGCGGCGCGGCGAAGCTCTACCCGCTGTTCTTCCTCGGCCCGCTGCTGGTGCTGGCGTGGCGGGCCGGGAAGCTCCCGGACGCGATGCGCGCGGTGTTGGCCACCGCGTTGACCTGGCTGGTGGTCAACGTGCCGATACTCGTGCTGTACCCGGCGGGCTGGCGGGAGTTCTTCCGGCTCAACAACGAGCGCCAAGCGGATCCGGACTCGCTGTACAACGTGGTGATGCACTTCACCGGCTGGGCCGGTTTCGACGGTGCGCTGCCCGATGGCGCCATGCCGACGGTGCTCAACTCGGTCAGCCTCGCCCTGTTCCTGCTGGCCTGCCTGGGGATCGGGTGGTTGGCGCTGGCCGCACCGACTCGGCCGCGGCTGGCGCAGCTGTGCTTCCTGGTGGTGGCGGCGTTCCTGCTGACCAACAAGGTGTGGAGCCCGCAGTACTCGTTGTGGCTGGTGCCGCTGGCGGTGCTGGCCATCCCGCGCTGGCGGGTGCTGGTGGTCTGGATGATCGTCGACGCGGCGGTTTGGGCGCCACGGATGTACTACTACCTCGGCACCGCCAACAAAGGCCTGCCGGAAGGCTGGTTCCTCGGCGCGGTCGTGATCCGGGACGCGATGGTGGTCGCGCTGTGCGTGCTGATCGTCCGGGAGATCCTGCGGCCCGCGCAGGACCGGGTCCGCGCCGCCCTCGCGGCCCGGGGCGAGCGCGGTCCGGGCGCATTCGACGACCCGTGCGGCGGGTTCCTGGACGGGTCGCGGGATCGGTTCGTGCTGCCGGGCCTGTCCCGCTGGGCCGAGCAGCGGCCCCGGCCGACGAGACGGTGATCCGCTGCGGCGCCGGGCGCTACTCCTGGCGTAGCACTGCGGGATGACCCGCGACCGCGCCCTGCCTCCGCAGGTGGAGGGGGATTCAGGGGCATCTCGGGGTCGATCCCTGACGAACCGAGCCGCTGCGGCAGGCAGTATTGAGGCATGACGACGTACCGAATGCCCCTTGCCCGGCCGCGAGACGGCGCGATGATCGCGGGTGTGTGCGCCGCATTGGCCCACCGGTTCGGCATGAAGCCGTTCACCGTCCGACTGCTGTTCCTGCTGTCCTGCCTGCTGCCCGGACCGCAGTTCGTGCTCTACATCGTGCTCTGGATCATGATCCCGAAGCGCTGAGCGAAGCGCCGATTCCACGGATTCGCACGGCCACGCCCAACGTTCGCACTACGCGCGGCGGACGAACCAGGTCGTGACGAGGAACGCGCTGACGACCAGCACACATCCGGCGACGAGCGCGGAACGGATGAGCAAGGCAGCGCTCGCCGAATCCGCGCTCAGCGCCAGCAGCAGCGGGAAGGCCAGCGGAATCCACTTGGCCAGCAAGGCGATCCCGAACAGCACGCCCGCAGCGGCCACCGCGTAGCCGATCCGGCGGATCACCAGCCCGGAGCACGGCAGGGCGAGGGCGATGCCGAACACCGCGCACGCGACGTGCGCGAGCAGCCCGATGCCGAGATCGCTCGGCGCGTAGCCGAACCCGTGCGCGATCTCCGACCACACCACGGTGAGCACCGCGAGACCGACCGAACACACCAGCGCGGCCAGCACGATGCCGAACAGCATCCGGTACATCGACCGGACGTGCGTGGCGGTGAGCGCGCGCTGCACGGTGTCCTCCACATCGACGAGCGCGATCGTCAGCCAACCCGCCACGACCAGCAGCGCGCCGCAGGTCACCGCGTAACCGGGCAGCGCAGGGCCGGAGTTGTCGCTGTAGAGGATCGCCGTCATGCCGAGGTACAGCAGCACCGGCGGCAGGTAGCGCTGCGAATGCCACAGCATGGCGAGCTGGTAGCGGACCAGCGCGATCATCGACTGCCCTCCCGCGCCCTGGAATCGACCGCGAGCACCACGCAACCCCGCTGGATCGCGGTGAGCAGCAAGGACTCCCGTTCCGCCACGGCCACGACCAGCTCGACGTGCTGATCCCGGTGCACCGCCAGCACACCGGGTTGTGCCGCCCAGTCCACCGCTTCGCCGTCGCGCAACACGATCCGGCAGGCGTCGTCGGCTTCGAGCAGCTGCAACCGACCCCCGGTGAGCAGGTGCGACCGGGTGGCCTGCGCCTGCACCACTTCCGGTCGGTGGTCGGTGAAAACCACGGCGGTCCCGGCGGCCGTGGACTCGGCGATCACCTCGGTCAGCGCCACGCGGGCCTCGGCGTCCAGCCCGGACCAGGGTTCGTCCAGCACCAGCAGTTCGGGCTCGGCCAGCAGGGCCTGCGCCAGGCCGACCTTCTGCGCGTTGCCCTTGGAAAGATCGCGCAGCGGCGTGTCCGGACCACCAGCGAGCGCGAAGCGGTCGAACCACTCATCGGCCCGAGTCCTCGCCTGCGCCGTGGACAGTCCGCTGATCCGGCCCAGGTGGCACAGGTAGGCGCGGGCGCTCATGCGTTGCCGAGCCGGAAACCGGTCCGGTAGGTACCCGATGGTCGGCCGACCCGCGACCGTTCCGCCGGACGGCCGGGAAATCCCGGCGAGGATCCGCAGCAACGTCGACTTCCCCGACCCGTTGGCGCCGAGGATCCCGACGGCCTCACCAGCCCGCACCGCGAGGTCAACGCCACGGAGCACCGAAAGCGCCCCGTGGCGCTTGGTAATCCCCGCGAGTTCCACGACCGGCATTCGCGGCAACCCGAATCACCTCCAGAACAGCACCGCCAGGCCCGGCCGAGCACGATTCCGCCAGGTACGTCGCTTCCTCGCGGAATTGTGCCGGGCCCGATCAGCGGCGGGCGTGGGCGTCGAGGACGTAGGCGACGGCCGAGGTGACCTTCGCGGCGAACGCGAGGTGCAGCGACTCGTCCGGTACGTGCGCGTTGCTGTCCGGTCCCAGCGCCCCGGTCACCACGAACTGCGCGTTCGGGTAGGCGCCCTGCAGCAGGCCCATGAACGGGATCGAGCCGCCCAGCCCCAAGGTCCGCCAGCCCGCGCCGAACACGTCATCGCTGGCCGCATCCAGCGCGGCGGCCAGCCACGGCGCCAGCTCGGGCGCGTTCCAACCGAGGCCGGTCTCGGAGTATTCGAAGCTGACCCGTGCCCCGTACGGCACGTCCGTGGTCAGCTTCTCCCGCACCGCCCGCAGCGCCGCCTCCGGATCGGCGGTCGGCGGCAGCCGGAAGCTCAGCACCACCGTCGTGTGCGGCCGCAGCACGTTGCCCGCGTCCGCTGGCTTCGGCAGCCCGTCGGCGCCGATCACCGACAGCGTTGGCCGCCAGGTGTTGTTCAACGCGAGTTCGACCTCGTCCTCGTCGACCGGCCGCAGCCCGTCCAGCCACGGCACCGAGCCGCGCACCAGGCCCGGCACCGCCGCGATCGCCGATCGCACCTCGTCGACCCGGTTCGCCGGGATCGGCACGTTCAGTTCGGGCACCAGGATCTCGCCGGTCGCGGAATCCTCCAGCCGGTCGAGCAGTTGCCGCAGCACCCGGAACGAGCTGGGGGCGATGCCGCTGGCCGAACCGGAGTGCAGACCGCTGTCCAGCACCTGCACCTTGAGGTGCAGCTGCACCAGGCCGCGCAGCGAATTCGTCAGCCACAGCCGCTCGTAGTCGCCCGCCCCGGAATCCAGGCACACCACCAGCGACACCTCGCCGAGCCGGTCGGCCAAGTGCGCCAGGTAGGCGGGTAGGTCAGGGCTGCCGGACTCCTCGCCGGTCTCCAGCAGCACCACGCAACGCGCGTGCGCTCCCCCGTGCTGCCGGACGGCTTCGATGGCCGTGATCGCCGCGTACCCGGCGTAGCCGTCATCGGCCGCCCCGCGGCCGTACAGCCGACCGTCGCGAACCACCGGCGTCCACGGCCCGAGACCCTCCGACCAGCCGCCCACCGGCGGCTGCTTGTCCAGGTGCCCGTACAGCAGCACCGTGCCGTCGGCCGCGCCCTCGGTCGCCGGGATGTCCACCAGCAGCAGCGGCGTGCGTTCCGGCAGCCGCACGACCTCGATGTTCGCGCCGGTGATCCGCCGCGCCGAGACCCACGCCCGCAGGTGCTCGATGGCGGCGTCGAGGTGCCCGGCAGCGACCCATCCGGCGTCGAAGGTGGGCGAGATCGCCGGGATCTCCACCAGCTCCGACAAGCTCGGCAAGACCGACTCGTCCCATGCCTTTTCAACGGTTTTCGCTACGGCTGCACGATCCACGCCGCGATCCTATGCCTGCCCGAGCACCGCGGTCGGCCATGTCTGGAACTGCTCCAGGTGCCGCCCACCTGCTGGGGGACCGTTGATCTCAGCTCGCCCCGCCGCCGCCATCCCCACCGCCATCCCCACCGGCGCCGGTCGTTGCGGCGGACGCACCGGCGGTGATCGCCGCGGCCGCGGCCGCGATGACGGCCGCCACCGCTTGGCCGAGCTGCTCGCCCTTGCTGATCTCCTTCAGCCGCTTGCGCTCGGCCCGATCCAGACCGAGCGACCGGACCAGCCCGGTCGCGTGCACCACGGCGGCCAGCAGCGCCAGCCGGTTGTCGAGTTCGCGCTCCCGGCGGGCGACCGCGCGGATCTCCGCGATCAGCGCCTGCCGCGCGGCGGTGTCCGGGAAGTACTTGTCGTACGGGATGAACAGCGCCTTCTTCGGCTCGTGCCGCATCAGGCCGCGCCGCGCCAGCGCCGCGCAGTGCACCTTGCGGACCGAACGCCGGTGCTGGATCAGCCGCGAAGCGGCCAGCGGCTTGTTCGCCGATCCGGCCTTGCGCACCAGGAACGCCATCGACTCGTCGAGCCAGTCGAGTCCGCTGGGGCTCGCGTCGACGACCCGGATCTTCTTGCCGACGAACTCGACCCGGTGCCGCAGCGCCAGCTCGCCGAGTTCGGCGGCGCCGACGTAGTCGGCTGTCGAGTGGTAAGAACCGTTGTCCTTCTGGAGGAGCAGCACGAACTCCTCGGGCAGGGTCAGTGCGGTCATCCGCCCAGTCTGGCAGCGCCCACCCGCCCACGTGGCCGATTCGGTCGTGAGTGCGAAAACC